>NZ_JBWGIG010000027.1:0-92449 GCF_056312595.1 Pseudomonas sp. GYB4201 | reverse complement strand
GCCAGGCTGCGCTGGCCCGGGCGCTCGCTGAAGATCCTCGGTGAGGCACAGGGCCAGCGCAGCCTGCGGCAGCGGCTACGGGGTGGCCGGGGCATGAAAGCAATCTGCCGCGAATAAAAAAACCCGTGCGCAAGGCACGGGTTTCTTTCAACTCACAGCAGCACTTACCGTTCCAGCAGGATCCGCAGCATGCGGCGCAGCGGCTCGGCGGCGCCCCACAGCAGCTGGTCGCCGACGGTGAACGCGCCCAGGTACTGGGAGCCCATGTTCAGCTTGCGCAGACGGCCAACCGGCACGTTCAGGGTACCGGTGACGTTGGTCGGGCTCAGCTCCTGCATGCTGATCTCGCGCTGGTTCGGCACCAGCTTGACCCAGGGGTTGTGCTGGCTGATCAGGCCTTCGATGTCGGCCAGCGGCACGTCCTTGTTCAGCTTGATGGTCAGCGCCTGGCTGTGGCAACGCATGGCGCCGATGCGCACGCAGATGCCGTCGACCGGGATCGGGCTCTTGAAGCGGCCCAGGATCTTGTTGGTCTCGGCCTGGGCCTTCCACTCTTCGCGGCTCTGGCCGTTCGGCAGTTCCTTGTCGATCCATGGGATCAGGCTGCCTGCCAGCGGCACACCGAAGTTTTCCGTTGGGTAGGCGTCGCTGCGCATGGCCTCGGCGACCTTGCGGTCAATGTCGAGGATGGCGCTGGCCGGGTTGGCCAGGTCATCGGCCACGGCCGCGTGGGTAGCGCCCATCTGGCGGATCAGCTCGCGCATGTTCTGCGCACCGGCGCCCGAGGCCGCCTGGTAGGTCATGGCGCTCATCCATTCCACCAGGCCGGCTTCGAACAGGCCGCCCAGGCCCATCAGCATCAGGCTGACGGTGCAGTTGCCGCCGATGTAGTTCTTGGTGCCGGCGTCCAACTGCTGGTCGATGACCTTGCGGTTGACCGGGTCCAGGACGATGACCGCGTCATCCTGCATGCGCAGGCTGGAAGCGGCGTCGATCCAGTAACCCTGCCAGCCGGCTTCACGCAGCTTGGGGAATACCTCGCTGGTGTAGTCGCCGCCCTGGCAGGTCAGAATGACGTCGAGGGTTTTCAACTCTTCAATGCTGTAAGCGTCCTTGAGCGGGGCAATATCCTTGCCTACCGCCGGGCCCTGGCCGCCGACATTGGAAGTGGTGAAAAACACCGGCTCGATAAGATCGAAGTCCTGCTCTTCCAGCATCCGCTGCATGAGCACGGAACCGACCATACCGCGCCAACCGATCAGACCTACACGTTTCATCGCAACTACACCTTTGACAAAAAAGTGGGCCGCTACTGCTGTAGCGGGCCCAAGAGATTACAGATTCCGCAGCGCCGCGACTACTGCATCACCCATTTCCTGCGTACCAACTTTCGCACAACCGTCCGACCAGATGTCGCCGGTGCGCAAGCCCTGGTCCAGCACCAGGCTCACGGCCTTCTCGATGGCGTCGGCGGCAACCTGCTGGTTGAAGCTGTAGCGCAGCATCATCGACACCGACAGGATGGTCGCCAACGGGTTGGCGATGCCCTTGCCGGCGATGTCCGGCGCGGAACCGTGGCACGGCTCGTACATGCCCTTGTTGTTGGCATCCAGCGAGGCCGACGGCAGCATGCCGATGGAACCGGTGAGCATGGACGCCTCGTCCGACAGGATGTCACCGAACATGTTGTCAGTCACGATCACGTCGAATTGCTTGGGCGCGCGCACCAGTTGCATGGCGGCGTTGTCCACGTACATGTGGCTCAGCTCGACGTCCGGGTAGTCCTTGGCCACTTCCTCGACCACTTCACGCCACAGTTGGCTGGAAGCCAGCACGTTGGCCTTGTCCACCGAGCACAGCTTCTTGCCACGCACGCGGGCCATGTCGAAGCCGACGCGGGCGATGCGGCGGATCTCGCTTTCGCTGTACGGCAGGGTGTCGTACGCCTGGCGCTCGCCGTTTTCCAGTTCGCGGTTGCCGCGCGGGGCGCCGAAGTAGATGCCGCCGGTCAGTTCACGGACGATGAGGATATCCAGGCCCGCGACGATTTCCGGCTTCAGGCTGGAAGCGTCGGCCAGTTGCGGGTACAGGATGGCCGGGCGCAGGTTGCCGAACAGGCCCAGTTGCGCGCGGATCTTCAGCAGGCCGCGCTCGGGACGAATGTCACGCTCGATCTTGTCCCACTTGGGGCCACCCACGGCGCCCAGCAGCACGGCATCGGCCTTGCGCGCCAGTTCCAGCGTCTCGTCGGCCAGGGGCACGCCGTGCTTGTCGATGGCAGCGCCACCGATCACGTCGTGCTGCAGTTCGAAGCCCAGGTTGAACTTGTCGTTGGCCAGGTTCAGCACCTTGACCGCCTCGGTCATGATTTCCGGACCAATACCGTCGCCTGGGAGAATCAGAATCTGCTTGCTCATGCTTTCCTCGATCTTTTGTTCAATTCGAAATTGCGAAACAGTCAGGCGTCGCGGAACAACCAGGGCTGGCTGGCCCGGTGCTTGGCTTCGAACGCCGCGATGGCATCGCCATCCTGCAAGGTCAGGCCGATATCGTCCAGGCCGTTGAGCAGGCAGTGCTTGCGGAACTCGTCGATTTCAAAGGTCAACACCTTGCCGTCGGCGCGGGTCACGGTCTGCGCCTGCAGGTCGATGGTCAACTGGTAGCCAGGGTTGGCTTCGACCTGCTGGAACAGCTCGTCGACCTCGGCGTCGTCGAGAATGATCGGCAACAGGCCGTTCTTGAAGCTGTTGTTGAAGAAAATGTCGGCGTAGCTGGGGGCGATGATGGTACGGAAACCGTACTCTTCCAGCGCCCACGGCGCGTGCTCGCGGCTCGAGCCGCAGCCGAAGTTCTCGCGGGCCAGCAACACGCTGGCGCCTTGATAACGGGCGTGGTTGAGCACGAAATCAGGGTTTACCGGGCGCTTGGAGTTGTCCTGGTAAGGCTGGCCCACGTCCAGGTAGCGCCATTCGTCGAACAGGTTGGGGCCGAAGCCGGTGCGCTTGATCGACTTGAGGAATTGCTTGGGAATGATCTGGTCGGTGTCGACGTTGGCACGGTCCAGAGGCGCGACGAGGCCGGTGTGCTGGGTAAAGGCTTTCATGCTGCGCTCCCTTGGATCAATTCACGGACATCAATGAAACGACCGGTCACCGCGGCGGCGGCGGCCATGGCCGGGCTCACCAGGTGGGTACGGCCACCGGCGCCCTGACGGCCTTCGAAGTTGCGGTTGGAGGTGGACGCGCAATGCTCGCCCGACTCCAGGCGGTCCGGGTTCATGGCCAGGCACATGGAGCAGCCTGGTTCACGCCATTCGAAGCCCGCTTCGAGGAAAATCTTGTCCAGGCCTTCCTTCTCGGCCTGGGCTTTCACCAGGCCCGAGCCCGGCACGACGATGGCCTGCTTGACCGTGGAGGCCACCTTGCGGCCCTTGGCGATCTCGGCGGCGGCGCGCAGGTCTTCGATCCGCGAGTTGGTGCACGAGCCAATGAACACGCGGTCCAGCTGGATATCGGTGATCGCCTGGTTGGCGCTCAGGCCCATGTACTTCAAGGCGCGCTCGATGGAACCACGCTTGACCGGGTCGGCTTCCTTGGCAGGGTCCGGCACGTTCTGGTCGACTGCCAGGACCATTTCCGGCGAGGTGCCCCAGCTGACCTGCGGCTTGATATGCGCGGCGTCCAGCTCTACCACGGTGTCGAACACCGCGTCTGCGTCGGACACCAGGTCTTTCCAGGCTTCGACGGCCTTGGTCCAGTTCTCGCCCTTTGGCGCGAACGGGCGGCCCTCGACGTAGGCGACCGTCTTCTCGTCCGCAGCCACCAGGCCCACGCGGGCGCCGGCTTCGATGGACATGTTGCAGATGGTCATGCGGCCTTCGATGGACAGGTCGCGAATGGCGCTGCCAGCGAATTCCATGGCGTGGCCGTTGCCGCCGGCGGTGCCGATCTTGCCGATAACGGCCAGCACGATGTCCTTGGCGGTGACGCCGAAGGGCAATTGGCCTTCCACGCGCACCAGCATGTTCTTCATTTTCTTCGCCACCAGGCACTGGGTCGCGAGCACGTGCTCCACTTCCGAGGTGCCGATGCCGTGGGCCAGGGCGCCGAAGGCACCGTGGGTGGAGGTGTGCGAGTCACCGCAGACCACGGTCATGCCGGGCAACGTGGCGCCCTGCTCCGGGCTGATGACGTGGACGATGCCCTGGCGCACGTCGTTCATCTTGAACTCGGTGATGCCGTACTCGTCGCAGTTGTCGTCGAGGGTCTGCACCTGCAAGCGCGACACCTGGTCGGCGATGGCCTCGATGCCGCCCTTGCGCTCAGGGGTGGTCGGCACGTTGTGGTCCGGGGTAGCGATGTTGGCGTCGATGCGCCATGGCTTGCGGCCGGCCAGGCGCAGGCCTTCGAAAGCCTGGGGCGAGGTCACTTCATGGATGATGTGACGATCAATGTAGATCAGCGCCGAACCGTCGTCGCGCTGTTTGACCAAATGCGAGTCCCAGAGCTTGTCGTAGAGCGTTTTGCCGGCCATCAGACTTTCCTCATCAGTATCTTTTCTATGCCAATAACCGCTTGGCTTGTAGGGCGAATGCTAAGGGGTTACATTGGATTACTCAAATTCATAATTTTCATGCTTTGGATAACCAACAGGAATCCGAATAGATGGACCTGGCCAACCTCAACGCCTTCCTCGCCATCGCCGAATGCGGCAGCTTTTCCGGGGCCGGCGAACGCCTGCACCTCACCCAGCCGGCGATCAGCAAACGCATCGCCGGCCTTGAGCAACAACTCAATGTACGCCTGTTCGACCGCCTTGGGCGCGAAGTCAGCCTGACGGAAGCCGGGCGCGCCCTGCTGCCCCGCGCCTACCAGATTCTCAACGTGCTGGACGACACCCGCCGGGCCCTGACCAACCTGACCGGCGAGGTCGGCGGCCGCCTGACCCTGGCCACCAGCCACCATATCGGCCTGCACCGCCTGCCGCCGGTGCTGCGCGCCTTCACCAAGCGCTACCCGGACGTGGCGCTGGACATCCAGTTCCTCGATTCGGAGGTGGCCTACGAGGAAATCCTCCATGGCCGCGCGGAATTGGCGGTGATTACCCTGGCCCCCGAGCCCCATACCCTGGTGCGCGCGGTGCCGGTGTGGACCGACCCGCTGGACTTCGTGGTGGCGCCCGAGCACCCGCTGGCGCTCAACGGCGCGGTGAGCCTGGCGGATATCGCCTATCATCCGGCTGTGTTCCCTGGCGGCAACACCTTTACCCACCATATTGTCCAGCGCCTGTTCGAGGCCCGGGGCCTGACGGCCAACATCGCCATGAGCACCAACTACCTGGAAACCATCAAGATGATGGTCTCCATCGGCCTGGCCTGGAGCGTGCTGCCGCGCACCATGCTCGACGACCAGGTGCGCAGCATTGCTTTGCCGGGCATTCAGCTCAGTCGCCAGCTAGGCTACATCGTGCACACCGAAAGAACGCTGTCCAACGCTGCGCGGGCCTTCATGGCCCTGCTCGACGCCGAGCCCGACACGTTAGCCGGGTAGCGCTCGGGCGCAGACGGTCTACCTTAAGGAAGCCGTAACCGCCAAAGGTCTGGTCCATGCCCAAGTCAGCTTCACGCTTTCCGCGCTTGCCGCGTATTCATGCGGCTGATCCCCAGGAGTCCGAGCAAACCTGGGAAAGCGCGCCGCAACTGCTGGCGGCGCTCAACGGCGCGCACCTGGGGGCCTGGTTCTGGGACGTGGGCAGCGGCAAGATCAGCTGGTCGCGGGGCACCCAGGCGCTGTTCGGCTTCGACCCCAGCGCGCCGCTGCCCAACGACCTGGATTACCTGGAGCTGCTGCCCGAGGAAGACCGCAGCCGCACCACCCAGGCGTTCCAGGCGGTGCTGCGCGGCGAACCGGTGGAGCAGGCCCTGCGCCACCGCATCCGCTGGCCGGACGGCAGCCTGCACTGGCTGGAAATCAGCGGCAGCCTGATCGCAGACAAGGACGGCCGCCCGCAGATGATCGGCGTGATCCGCGAAATCACCCGCCAGCGCGACCGGGAAACGGCGCTGATCAACTCGGAAAAGCGCTTCGCCACCCTCTTCCACCTCAGCCCCAACGTGGTGCTGCTGACGCGCCGCGCCGACGGCCTGATCCACGAGGTCAACCACCATTTCGAGAAGACCCTGGGCTGGGCCGCGCACCAGATCATCAACAAGACCACCGTGGAGCTGGGCCTGTGGGCCGAGCCCGAGCAGCGCCACAAGCTGCTGGAGGCCACGCGCCACACCAGCGAGCCGGTGAACATGGAGGTACGCTTCTGCGCCAGCAGCGGCCAGGTGCACGACGGCATCCTCAGCACCCAGAACATCGAGCTTGAGGGCGACAGCTACCTGCTCAGCACCTTTACCGACACCAGCGACAACAAACGCGCCGAACAGGCGCTCAAGGACAGCCAGGAGCGCCTGGACCTGGCCCTGGACTCGGCGCAACTGGGCACCTGGGACTGGCACATCCCCAGCGGCATGCTCTACGGCTCGGCGCGCGCGGCGCAGCTGCACGGCCTGGCACCGGTGCCGTTCCACGAATCCTTCGAGGCGTTCTTCGAGGGCGTGCCCGACGACGAGCGCAACACCATGCGCCAGGCCTACCGCAGCCTGCGCGAGGGCCCGGCGGGCAATTACCAGATCACCTACCGCATCGCCCTGGAAAACGGCGCCTCGCGCTACATCGAAAGCCGCGCGCGACTGTACCGCGACGACAACGGCCAGCCGCTGCGCATGGCCGGCACCCTGCTGGACATCACCGAACAGGTGGAGCGCGAGCAGCGCCTGGTCAGTTCCGAAGAGAAGTTCGCCAGCCTGTTCCAGGCCAGCACCGACCCCATCTGCGTGACCCTGCAGGCCAGCGGCCAGTTCATCGAGATCAACCCCAGCTTCACCCAGACCTTCGGCTGGAGCGCCGACGAGGTCAAGCGCCACACCGCCGACGAGCTGGGCTTCTGGCTGGACAGCGCGCAGCGCCTGCAGCGCATCGAGGAGGTAATTCGCGAGCGGGCGCTGAACAACGTCGCCGTGCAGGTGATGCACAAGCACGGCCAGGTGCTCACCTGCCTGATCTCCAGCCGCCTGATCACCGTCGACAACCAGCCCTGCGTGGTCACCACCCTGCGCGACATCACCCAGCAGCAGCGGGCCGAAGCGGCGCTGAAAAGCAGCGAGGAGAAGTTCGCCAAGGCGTTCCACTCAAGCCCCGACGCCATCACCATCAGCGAGCGCGACAGCGGCCGCTACCTGGAGGTGAACGACGGTTTCTGCCGGCTCACCGGCTACAGCGGCAGCGAAGTGCTGGGGCGCAGCATTGACGACGTCGGCTTCTGGGCCGACCCGCGCCAGCAGGCCCTGCTGCTGGCCGAGCTGGAAGACAGCGGCCACGTGCACCACCGCGAGCTGATCGGCCGCAACAAGCGCGGCGAGGCGCTGACCCTGGAAGTGTCCATCGAGCCCATCACCCTCAACGAAACCCCGTGCCTGCTGCTCAACGCCCGCGACGTCAGCCAACTGAAGAACGCCCAGGCGCAGATCCGCCACCTGGCCTACCACGACCCGCTGACCAACCTGCCCAACCGCGCGCTGCTGATGGACCGCCTGAGCCAGCAGATCGCCCTGCTCAAGCGCCACAACCTGCGCGGCGCCCTGCTGTTCCTGGACCTGGACCATTTCAAGCACATCAACGACTCCCTGGGCCACCCGGTGGGCGACACGGTGCTGAAGATCATCACCGCGCGCCTGGAGGCCAGCGTGCGCCTGGAAGACACCGTGGCGCGCCTGGGCGGCGACGAGTTCGTGGTGCTGCTGACGGGCCTGGAAGGCAACCGCGCCGAGGTCACCGCCCAGGTCCGCGAACTGGCCGACACCCTGCGCGCGCTGCTGGCCGAGCCCATGTCGCTGGACGGCCAGCGCCTGCAGGTCACCCCCAGCATCGGCGTGGCGCTGATACCCGACCATGGCACCACCCCCGCCGACCTGCTCAAGCGCGCCGACATTGCCCTGTACCGGGCCAAGGATTCGGGGCGCAACACCACGCAGATGTTCCACAACACCATGCAGAAGGCCGCCAGCGAGCGCCTGCAGATGGAAAACGACCTGCGCATGGCCCTGGCCCGGGGCGAGCTGAGCCTGCACTTCCAGCCCCAGGTAGACGCCCGCGAGGACCGCATCGTCGGCGCCGAGGTGCTGTTGCGCTGGCACCACCCGCTGCTGGGCCAGCAATCGCCGGCGCAGTTCATCCAGGTACTGGAAGAAAGCGGCCTGATCCTGGAAGTTGGCAGCTGGATCCTCGACGAAGCCTGCGGCGCCTGCGCACAACTGCTGGCCGACGGCCTGATCGACGTCAACGACTTTGCCCTGTGCGTGAACATCAGCCCGCGGCAGTTCCGCCAGAACGACTTCGTCGAGCGCGTGGCCCACAGCCTCAGCCAGCACAACCTGCCCTGCACGCTGCTGAAACTGGAGATCACCGAAGGCATCGTCATCCAGAACCTGGAGGACACCATCAGCAAGATGCGCAGCCTGAAAAAGCTGGGCGTCAGCTTTGCCATGGACGACTTCGGCACCGGCTACTCGTCGCTGACCTACCTCAAGCGCCTGCCGGTGGACGCCTTGAAGATCGACCAGTCATTCGTCCGCGACGCCACCCACGACCCCAACGACGCCGAAATCGTCCGCGCCATCGTCGCCATGGCCCGCAGCCTTGACCTCACGGTGATTGCCGAGGGCGTGGAGCAGTCCGAGCAGCTGGAATTCCTCGAACGGCTGGGCTGCCACCTGTACCAGGGCTACCTGCACAGCCGCCCGCTGCCGCTGGCGGAGTTCAGGCAGATGCTAATCGATGATTCACAGTGAAAGCTTGTAGCCTCTGCCGCCAGGCTGCGCTGGCCGCATGCCTCACTGAAGATCTCCAGTGCACATTCAGGCCAGCGCAGCCTGGCGGCAGCGGCTACAGGGTCAGGCCGCTTGCTGGGCCGGTAGGCCGAGCAACTGCCCCACCCGCTCGCAATCCGTCTCGCGGCGCAACAGCGCGAACAGTTCCACCGCCTCGGGGAAGGTGCGCGTCAGCATCGCCAGCCACTGCTTGAGGCGCCCCGGCGCCTGGCGCGGGGTGAGGTCGATGACGGCCTGGCGCCAGAACTCCTGCAGCAGCGGCATCAACTCGGCCCAGGTCATGGGCGCCAGCTCGATACCCGCCTGGGCCGCGGCAATCTGCCGGGCCAGGTCGGGGCGCGAGACCAGGCCGCGGCCGAGCATAATGTCGGGCACGCCGCTGATCTCGCGGCAGCGCCGCCAGTCGTCCACCGTCCACACCTCGCCGTTGGCGTACACCGGCACCTTGACCACGTCGCGCACCCGCGCCACCCACTCCCAGTGCGCCGGCGGCTTGTAGCCGTCGACCTTGGTGCGGGCGTGCACCACCAGCACCTCGGCGCCGCCTTCGGCCAGCGCCTCGGCGCACACCAGGGCGCCGTCGGGGCTGTCGAAGCCCAGGCGCATCTTGGCGGTCACCGGGATATGCGCCGGTACGGCACGGCGCACTTCGCAGAGGATGTTGTTGAGCAGCTCCGGCTCCTTGAGCAGCACCGCCCCGCCGCGGGACTTGTTGACGGTCTTGGCCGGGCAGCCGAAGTTCAGGTCAATGACCGGCGCGCCGAGGCTCACCGCCAGGGCCGCGTTGTCGGCCAGGCAGATGGGGTCCGAGCCCAGCAGCTGCACGCGCATCTGCGTGCCGGCGGGGGTCACGCAGCCGCTGGCCAGCTCCGGCGCCATCTTGTGGAACACCGCGGGCGGCAGCAGCATGTCGTTGACGCGAATGAACTCGGTGACACACCAGTCGATACCGCCGACACGGGTCAGCACGTCACGCAGGATGTTGTCGACCAGGCCTTCCATGGGGGCCAGGGCAATGTGCATGGGGAATCTCGGGGGGAGGAAAAATTGGCGGGCATTGTACACCGGAACGCCCTGCAAACACCGTAGCCGCTGCCGCAGGCTGCGCTGGCCCTTTACCCCACTGCAGATCTCCAGCGTGGACCAGGGCCAGCGCAGCCTGCGGCAGCGGCTACAGTGCAGCGTCCGCTCAGGTAGTCAACACCGCCGGGCCATAGCCCTCAATGAACTCCGGCGGCATGCGCTTGGGCTTGCCGCTGGCCAGGTCAATGCAGCAGAAGGTGGTGTGGGCGCGCAGCAGCGTCACCCCGTCCCGGGGGCGAATCAGCTGGAAGCGCCGGGTCATCTTCAGGCGCTGGTCGGACTCGACGATCCAGGTGGCCATCTGCAGCTCGTCATGTTCATAAGCAGCGGCCAGGTAGTCGATTTCATGGCGCACCACCGCCATGGCCCGGTTCAGCCGCCGGTATTCGGCCAGGTCCAGCCCCAACCGCTGGGAATGGCGCCAGGCGCAGCGTTCCAGCCAGGTCACGTACACCGCATTGTTGGCGTGCCCCAATCCATCGATATCCTCGGCACCGACGCTCAGGTCGATGACAAAGGGCGTTGCCAAATCCCAATTCATGCGCGCACTCGCTCCTGCTCAATGGGCAAAACGCGAGTCTAGCGCACCCTCACGCCGATTGCCGTGCCGGCTGGTGACGCAGCAGGCCCAGCACGCCGTCGATCAGTTGCGGGTCGGCCAGCACGCGCTGGTGCCCGCCCTCGGGCAACAGCAGCAGACGGCTGCCGAACCAGGCCTGGTGAATCGACTGCGCCTCGGCGGCCGGCACCAGCGGATCATCGTTGGCGTGGACTATCAGGCCAGGCATGTCCAGCTGGTAGCGGCTGACGTCCAGCTGCGCGGCGGCGATGCCCACGGTGCGCTCCACCTGGCGGATGAACGCCGAACGCGCCCGCGCCGGCAGCCCCACGTGGGCGGCGAAATTGCGCAGCATGCCGAGGATACGCGCCGGCGCCGAGACACTCACCAGCACCTCGGCCTTGAGCCCCCACTGGCTGGCCAGCAGCGCCGCGGCGCCGCCCATGGAGTGGCCGATTACCGCGCGCAGCGGCGGCAGTTCGGCGGCCGCCTCCAGCAGGGCGTGGGCAAACAGCACCACGTGGGCCTGGCTGCCGCGGGAACGACCATGCCCCGGCCCTTCCAGGGCCACCACGCTATAGCCAGCCTGCAGCAGCGCCTCGATCAACGCTGCGAATTGCGTGGGCCGCCCTTCCCAGCCGTGCATCAGCAGCACCGTGGGGCCCTGCCCCCAGCGCAGCACCGAAAGGCCGAAGCGCAGGGTCACGCGCTCGGCGCGCGCCAGCAGCGGCAGCTCCCAGGCCCGTGGCGGCAGCGTGCGGGGGTGCATGAAGGCCAGGCGCATGCGCGCGGCGATTTGCCGTGGGGCCAGGTGGCCGAGGGTCTGGTTGACGCCGCGAACCCAGGTGAGCGTGGTCATGGTTGCACTCCCAGCGTTAGCGCACCGCGGCCTTGGCCGCGCGCAGGATACGGTCGGACAGTTCGGTCTGGCCCAGGGCACGCCCCAGGGCCAAGCCACCAATCATCAGGGCCAGGTCGGCCAGGGCCTTGTCGGTGTCCTGGGGGTTGTCGGCCAACTGGCCAACCAACAGTTGCACATGCTCGGTGAGCACCTCGCGGAAGGCCTCGGGCAGGCGCCCCATCTCGCCCAGCGCGGTGGGCAGCGGGCAGGCGCGGTCCTCGGCGTCACGATGGTTGCGCGACAGGTAATAGCGCGCCATCAGCGCGCGGCGCTCTTCACCGGGCAGGTTGGGGTCGACCTGTTCGAGCAGGGCGCGGCGCTGGCCCAGCAGCTGGCTGAAGGCTTCGAGCATCAGCGCGTCCTTGCTGTCGAAATGGGCATAGAAGCCGCCGACGGTCATGCCGGCGGCGCCCATCACCTCACTGACGCTGGGGTCGGCCACGCCGCGCAAAATCATCGCCCTGCGCGCCGCCTCGAGGATTTTTTCGCGGCTCTGGGCTTTCTTGTCAGCCATGGGGCACCTCCGAATATTATGGAGGTAATATTATGCTCGTAATATTTTTCCGCAAGGCGTTCGCCGTGCCACTGGTCGGCGGATCGAAAAGGAGGGAGGTCAAATCGCAGACAAACAAAAGGCCCATTCAACCAGTGAATGAGCCTTAAAAATCCCGCAGAGCGGGTAAATCGTGGCGTCCCCTAGGGGACTCGAACCCCTGTTACCGCCGTGAAAGGGCGGTGTCCTAGGCCACTAGACGAAGGGGACGCAAAACCTTCGAGCAAGTTCGTTTTCACGAACCCTGGCAAATTGGTGGAGCTAAACGGGATCGAACCGTTGACCTCTTGCATGCCATGCAAGCGCTCTCCCAGCTGAGCTATAGCCCCAAATTTATCGTCTTGCGACGCAACAGCCCGTTACACGTGCCGTCACTTAAAAACAAAAGGCTCATCCAAAAGGCGAATGAGCCTCAAAATTCCCGCAGAGCGGGCAAATCGTGGCGTCCCCTAGGGGACTCGAACCCCTGTTACCGCCGTGAAAGGGCGGTGTCCTAGGCCACTAGACGAAGGGGACGCAAAACCTTCGAGCAAGTCCGTTTTCACGAACCCTGGCAAATTGGTGGAGCTAAACGGGATCGAACCGTTGACCTCTTGCATGCCATGCAAGCGCTCTCCCAGCTGAGCTATAGCCCCGAATTTATCGTCTTGCGACGCAGCGACCGTACAGCATCGCTAGTTTTAAATGGCGTCCCCTAGGGGACTCGAACCCCTGTTACCGCCGTGAAAGGGCGGTGTCCTAGGCCACTAGACGAAGGGGACAAAACCTTCTTACCAAGATCAGTCTGGATCTGATCTGACCGAAGTCAAACAACGACTTCAGGCCTTGGAATTTGGTGGAGCTAAACGGGATCGAACCGTTGACCTCTTGCATGCCATGCAAGCGCTCTCCCAGCTGAGCTATAGCCCCACAATCTTCAGCGCTTCGCATTTCTGCGTGTTGCTGTGTGGACGGGGCGCATATTAAGACTGGATCGAAGGGCTGTCAAACTTATTTTTGAAAAAATTCAAAAAATTTTTCCAGCAATACAACCACTTACCGACGAAACAGGCGCCCTGCCCCGGTTTTGCTGGGGCGTGACCACAAACGCAGAACAACGTAGCCGCTGCCGAAGGCTGCGCTGGGCCGGGTATACGCTGGAGATCTCCAGCGAGGCCCAGGGCCAGCGCAGCCTGCGGCAGCGGCTACGGTTAGACGTCAGCATGCCTTAGGCAATGCTGCCCAACAGCTTTTCCCATTCCTTGTTTTCTTTCTTCGACACGCCACCCAGCAGGTCCAGGGCCTGGCGCAGGCGGAAGCGCGTCAGGTCCGGGCCGAGGATTTCCATGGCGTCGAGCACCGACACCGAGCTGGCCTGGCCAGTGATGGCGGCGAACATCAGCGGCATGGCGTCGCGCAGCTTCAGCTCCAGGGCCTCGACCACGGCCTGGATGGTGGCGGTGATGCGGTCTTTTTCCCAGGTGCGCAGGGATTCCAGCTTCCACAGGATCAGTTGCATTACCTGGCGCACCTGGTCGGCCGAGAGCTTCTTGTGCTCGAACAGCTTGGCGTCCAGTTGCAGAGCGCCGGCGAAGAAGAAGCCGCCCAGCGGGGCGATCTGGCTGAAGGTCTCGACGCGGCCTTGCACGTGCGGCGCGATCTTCATCATGTAGTCGGGGTTGAACGCCCACTTCTGCACGCGCGCGGCGAACTCTTCCACCGGCAGGTCGCGCAGCCACTGGCCGTTGAGCCAGCTCAGCTTCTCGATGTCGAAGATCGGCCCGCCCAGGGACACGCGCGACAGGTCGAAGTGCTCGACCATCTCGGCCAGCGAGAACTTCTCGCGCTCGTCGGGCATGGACCAGCCCATGCGGCCCAGGTAGTTGAGCATGGCCTCGGGCATGAAGCCCATGCGCTCGTAGAAGGTCACCGAGGTCGGGTTCTTGCGCTTGGACAGCTTGCTCTTGTCCGGGTTGCGCAGCAGCGGCATGTAGCACAGCACTGGCTGTTCCCAGCCGAAGTACTCGTACAGCTTGATCAGCTTGGGCGCCGACGGCAGCCACTCTTCACCACGCAGCACGTGGGTGATGCCCATCAGGTGGTCGTCGACCACGTTGGCGAGGAAGTACGTCGGCAGGCCGTCGGTCTTCATCAGCACTTGCATGTCCATGCGGTCCCACGGGATCTCGACGTCGCCGCGCAGCATGTCCGGCACCACGCACACGCCTTCGGTCGGCACCTTCATGCGGATCACGTGCGGTTCGCCAGCCGCCAGGCGGGCCGCCACTTCTTCCTTCGACAGCAGCAGCGCGCGGCCGTCGTAGCGCGGAGTCTCGCCGCGGGCCATCTGCTCGGCACGCATCTGGTCCAGCTCTTCGGCGGTGCAGAAGCACGGGAAGGCGTGGCCCATGTCCACCAGCTGCTGGGCGTACTGCTTGTAGATGTCGCCGCGCTCGCTCTGCCGGTACGGGCCGTGTGGGCCGCCTACGTCCGGGCCTTCGCTCCACTCGATGCCCAGCCAGCGCAGGGCGTCGAAGATCTGCTGTTCCGACTCGCGGGTGGAACGCAGCTGGTCGGTGTCTTCGATGCGCAGGATGAACTCGCCGCCATGCTGTTTGGCAAAGCAATAGTTGAACAGGGCAATGTAGGCCGTGCCGACATGGGGGTCGCCGGTGGGCGATGGCGCGATACGCGTACGAACGGTCATGAAAGGTCTCGAGCAGAGTGAATCAAAGGGCGGATGTTAGCAGGCCCGGCACGTGGTGCTCCAGCAATGCGCCACATTACCGGCTATCAACGGCATGATTGCCGCTTGCCGGCCCCCTCGCCCCGCCCGATCATCACCCCCTGGCACCCTGCCCCACCTTTTCGACGGATCGACCATGCCTGCGCCGCTCAAACGCCGACTGCTTATTTTCGCCACCCTGGTCCTGCTGATCGCCGCGGGCTTCCTCGCCCACTGGTGGTTCAAGGGCCGCTTCTTCGAAAGCACCGACAACGCCTACGTGCAGGGCGAGATTACCCGGGTGTCCAGCCAGCTGACGGCGCGCATCGACCAGGTGCTGGTGCAGGACAACCAGCACGTGCGCCAGGGCGACCTGTTGGTGACCCTGGAGGCCGCCGACTTCCAGTTCGCCGTGGAACGCGCCCAGGCCACCCTCGACACCCGCCAGGCCGAACGCCTGCAGGCCCAGAGCAAGCTGGCCCAGCAGGGCAGCCTGATTGCCTCGGCCGAGGCCCAGGTGGCCGCCAGCCAGGCGACCCTGGGGCGCTCGCAGATCGACCTGAACCGCGCCGAAGCCCTGCGCAAGCCCGGCTATGTCTCCGAGGAGCGCGTCACCACCCTGTCGGCCGACACCCGCGTGGCCCACTCCCAGGTCAGCAAGGCCCAGGCCGACGTGCAGGGCCAGCGCCAGCAGGTCAACGCCCTGAACGCCGAGATCAAGCGCCTCGATGCGCAGATCGCCACCGCCCGCACCGACCTGGCCCAGGCCCAGCTGAACCTCGCCCGCGCCCAGGTGCACGCGCCCATCAGCGGCATGATCGGCCAGCGCGCCGCGCGCGCCGGCCAGGTGGTGCAGGCCGGCGCCTACCTGCTGTCCATCGTCCCCGACGAGGACATCTGGGTGCAGGCCAACTTCAAGGAAACCCAGATCGGCCACATGCAGCCCGGCCAGGCCGCACGCCTGACCTTCGACAGCTTCCCCGACCAGCCCATCGATGCCCGCGTCGACAGCCTGTTCGCCGCCTCGGGCGCGCAGTTCAGCCTGCTGCCGCCAGACAACGCCACCGGCAACTTCACCAAGGTGGTGCAGCGCATTCCGGTGAAGCTGACCTTCGCCGCGGACAACCCGCTGCACGGCAAGGTGCGCCCGGGCATGTCAGTCACCGTCAGCGTCAACATCGCCGATGGCCGGTGATCAACTGCTGCGCCCGGTGGGCGAACCCACCCGGCGCGACTGGATCGCGGTGATGAGCGTGATGCTCGGTGCCTTCATGGCCGTGCTCGACATCCAGATCACCAATTCCTCGCTCAAGGACATCCAGGGCGCGCTATCGGCGACCCTGGAGGAAGGCTCGTGGATCTCCACCTCGTACCTGGTGGCCGAGATCATCATGATCCCGCTCACCGCCTGGCTGGTGCAGCTGCTGTCGGCGCGGCGCCTGGCGGTGTGGGTGTCGCTGGGCTTCCTGGCGTCGTCGCTGCTGTGCTCCATGGCCTGGAACCTGGAAAGCATGATCGTCTTCCGCGCCATGCAGGGCTTCACCGGCGGCGCGCTGATACCGCTGGCCTTTACCCTGACGCTGATCAAGCTGCCCGAGCACCACCGCGCCAAAGGCATGGCCATGTTCGCCATGACCGCCACCTTCGCGCCCTCCATCGGCCCCACCCTGGGCGGCTGGCTGACGGAAAACTTCGGCTGGCAGTACATCTTCTACATCAACGTGCCGCCCGGCCTGCTGATGATCGCCGGGCTGCTGTACGGCCTGGAAAAGAAGGCGGCGCACTGGGCGCTGCTGAAAAGCACCGACTACGCCGGCATCCTCACCCTGGGCGTGGGCCTGGGCTGCCTGCAGGTGTTCCTGGAGGAAGGCCACCGCCAGGACTGGCTGGAGTCCACCGAGATCGTGGTGCTGGCGGTCATCGCCTTGCTCAGCCTGATCACCTTCGTGATCCTGCAGGTGTCGCGCGCCAACCCGTTGATCAACCTGGGCATCCTGCGCAACCGCAACTTCGGCCTGTCGAGCATCGCCAGCCTGGGCATGGGCGTGGGTCTGTATGGTTCGATCTACCTGCTGCCGCTGTACCTGGCGCAGGTGCAGAACTACAACGCGCTGCAGATCGGCGAGGTGATCATGTGGATGGGCCTACCGCAGCTGGTGCTGATCCCGCTGGTGCCGCAGCTGATGAAGATCATCTCGCCGAAAATCCTCTGCACCCTGGGCTTTGGCCTGTTCGGCCTGGCGAGCTTTTCCTCGGGGGTGCTGAACCCCGACTTCGCCGGCAGCCAGTTCAACCAGATCCAGATCATCCGCGCCCTGGGCCAGCCGCTGATCATGGTGACCATCTCGCTGATCGCCACCGCCTACCTGCAACCCCAGGACGCGGGCTCGGCGTCGAGCCTGTTCAACATCCTGCGCAACCTGGGCGGCGCCATCGGCATCGCCCTGCTGGCGACGCTGCTGGATGCGCGCACCAAGGTGTACTTCGATTATTTGCGCGAGTCAGTGGTGCCGGGCAACCCGCAGGTGGCCGAACGCCTGGGGCAGCTGGGCGAGCGGCTGGGCAGTGACACGGCGGCGCTGGGGCGCCTGAGCGAGATCGTGCACCAGCAGGCGCTGATCATGGCCTACAACGATGCGTTCCACTGGGTGGGGTTGGGATTGGGGATTGCCATGGTGGCGGTGATGTTGACCAGGGCGTTGCCGAAAGGCGCGACGGCGGGCGCGGCGCATTGAGCTGAAATCGATTCGCCTGCATCGCGACCAAGGTCGGCTCCTACACCGTAGGAGCCGACCTTGGTCGCGATGGGCGCGCCACGATTCAACCGCGGTGCAGCTTGCTCATCAACTCCGCCTCGGCCTGGGTCAGGCCGCAGGACTGGGTCAGCTCGTCGACGCTGGCGCCCATGCCCACCAGGCGCGCGGCCTGGGCGAAGGACAGGCTGGAAGGGTCACGCTGCTCCAGCATGCTCAGCTTGTCCGGCAGCGGCGCCACCACGGCGCGCAGCTCGTGCAGGTCTTCACCCATGCGCACGGTGCCGTTCTGGTAATCCTCGACGCGGCGCGCCAGGTCCTTGATGCGCTGGTCGCGAATGGCATCGCCGGCCGCCTGCTGGGCAGCGATTTCACGCTGCCCGCGGATGTTGGCCAGCAATACCGCGAGCGTGGCCACCCACAACACGGCCAGCACGATGACGCCTACCTCTAGAATCAATCAGATGCTCTCCAGCTCGGACCACTCTTCCTCGGTCATCATCTTGTCCAGTTCCACCAGGATCAGCAGCTCGCCGTTCTTGTTGCACACGCCCTGGATGAACTTGGCCGATTCCTCGTTGCCCACGTTCGGCGCGGTTTCCACTTCCGACTGGCGCAGGTATACCACTTCGGCGACGCTGTCGACCAGGATGCCGACCACTTGCTTGTCGGCCTCGATGATGACGATGCGGGTGTTGTCGCTGACGTCAGCCGGCATCAGGCCGAAGCGCTGGCGGGTGTCGATCACGGTGACCACGTTGCCGCGCAGGTTGATGATACCCAGCACGTAGCTGGGGGCGCCCGGCACCGGGGCGATCTCGGTGTAGCGCAGTACTTCCTGCACCTGCATCACGTTGATGCCGTACGACTCATTATCCAGGCGAAAGGTTACCCACTGCAGAATAGGATCTTCGGAACCTTGTGCAGACGACTTCTTCATACCCCTAACCTCTCGAAAACCGTGATGACGGTGTGTGTGCAGTACAGTGGCGCCGCGCGGCGCCGCTAATCATTTGAGTTCTTGCAGCTGTTTCACCGCGCCGCTGGCAATCAGTTCGGCCAGGGCCGAGACGTCCAGCAACGCGCACATGTGTTCGATCACCGTGCCTGCCAGCCACGGGCGCTGGCCACGATGGCTGCGCCACTTGATCTCCTCCGGGTCAAGGCGCAGCGAGCGGCTGACCTGATGCACCGCCAGCCCCCACTCGTAGCCCTGCAGGGAGATCACGTACTGCAGGCCCTGCTGGAAATCGTCGCGGTAGCGGTCGGGCATCACCCAGCGCGCCGTGTCCAGCACCTTGAGGTTGCCGGCCTGGCTGGGCAGGATCCCCAGGAACCAGCTGGGCTGGCCGAACAGCGGCGTCAGCTCGTGGCCGGCCAGGGCGTAGATCGAGCCCAGGCACACCAGCGGCACCGCCAGGGTCAGCCCGGCAACGTCGAACAACAGGCATTCGAAGGGCTCGGCCGCCCAACTGGGCCGGCCGTCCACCGTGGCGGGCGGCACGGCGCCCGGCGGGGTGGGCTTGTGCACTTCGACCACCGGTTCCACCGGTGTTGCCACTACTTCGGCAACCGGCGGCGAAACTGGAGCGGGCGCGACGACCGCCGGGGCAACCGGCACCGGTTTTGCCACGGCTGCAGGGGCCGGGGCGACGGGCGGTGCAATGGGCGCCTTGGGTTCTACCCGGGCGTCACGCACCTGCTCCTCGAGCACCGCGGCCTGGAATTCGTCGAGCACCTGGTCGCTGGGTTCCAGCACCTCGGCGTCCAGCTCCTCGGTGGCGTCCTGCAGCAGGCCGTCAAGGTAGGACTGCAGCGCGACCTGCGGCTTGGTAACGGTAGTGACCGGCCGGTTCATCAGGCCACCTGCGCGACAAGTTGCTGGGCCAGCAGGTGCTTGAGCAGCGCGCGGTAGGCCACCACGCCGCGGCTCTTGGGGTCGAACTGCGAGGGCGTCTGCCCTGCCCGGCTGGCGTCACGCAGGCGCGTGTCCACCGGAATGTAGCCCTGCCAGATCTGCTCCGGGTAGGCGTCCTTGAGCACTCGCAAGGTGCCCATGGAGGCCTGGGTGCGACGGTCGAACAGGGTCGGCACGATGCTGAACGGCAGCGGCTGCTTGCGCGAGCGGTTGATCATGGCCAGGGTGCTGACCATGCGCTCCAGGCCCTTCACGGCCAGGTATTCGGTCTGCACCGGGATCACCAGCTGCTGGCTGGCGGCCAGGGCGTTGACCATCAGCACGCCCAGCAGCGGCGGGCTGTCGATGATTGCGTAGTCGAAGTCCTGCCACAGCTGCGCCAGTGTTTTGGCGATCACCAGGCCCAGGCCACTCTGGCCAGGGGATTGACGCTCAAGCGTGGCCAGCGCCGTGCTGGACGGCAGCAGCGCCACGTTTTCGTCACTGGTGCTCAGCAGCAGTTGCCCGGGCAAGCCCTGGGGCACCTGGCCCTTGTGCAGGAACAGGTCGTAGCAGCTGTGTTCCAGCACGTCGGGGTTGTGCCCGAAGTAGCTGGTCATGGAACCGTGGGGGTCGAGGTCGACCACGACCACGCGCTTGCCCGCCTCGGCCAGCAGGCCGGCCAGGGCGATGGAGGTGGTGGTCTTGCCGACACCACCTTTTTGGTTGGCTACTGCCCAGACTCTCATGGGATTTGCTTCCTCCCGGCACGGCAGCGTGTGCCTACCGAGACATGCGACTCAAGTTATAAGGCCGGTGACGGGGAATTGACAGCATTGCCCCCAACCGACTGCGATACGGGCTGCGGTGCACTTTGTGTGCCAGCACGGCGCAATGCCGCGTCCGGCGTCACGTTGGCGCTGCCGGCGCCGGTAATGCTGCGGCGCACGTCGAGGTTGCGCGAGATCACCAGCACCACGCGGCGGTTGTGCGCGCGGCCTTCGGGGGTGGCATTGGTGTCGATGGGCTGGAACTCGCCATAACCTACCGAGGCCATGCGCCCGGGGTTGATGCCTTCCATCGCCAGCATGCGCACGATGCTCGACGCCCGCGCCGACGACAGCTCCCAGTTGGTGGGGTACTGCGCGGTGCGGATCGGCTGGTCATCGGTGAACCCTTCCACGTGGATGGGGTTGCCGAACGGCTTGATGATGCCGGCGACCTTCTCGATGATGGTGAACGCCTTGTCGCTGGGGATCGCGTCGCCGCTGCCGAACAGCAGGCCGGACTTGAGTTCGATCTCGATCCACAGTTCGTTGCCGCGCACGGTCAGCTGGTTGGACTTGATCAGGTCACCGAAGCCGTCGCGCACCTGGTCGGCGATGCTTTTCAGCGGGTCCTCGGCGGCGCTGGCAATGCCGGCGTCTGGCTGCTCGCTGTCGGTCACCAGAGGCTCCGAGGGGCGCATGGTCAGCGGCCGCTCGTCACCGATGGGAATGGGCTTGAGGCTGCGCTGGGGGTCGTTGAACACCCCCACCAGCGCCTGGGACAGTACCTTGTACTTGCCTTCGTTGATCGACGAGATCGAGTACATCACCACGAAAAAGGCGAACAGCAGGGTGATGAAGTCCGCGTAGGACACCAGCCAGCGTTCGTGGTTTTCATGCTCTTCGGTATGACGACGGCGGGCCATGGCTATTCCCTCACTCCATGAAGCCTTGCAGCTTGAGCTCGATGGACCGCGGATTCTCGCCCTCGGCGATCGACAGGATGCCTTCGAGCATCATCTCGCGGTACAGCGCCTGGCGCACGGCAATGGCCTTGAGCTTGTTGGCGATGGGCAGCAGGATCAGGTTGGCGGTGGCCACCCCGTAGATGGTGGCGACGAAGGCCACGGCAATGCCGTTGCCCAGCTGCGACGGATCGGCGAGGTTGCCCATCACGTGGATCAGGCCCATCACCGCGCCGATGATGCCGATGGTCGGCGCGTAGCCGCCCATGCTCTCGAACACCTTGGCGGCCTGGATATCGCGGGCTTCCTGGGTGAGGAAATCCACTTCCAGGATGCTGCGGATGGCCGCCGGCTCAGCGCCGTCCACCAGCAGTTGCAAGCCTTTGCGCGAGTAACTGTCGGGTTCGCTGTCGGCGATCGACTCCAGGCCCAGCAGGCCTTCCTTGCGTGCGGTGAGGCTCCAGTTCACCACCCGGTCGATGCCACCGGCCAAATCGATGCGCGGCGGGAACAGGATCCAGATGACGTTCTGCATGGCGCGCTTGAACGCGCTCATGGGCGACTGCAACAGGCAGGCAGCCAGGGTGCCGCCAATGACGATCAGCGCCGCCGGGCCGTTGAGCAGCGCCGACAGGTGACCACCTTCGAGGAAATTGCCGCCGATGATGGCAATGAAGGCCAGCAGCAGCCCCAGTAAGCTCAGGACGTCCATCAGACACAGGCCTCGACCAGGTGGCGACCGATGTCGTCGAGGCCGTACACGGCATCGGCGAGGTTGGCTTTGACGATCGCCATGGGCATGCCGTAGATGACACAGCTGGCTTCATCCTGGGCCCAGATGTGGCTGCCGCCCTGCTTGAGCAGGCGTGCGCCCTCGCGGCCGTCGGCGCCCATGCCGGTCAGCACCACGGCCAGCACCTTGTCACCGTAGGACTTGGCGGCGGAGCCGAAGGTGATGTCCACGCACGGCTTGTAGTTGAGGCGCTCGTCGCCCGGCAGGATTTTCACCGTGCCGCGGCCGTCCACCATCATCTGCTTGCCACCGGGGGCCAGCAGCGCCAGGCCGGGGCGCAGCACGTCGCCGTCCTCGGCTTCCTTGACGGTGATGCGGCACAGCTTGTCCAGGCGCTCGGCGAAAGCCTTGGTGAAGGCCGCCGGCATGTGCTGGATCAGCACGATGGGCGCCGGGAAGCTGGCCGGCAGCTGGGTCAACACGCGCTGCAGGGCCACGGGGCCGCCGGTGGACGTACCGATGGCCACCAGCTTGTAGTTCTTGCGCTTGGGCGCCGGCGACGATGGCGCGTGGGCCGCCGCAGCCGGGGCATGGCTGGCCACCGGGGTGCGCACGGGCGCTGGCCGTGGCGCAGGGGCCGGGCTGCTGGCAACCGCAGCGGCCGGCGTAGGCGCAGGGGCCGCCGCCGGGGCGCTGTAGGCGCTGAAACGACGGTTGCTGCGCGAGATGGTATGCACCTTCTCGCACAGCATCTGCTTGACCTTCTCGGGGTTGCGCGAGATGTCTTCGAAATTCTTCGGCAGGTAATCCACCGCACCCGCGTCCAGCGCATCCAGGGTCACCCGGGCGCCTTCGTGGGTCAGCGAGGAGAACATCAACACCGGCGTGGGGCAGCGCTGCATGATATGCCGCACGGCGGTGATGCCATCCATCATGGGCATCTCGTAGTCCATGGTGATGACATCGGGCTTGAGCGACTGGGCCAGCTCGATCGCTTCCTTGCCATTGGTCGCGGTACCCACTACCTGGATAGCGGGGTCCGACGAGAGAATTTCCGAGACGCGGCGGCGGAAGAAACCGGAATCATCCACCACCAGGACCTTGACTGCCATAAACACTCCATTAGCGGCCGGGCGCACCGGGTGCGCCCGCCCACAGAATCAAATACGCCGCGCTGCGTAGCGCTTGAGCATGCTCGGAACATCGAGAATCAGGGCAATGCGGCCGTCACCGGTAATGGTGGCGCCCGACATGCCCGGCGTACCCTGGAGCATCTTGCCCAGTGGCTTGATGACAACCTCTTCCTGGCCTACCAGCTGGTCGACGACGAAGCCGATGCGCTGGGTGCCGACCGACAGGATCACCACGTGGCCTTCACGCTGCTCCTCGTGGGCGGCCGAACTGACCAGCCAGCGCTTGAGGTAGAACAGCGGCAGGGCCTTGTCGCGTACGATCACCACCTCCTGGCCGTCGACCACGTTGGTGCGCGACAGGTCCAGGTGGAAGATCTCGTTGACGTTGACCAGCGGGAAGGCGAAGGCCTGGTTGCCCAGCATCACCATCAGCGTCGGCATGATCGCCAGGGTCAACGGCACCTTGATGACGATCTTCGAACCCTGGCCCTTGGCCGAGTAGATGTTGATCGAACCGTTGAGCTGGGAGATCTTGGTCTTCACCACGTCCATGCCCACGCCGCGGCCGGACACGTCGGAGATCTCGGTCTTGGTCGAGAAGCCGGGGGCGAAGATCAGGTTGTAGCAGTCCGATTCGCTCAGGCGGTCGGCCGCGTCCTTGTCCATCAGGCCCTTTTCCACGGCCTTGGCACGCAGCACCTGCGGGTCCATGCCCTTGCCGTCATCGCTGATGGACAAGAGGATGTGGTCGCCTTCCTGCTCGGCGGACAGCACCACCTTGCCGTTGCGCGACTTGCCGGCGGCCTCGCGCTCTTCCGGGGTCTCGACGCCATGGTCCACCGCGTTGCGCACCAAGTGCACCAGCGGGTCGGCCAGGGCCTCGACCAGGTTCTTGTCCAGGTCGGTCTCTTCGCCGATCAGCTCCAGGTTGATCTCTTTCTTGAGCTGGCGTGCCAGGTCGCGAACCTGCCGGGGGAAGCGCCCGAAGACCTTCTTGATCGGCTGCATGCGCGTCTTCATGACCGCGGTCTGCAGGTCGGCGGTGACCACGTCGAGGTTGGACACGGCCTTCTGCATGGACTCGTCGCCACTGTTGGCGCCCAGGCGCACCAGGCGGTTACGCACCAGCACCAGTTCGCCGACCATGTTCATGATTTCGTCCAGACGCGCGGTGTCGACCCGCACGGTGGTTTCCGCCTCGCTGGCGGCGTGTTTCTCTGGCGCAGGCGCGGCGGCACGGGCTGGCGCCGGGGCGGCAGCCTTGGCCGGCGCGGCGGCGGCAGCGGGCTTGGGCGCAGGCTTGGCAGCCACCGGGGCGGCCACGGCCGCTTCGGCGGCGGCGGGCGCCTCGCTGAACTTGCCCTTGCCATGCAACTGGTCCAGCAACGACTCGAATTCGTCGTCGGTGATCAGGTCGCTGGCCGCGGCCGCCGGTTGTTCGGCGGCCGGTGGCTGGGCACCGCTGTCCAGCGCGTCAGGGGCGAAGGTGCCCTTGCCGTGCAACTGGTCCAGCAGGGCCTCGAATTCGTCGTCGGTGATTTCGTCGCTGGCCGGCGCGCTGCCGGCAGTGCTGGCCGGCGCCACAGCGTCAGGCGCGAACTGGCCCTTGCCATGCAGCTGGTCGAGCAGGGACTCGAACTCGTCGTCGGTGATTTCGTCGCTGTCGGCGGCCGGGGCCTGGGCTGCCGGTGGCTGGCTGGCCGGGGCCTCGGCCTGGGCCTTGACCGCGCTCAGCGAGTCCAGCAGCTGTTCGAACTCGCTGTCGGTGATGTCACCCGACTCGGCAGGCTCTTCGACCACAGGCTCAGGTTCGGCAACCGCTACCGGCGCCTCGTCGGCGCTGGCAGGCTCGGCCAGGCGCGACAGCGCCGCCAGCAGTTCAGGCGTGGCCGGGGTGATGTCGGTGCGCTCGCGAACTTCGCTGAACATGCCGTTCACCGCATCCAGCGCTTCGAGCACCACGTCCATCAGTTCCGAGTCAACGCGACGCTCACCCTTGCGCAGGATGTCGAAGACGTTCTCGGCGATGTGACAGCACTCCACCAGCTCGTTGAGCTGGAGGAAGCCGGCGCCCCCTTTTACAGTGTGAAAACCGCGAAAAATTGCATTGAGCAAATCACCGTCATCAGGTCGGCTTTCCAGCTCGACCAGTTGTTCGGAAAGTAACTCAAGAATTTCACCGGCTTCTACCAGGAAATCCTGGAGGATTTCTTCGTCGGCGCCGAAGCTCATTTAACGTGCCCCTTAAAAACCAAGACTGGATAGCAGATCGTCGACATCGTCCTGACCGGACACAACGTCTTCACGTTTATCGGCATGAATCTGCGGACCTTCACCCCGAGTGGGATGTTTTTCTTGATCTTTTTCAGCACGAAGCTGTTCACGGTCGTGTTCGATGCCCGCGAAGCGGTCTACCTGGCTGGCCATGAGCACCAGCTTGAGCAGGTTGCTTTCAACTTCCGTGACCAGTTGCGTCACGCGCTTGATCACCTGGCCGGTAAGGTCCTGGTAATCCTGCGCCAGCAGAATGTCGTTCAGCGCGCCGGACACCTTGCGGGTGCCCTGCTCGCTTTGCGTCAGAAAACCGTCGACACGCTTCACCAGGTCGCGGAACTCGGCGGCGCCGACTTCCTTGCGCATGAAACGCTGCCAGTCGGCGCTCAAGGCCTTGGCCTCGCCGCTGAGGTCGTTGAGCACCGGCGTGCTCTGCTCCACCAGGTCCATGGTGCGGTTGGCCGCACCCTCGGTCAGCCTGACCACATAGGAAAGGCGCTCGGTGGCATCCGTGATCTGTGAAACTTCCTCGGCTTGCGGCATGTGCGGGTCAATCTGGAAACTGACGATCGCACTGTGCAACTCGCGGGTGAGCTTGCCAACTTCCTGGTACAGGCCACGATCACGGGTCTGGTTCAGCTCATGGATCAATTGCACAGCGTCGCCGAACTTGCCCCGCTCCAGGCTTTCGACCAACTCCTGCGCATGTTTCTTCAGGGTCGACTCGAAGTCGCCCAAAGATGAGTTCTTATGCTCCATAGCACCCCCGTGGCGGACATCAGCTATTGACGCGCTCGAAAATCTTTTCGATTTTCTCTTTCAGCACTTGTGCCGTGAATGGCTTGACCACGTAGCCGTTGACGCCAGCCTGGGCCGCTTCGATGATCTGCTCGCGCTTGGCTTCGGCGGTCACCATCAGCACCGGCAGGTGCTTGAGGCGCTCGTCCGCACGCACCTGGCGCAGCAGGTCGATGCCGGACATGCCAGGCATGTTCCAGTCGGTCACCAGGAAGTCGAAGCTGCCGCTGTGCAGCATCGGCAGCGCGGTGGTGCCATCATCGGCTTCCTGGGTATTGGTGAAGCCCAGGTCGCGCAACAGGTTCTTGATGATCCGCCGCATCGTCGAGAAGTCGTCAACGATGAGGATTTTCATGTTCTTGTCCAATTAGACCTCCAAGCAGTCTTAAACGCGTCCGGTCCCCGAACGCGCATTCAATCAAATCTGGCTAGTGCACTACATGACGTGCGGCAAGGAAAATACCCATGCTGCATCCCCAAATCCAGCCCGGCAGCACTGCAATCGCACCGTAGCCGCTGCCGAAGGCTGCGCTGGCCCTGTCCCACGCTGGAGCTTTCCAGCGAACTTCAGGGCCAGCGCAGCCTGGCGGCAGCGGCTACGCAATTGCGGTGTTACCCGAACCTTGAAAACCCTTATGCCCGTGCGCGCCACTCGCCCAACCGGCTGCGCAGGCGCGCCGCGCATTGGCTGTGCAGCTGGCTGACCCGCGACTCGCTGACCCCCAGCACCTCGCCGATCTCCTTCAGGTTCAGCTCCTCGTCGTAGTAGAGGGCCAACACCAGGCGTTCACGCTCCGGCAGGTTGCTGATGGCCTCGGCCAGGGCCGCCTGGAAACGCTCGTCCTCCAGGTCCCGCGAGGGCTCGAGCCCGGCGCTGGCGCCATCCTCGTGCAGGCCTTCGTGCTCGCCGTCCTGCAACAGGTCGTCGAAGCTGAACAGGCGGCTGCCCAGGGTATCGTTCAAAATCGCGTAGTAATCGTCCAGGCTCAACTGGAGTTCGGCCGCAACCTCATGATCTTTAGCGTCGCGACCGGTTTTCGCTTCGATAGCGCGAATCGCGTCACTGACCATGCGCGTGTTGCGATGCACCGAACGCGGGGCCCAATCGCCCTTGCGCACCTCGTCGAGCATGGCGCCGCGAATGCGGATGCCGGCGTAGGTCTCGAAGCTGGCGCCCTTGGTGGAGTCGTACTTGGTGGACACCTCGAGCAGGCCGATCATGCCGGCCTGGATCAGGTCTTCCACCTGCACGCTGGCCGGCAGTCGCGCCAGCAGGTGATAGGCGATGCGCTTGACCAGCGGCGCATAGCGCTCGATCAGCTCGTACTGCTGCGACTCGCGGGAAGCCTTGCTGTACATCCGGTAGCCGCTGGCGCTCATGATACGGGACCTGCACTGGTCTGCTGCACCAGGCGTTCGACGAAGAACTCCAGGTGCCCGCGTGGGTTGGCTGGCAACGGCCAGGTGTCGACCTTCTGGGCGATGGCCTTGAACGCCAGCGCACACTTGGAACGCGGGAACGCCTCATACACCGCGCGCTGTTTCTGCACGGCCTTGCGCACGCATTCGTCGTACGGCACGGCGCCCACGTACTGCAGGGCCACGTCGAGGAAACGGTCGGTCACCTTGGTCAGCTTGGCGAACAGGTTGCGTCCTTCCTGCGGGCTCTGGGCCATGTTGGCCAGCACGCGGAAGCGGTTCATGCCGTAGTCGCGGTTCAACAGCTTGATCAGCGCGTAGGCGTCGGTGATCGAGGTGGGCTCGTCGCACACCACCAGCAGCACTTCCTGCGCGGCGCGCACGAAGCTGACCACCGAGTCGCCGATGCCGGCCGCGGTGTCGATCACCAGCACATCGAGGTTGTCGCCGATGTCGCTGAAGGCCTGGATCAGGCCCGCGTGTTGAGCTGGTGTCAGGTGCACCATGCTCTGGGTGCCGGACGCGGCCGGCACGATGCGGATGCCACCAGGCCCCTGGAGCAGCACGTCGCGCAGCTCACAGCGCCCCTCGATGACATCGGCAAGGGTTCGTTTCGGTGTCAGCCCCAGCAGGACGTCGACGTTCGCCAGGCCCAGGTCGGCGTCCAACAACATCACGCGACGGCCAAGCTCGGCCAGCGCCAAAGACAAGTTCACTGACACGTTGGTCTTGCCGACGCCGCCTTTGCCGCCTGTCACGGCGATCACCTGTACGGGATGCATGCTGCCCATGTTCGTTCTTTACCTTGTCTTACTTAGACCGAGGCCACATGACTGGCTGCGCTTTCAAACACATGAAAAATGCCCGGCAGACCAACAATGTAGGTAGATTGCAACGACTTCAAAACATTCACCTCAGCCAACTCGTTTACTCGGGCTGTGGTAGAGATCAGCGAACATATCGGCCATGGCCTCTTCGCTGGGCTCATCCTGCATTTGCACGTTAACCGCGCGGCTCACCAACTGGTGCCGTCTTGGCAGGTGCAAATCGTCCGGAATGCGTGGCCCGTCGGTGAGATAAGCCACTGGTAGTTCATGACCAATCGCCAGGCTGAGCACTTCGCCCAGGCTTGCCGATTCGTCCAATTTCGTCAGGATACAACCTGCGAGCCCACAACGCTTGTAACTGTGGTAGGCAGCAGTCAAAACCTGCTTCTGGCTGGTGGTTGCCAGCACCAGGTAGTTGCGCGCCTTGATGCCGCGCCCTGCCAGGCTTTCCAGTTGCAGGCGCAGGGCCGGGTCGCTGGCCTGCAGGCCGGCGGTATCGATCAGCACCACGCGCTTGCGCAGCAGCGGCTCCAGCGCCTGGGCCAAGGACTGGCCCGGGTCGACGTGGGTCACTGGCACGTTGAGAATACGGCCCAGGGTCTTGAGCTGCTCCTGGGCGCCAATGCGGAAGCTGTCCATGCTCACCAGCGCGATGTTCTGCGCGCCGTACTTGAGCACGTAACGGGCCGCCAGCTTGGCCAGGGTGGTGGTCTTGCCCATGCCGGCGGGGCCGACCATGGCGATGACACCACCCTCTTCCAGCGGCTCCACGTCCGGCGTCACGATCATGCGGGCCAGGTGGGCCAGCAGCATGCGCCACGCCTGGCGCGGTTCATTGATCTCGCCAACCATGTCCAGCAGCTCGCGCGACAGCGGGCCCGACAGGCCGATGCGCTGCAGGCGGCGCCACAGGTTGGCCTGCGCAGGCTTGCTGCCTTGCAGTTGGGTCCAGGCCAGGGAGCCGAGCTGCACTTCCAGCAACTCGCGCAGGCCGTTGAGTTCCGAACGCATGGACTCGAACAGGCGCTGGTCCACCGGCGCGGCAGGCGGGGCCTGCGGGCGCGGCGGCTCGACGAAGGTCGGCTCCACCAGCGGCTCGGGCGCGGTCAGCGGCAGGCCGGCAAACAGTTGCCGGTTGGTGACCGCGTCGCTGTCGCCACGGGTGTCCAGTTCAGCCTGGGCGTTGACGATCCGCGACTGCGTCTTGCGCAGCTCGTCTTCAAGCTCCATGTTTGGCACACGCGGTGCCAGCGCGGACAGCTTGTAGTCCAGCGCGGCCGTGAGCTCGACGCCGCCGGCAATCCGACGGTTGCCGATGATAGCGGCATCGGCGCCCAGCTCGTCACGGACCAGTTTCATGGCCTGACGCATATCGGCGGCGAAAAAACGCTTAACTTGCATAACCCACTACCTCAGCCGTTGGGCCCTACTGTCGCAACGATGGTCACTTGCTTGTTGTCAGGAATTTCCTGATACGCCAAGACATGTAAATTAGGTACTGCCAGGCGGCCGAAGCGCGAGAGCATCGCGCGGATCGGGCCCGCCACCAGGAGGATCACCGGTTGCCCGGCCATTTCCTGGCGTTGCGCCGCATCGATCAACGACCGCTGCAGCTTCTCGGCCATGCTTGGCTCCAACAGAACGCCTTCTTCCTGACCCTGACCGGCCTTCTGCAAACTATTGAGCAATATCTGTTCCAACCTTGGCTCCAGGGTGATAACAGGTAGCTCGGAGTCAAGCCCTACAATGCTTTGGACGATAGCGCGGCTCAAGCCAACCCGTACTGCCTGGACCAAAGCGGCGGTATCTTGACTCTTGACCGCGTTGTTGGCGATGGCTTCGGCGATGCTGCGGATGTCGCGCACCGGCACCTGCTCGGCCAGCAGCGCCTGCAGCACCTTGAGCAGGTTGGACAGCGACAGCACACCCGGCACCAGCTCCTCGGCCAGCTTCGGCGAGCCCTTGGCCAGCACCGACAGCAATTGCTGCACTTCCTCGTGGCCAATCAGCTCGTGGGCGTGCTTGGACAGGATCTGGTTCAAGTGCGTGGCCACCACCGTGCTGGCGTCGACCACCGTGTAACCCAGCGACTGCGCCTGGGGCCGGTTGCTCAGCTCGATCCACACCGCGTCCAGGCCGAAAGCCGGATCCTTGGCAGTGATGCCGTTGAGGGTGCCAAACACCTGGCCCGGGTTGATCGCCAGCTCGCGGTCGGGGTAGATCTCGGCCTCGGCCAGGATCACGCCCATCAACGTCAGGCGATAGGCGCTGGGCGCCAGGTCGAGGTTGTCGCGAATGTGTACGGTGGGCATCAGGAAGCCCAGGTCCTGGGACAGCTTCTTGCGCACCCCCTTGATCCGCGCCAGCAACTGGCCGCCCTGGTTGCGGTCCACCAGTGGAATCAGGCGGTAGCCCACTTCCAGGCCGATCATGTCGATGGGGGTGACGTCGTCCCAGCCCAGTTCCTTGGTGTCCTGGGAGCGGGTTGGCGATGGCAGCAGGTCCTGCTGGCGCTGTACTTCGGCGGCAGCGGCGACCTTGGCCTCGTTCTGTTTCTTCCACACAAGGTAAGCGGCGCCACCGGCCAGCATGGCCAGGAACAGGAACGACACGTGGGGCATGCCCGGCACCGCGCCCATGATGGTCATCAGGCCCGCCGACACGGCCAGCGCCTTGGGCGAGGCGAACATCTGGCGGCTGATCTGCTTGCCCATGTCCTCGGAGCCCGAGGCACGGGTCACCATGATGGCGGCAGCCGTGGACAGCAGCAGTGATGGCAACTGTGCCACTAAACCGTCACCGATGGTCAGCAGGGCGTACACCTTGCCGGCTTCGGCGAAGCTCAGGCCGTGCTGGAAGATACCGATGGCCATGCCGCCCAGCAGGTTGATGAACAGAATCAGCAGGCCGGCGATGGCGTCACCGCGGACGAACTTGCTGGCACCGTCCATGGAACCGTAGAACTCGGCCTCCTGGGCCACTTCAAGGCGGCGCAGCTTGGCCTGGGCCTGGTCGATGAGGCCGGCGTTGAGGTCGGCGTCGATGGCCATCTGTTTGCCGGGCATGGCGTCCAGGGTGAAACGCGCGCTCACCTCGGAGATACGCCCGGCGCCCTTGGTCACCACCACGAAGTTGATGATCATGAGGATGGCGAACACCACCGCACCGACCACGTAGTTGCCGCCGATCACCACTTCGCCGAAGGCCTGGATCACCTTGCCCGCGGCCTGGTGGCCGTCGTGGCCGTGCAGCATGACCACGCGGGTGGACGCCACGTTCAGCGCCAGGCGCAGCAGCGTCGCCACCAGCAGGATGGTCGGGAACACGGCGAAGTCCAGCGGCCGCAGGGCGTACACGCACACCAGCAGGACCACGATCGACAAGGCGATGTTGAAGGTGAAGAACACGTCGAGCAGGAACGGCGGGACCGGCAACATCATCATTGCCAGCATGATCAACAGCAACAGCGGCACACCCAGGCTGCCCCGGCCGAGGCCGACCAGGTTGCTGCGCGCGTTGTTGATTAACTGAGTGCGATCCACCGATAGTCCCCGTGAGCTCAAGCAAACTTTTGACGCCTGATGGCGTTGTGGGTATGCCTTTGCAAGAACCTTTCCAACTTTTGTGCAGAGCGGGAAAATCGGTGAACACCCCATCGCGACCAAGGTCGGCTCCTACAGCGTAGGAGCCGACCTTGGTCGCGATGGGCACGATGCAGATCAATTGTCGCGGCGTAGGTCCGGCGGGATCGGCAGGTCCTTGAGTGGCGTCGGGCGCTTGCCGCGGCCGGCGCGGTATTGGCGGATCTGGTAGACGTACGCCAGCACCTGGGCCACGGCCAGGTACAGGCCGGCGGGAATCTGCTGCTCAAGCTCGGTGGAGTAGTAGATGGACCGCGCCAGCGCCGGCGATTCGAGGATCTGGATGTTGTGCTCGTTGCCGATCTCGCGGATCTTCAGGGCGATGAAATCGGTGCCCTTGGCCAACAGCATCGGCGCACTGCCCTTCTCCGGGTCGTACTTGAGCGCCACGGCGTAGTGGGTCGGGTTGGTGATGATCACGTCGGCGGTGGGAATGGCCGACATCATGCGGCGCTGGGACATCTCGCGCTGCAGCTGGCGAATGCGCTGCTTGACCTCGGGGCGGCCCTCGCTGTCCTTGTGCTCGTCGCGGACTTCCTGCTTGGTCATCAGCAGTTTCTGGCGCGCCTGGTACATCTGGATCGGCACGTCCACGGCGGCAATGATCAGCAGCCCCATGGACATCCACAGCGCGTTCCACCCCACCAGCTGCACCGAGTGGATGATGGCCATTTCCAGCGGCTCGTGGGCAATGCTGAGCAGGTCGTTGCGGTCTTTGTTGAGCACGAACAGGGCCACCAGCAGCACCACGAAGAATTTCGCCAGGGCTTTGAGCAGCTCGGTCAACGCATGCATGGAGAACATGCGCTTGATGCCGTTGAGGGGGTTCATGCGACTGAATTTCGGCGCCATGCTGCCCGGCGAGAACAACCAGCCGCCCAGGGAAATGGGGGCAACGAACGAGACGATCAGCAGCACCAGCAAAATCGGCTGCACCGCGTCGATGGCCATCTTGCCCGAGGCCAGCAGCACCACGCCCATCTGGCTCTGGTCCAGCAGGGTCTCGCGGCTGATGGTGAAGTTCATGCGCATCAGCTCCATCAGCGTCTGCGCCAGATGCCCGCCGTAGGCCAGCAAGGCGCCGCAGCCGCCGATCATCACCGCCAGGGTGTTGAGTTCCTTGGAGCGTGCCACTTCCCCACGTTCGCGCGCCTCGCGCAGCTTTTTGTCCGTGGGGTCTTCTGTCTTGTCCTGACCGCTCTCGCTCTCTGCCATGTCAGCGTGCCCGTGCCAGTTCGCGCAGCCACTGCAAGGCCTCGGTGGCCATGGGCTGGTATTGGTTGAGAATGTCCGCCAGGCTCAGCCACAGGATCACCATGCCCATGACCAGCGTCAGCGGGAAGCCGATGGAGAAGATGTTCAGCTGCGGCGCCGCGCGGGTCATCACCCCGAACGCGACGTTGACCACCAGCAGCGCGGTGATGGCCGGCAGCACCAGGATCACCGCCGCAGCCAGCACCCAGCTCATGTGCATGATCAGCTCCCAGAACTGGCTCACCAGCACCCCGCCGCCCACCGGCAGCGTGGTGAAGCTTTCCACCAGCACCTCGAACACCACCAGGTGGCCGTTCATGGCCAGGAACAGCAGCGTCACCAGCATGGTGAAGAACTGCCCCACCACCGCCGTCTGCACGCCGTTGACCGGGTCGTTCATGGACGCGAAGCCCATGCCCATCTGGATGGCCAGGATCTGCCCGGCAATCAGGAAGGCCTGGAACAGCATCTGCAGGGAAAAGCCCAGCAAGGAGCCGATGATGATCTGCTCGCCCGCCAGCATCAGCCCCTGCAGGCTCAGGGAATCCACCACCGGCATGGCCGGCAGCGACGGCGCGATGACCACGGTGATGGCCATGGCCAGGTACAGGCGTATGCGCTTGGGCACCATGGTGGTACCGAACACCGGCATGGCCATCAGCATCGAGCCGACGCGAAACAGCGGCAGCATGAAGCTGGAAACCCAGGCGCCGATCTGGGCGTCGGTCAGGTGCAGGAGCGGGTTCATCCAATCACTTGCGGGATGCTGGTGTACAGGTTGGTGATGTACTCCATGAAGGTACGCACCAGCCACGGCCCGACGATGATCAGGGTGATCAGCATCACCAGCAGGCGCGGCAGGAAGCTCAGGGTCTGTTCGTTGATCTGCGTGGCCGCCTGGAACATGGCCACGATCAGGCCCACCACCAAACTGGGCACCACCAGGATGCCGACCATCATGGTGGTCAGCCACAGCGCATTGCGAAACAGGTCGACAGCCACTTCAGGGGTCATGACGGATCTCCGTGCGGGGTCTCAGACGCCGCCAAAACTGCTGGCCAGGGTGCCGATGATCAGTGCCCAGCCATCCACCAGCACGAACAGCATGATCTTGAACGGCAGCGAGATGATCAACGGCGACAGCATCATCATACCCATGGCCATGAGCACGCTGGCCACCACCAGGTCGATGATCAGGAACGGAATGAAAATCATGAAGCCGATCTGGAACGCGGTCTTCAGCTCCGAGGTGACGAACGCCGGCACCACGATGGTCAGCGGCGCCTGGTCGGGGCTGGCGATGTCGGTGCGGCGCGACAGGCGCATGAACAGGTCCAGGTCACTCTGGCGGGTTTGCGCCAGCATGAAGTCGCGCACCGGCCCCTCGGCCTTGAGCACGGCGTCCTGGGCGCTCATCTTCTCGGCCAGGTAGGGCTGCAGCGCCTGCTGGTTCACCTTGTCGAACACCGGCGCCATGATGAACATGGTCAGGAACAGCGCCATGCCCGTGAGCAACTGGTTCGACGGCGTCTGCTGCAGGCCCAGGGCCTGGCGCAGGATGGAGAAGACGATGATGATGCGGGTGAAGCTGGTCATCAGCATGACGAACGCCGGAATGAAGCTCAGCGCCGTCATGATCAGCAGAATCTGCAGGCTGACCGAGTATTCCTGCTGGCCGTTGGCGCCAGTGCCCAGGGTAATCGCCGGGATCGACAACGGGTCGGCGGCCAGCGCCATGGGCGCGGCCACCAACAGTGCCAGGGTCAACAAAAAGCGCAGCGCGCCCATCAGTGCTTATCCTTGTGGTCCTTGCCCATCAGCTCCATGAGGCGCTGGGCGAACTCCGGCGAGGCCGTCTTGGTCTTGGCTGGCACCGCAATCGGGTGTTCCAGCACATGCAGCGGGGCGATGCGGCCCGGGCTCAGGCCCAGCAGGATCTGCTCGCCCCCCACCTGCACCAGCACCAGCCGGTCCCGCGGGCCCAGGGCGCGCGAGCCCAGCAGCTCGATCACCTGGCCGCCGTTGGGGGTGGCCTGCTGCACGCGGCGCAGCACCCACGCCAGGGCGAAGATCAGGCCGATCACCAGCAGCAGGCCGAGCATCAGCTGGGTCAGCTGGCCGGCCATGCCGTTGCCCAGCGCCGAACCCACGGCGGGCACCGCAGGGGCACCGGTCGGGGTGGCAGGCGCAGCGGGCGCGCCCACCGTGGCGGCGAACGCCGGCAGCGGCAGCGCCAGCAGCAGGGTCAGCAGGCGGCCCATTCAGCGCAGCTTCTTGATGCGTTCGCTGGGGCTGATCACGTCGGTCAGGCGGATGCCGAACTTCTCGTTGACCACCACCACCTCGCCATGGGCGATCAGCGTGCCGTTGACCAGCACGTCCAGCGGCTCGCCGGCCAGGCGGTCCAGCTCGATCACCGAGCCCTGGTTGAGCTGCAGCAGGTTGCGGATGTTGATGTCGGTGGAGCCCACTTCCATGGAGATGGTCACCGGGATGTCCAGGATCACGTCCAGGTTCGGACCGTCCAGGCTGACCGGGCCGTTGTGCTTGGGCGAAGTACCGAACTCCTCCATGGCCATGCGCGAGCCGGCGCTGCCGTTGCCGGCATCGGCCGCCAGCAGTGCGTCGATGTCGCTTTGCCCGGCGTCGCCGGACTCACCCAGGGCCGCAGCCCATTCGTCGGCCAGGGCCTGGTCTTCCGGGGAAGTCATTTCGTGTTCGTCAGCCATCAGGGGTCCTCGACGGGCAATAAATTCAGGGATAACAGCTTATCGACAGCGCCAGTCAGCGACGTTCGATCGGCTCGATCACTTGCAGCGCCAGGTTGCCCTTGTGGGAACCCAGCTTGGCTTTGAAGGACGGCACGCCGTTGGCGCGCAGTACCAGTTCTTCCGGCAGCTCCACGGGGATCACGTCCCCCGGCGCCATGTGCAGGATGTCGCGCAGGCGCAGCTGGCGACGGGCAACGGTGGCACTCAGCGGCACGCTGACGTCCAGCACGTCCTCGCGCAGGGCCTTGCTCCAGCGCTCGTCCTGGTCGTCCAGGTCGGACTGGAAGCCGGCGTCGAGCATCTCGCGGATCGGCTCCACCATGGAATACGGCATGGTCACGTGCAGGTCGCCGCCACCGCCGTCCAGTTCGATGTGGAAGGTGGACACCACCACCGCCTCGCTGGGGCCGACGATGTTGGCCATGGCCGGGTTCACTTCGGAGTTGATGTACTCGAAGTTGACTTCCATGATGGCCTGCCAGGCTTCCTTCATGTCGATGAAGGCCTGGTCCAGCACCATGCGCACCACGCGCAGCTCGGTCGGCGTGAATTCACGGCCTTCGATCTTGGCGTGACGGCCGTCGCCGCCGAAGAAGTTGTCCACCAGCTTGAACACCAGCTTGGCGTCAAGGATGAACAGGCCGGTGCCGCGCAACGGCTTGACCTTCACCAGGTTGAGGCTGGTGGGCACGTACAGCGAGTGCACGTATTCGCCAAACTTCATCACCTGCACGCCGCCCACCGCCACGTCCGCCGAGCGGCGCAGCAGGTTGAACATGCTGATGCGGGTGTAGCGCGCGAAGCGCTCGTTGATCATTTCCAGGGTCGGCATGCGCCCCCGGACGATACGGTCCTGGCTGGTCAGGTCATAACTTTTGACGCTGCCTGGCTCACCCAGGCTCTCGGTCTGCACCAGCCCATCGTCGACGCCGTGCAACAGGGCGTCGATCTCATCCTGGGACAGCAGGTCTTGCACGGCCATGTCGTGTTCCTACTGCAATACGAAGTTAGTGAAAAGCAGCTGGTCGATGACCGGCTTGCCGACTTCTTTCTGGGCTACGGCCTGCACCGCCGCCGTGGCTTTCTGGCGCAGCATTTCCTCGCCCACGGGCGTGGCCAGGGTGGCGAAGTTTTCGCCGGAGAACATCATCACCAGGTTGTTGCGGATCACCGGCATGTGCACCAGCAGGGCATCCAGGTCGGCCTTGTCGCGCGCCTGCATGGTCAGGCTGACCTGCATGTAGCGGTCACGGCCGTCTTGCTTGAAGTTGACCACGAACGCCGGGGTCAGTGGTTCGTACAGGGCGGGCTGCTTGCCCGCGGGGGCTGCGGCGGCAGCCTCGGCCGGCTTGGCCTCGGCGCCCTTGTGCAGGAAGAACCAGGTAGCGCCCACGGAGCCACCGATCACCAGCAGCAGGACCACGACAAGAAGAATGATCATCTTCAGCTTGCCTTTGCCTGCCGGTTCTTTCTCTGCTGCTTCGCTCTTCGCCATGCCAATAATCCGTCACTAATCGGGGGGTTAACACTCACCTGGAGAGGGTGGAGCAAGTGTTATGCCAGATTTGTCGGGATGCTGACAAAGCGTTCGCGGGAGAGTGGGGACGCGGCCTGCGGCCGCTGCTACACGAACCCCGCGTCCGGATATCAACGCGGTCCGTAGCAGCGGCCAAAGGCCGCGTCCGGAGATAATTACGGTCCGTAGCAGCGGCCGAAGGCCGCGTCAGGGCGCCACGCAGGTCAGGCGTAATAATCGATCGCGCTGGTGCCGACGATCACCTGCTGCACCGTAGGCTCCGAGGCCAACGGCGATGCGGCGGCGACGCCGTCCAGGCTGTCGCTGCCGGCACTGCTGCGGCTGCTGCGCTGGTTCTGCTGGGCCTGGTCCTGGGAGGACTGGCGCGACTGGTCGGAGACGTTGACGTCAAGCTGGCCCATGCCCTGCTCGGCGAACATGTCCTTGAGCTTGCCCTGCTGGCTTTCCAGCGCCTCGCGCACGTGCAGGTGGGCGCTGGTGAAGGTCACCGCGGTCTGCTGGTCGGGGGTCATGTCCACGCGAATGCTCAGGCGGCCCAGCTCGGCCGGGGTCAGCTGGATGTCCGCCGACTTGAGGTTCTGGCTGGACAGGTACATGACCCGGTTGACCACGCCCTCGGTCCAGCCGTTCTGGTTCATGGCCAGTTGGGTGGTGGGCGCCTGCACGGCAGCCGGGGTGGCTGCGGCGGTCTTGGTGGCGGAGGTGTCGGTCATGGCCGCCAGGCGATTGGCGAAGTCGTCGATGCGGGTGTCGGCGGTGGCGCCCTTGACGTCTTTCAGGCCATCGTCGATCTGCGCGCTGAACGCCTTGTCGCTGACGTCGCTCTCACCGCTGCCCTTCTGCTGCACCACCATGGCCGCCAGGCCACTGGCGAAGCTCTGGTCGGTGTCGGAACCGTTGGTGGCCTGTGCGGCCGTGGTGTCCGGCTGCGCGTGGGCCGAGGTGGTGCCCTGGGCCTTGGCGTTCTGCTCCAGCGCCAGGCGCAGGGTGGGCATGTTGGCCAGCGGGTCGTCCTTGGACGGATCGAAGGTGTCGCTGTCCGTGGTGGCGGGCGTGTCCACCACCGGCGGCGCCACCTGCACCACGGCCGCCGCCTGGGTCGGGTCCGGTACCGGCGTGGGTTGCTGCGCCTGGGCCAGGGCCGGGTCGACCACGGGGGCCACGGGCGCGGCTGGCTCCGGGGTGGCGACGGTGGCTACCGGGGTAGCGGTGTCGGTGCTGGCGGCGTCGGTGACGGTGGCATCGTCGTCCTGGTCGTCGTCCTTGGCCTTGCTCTTGTCCGTGGCGTCGCTCTTGTCGGTCTTGTCGGCCTTGGTGGTGCTGGCGCTTTTATCCGACTTGTCGGCCTTGCCCGGCTGGTCCGCCTTGGCGGTTTTGTGGGCAGGCAAATTCTTGCCGCTATCGGCAACGGCCGGCTTCGCAGCGGCAGCGTCCTGGTCATGGGCAGCGCTGTTCTTCGCCTGGTTCTGCTGGGCACTGGCCTGGGTGGCAGTGGCGCTCGCCGCCTTCGCAGGCGGGTTCTGCGACTGCTTGGCGTACACCTTGGCGAAGTCGGCGGAGGTGTCCTTGGCGGGCTCCGCGGCCTTGCTCAGGCTCGCCAGGGTGCTGGCCTGGGTGCTGGCGGAACTGCCGATCTGCAAGAGGGGGTTTGACGCGACTGACATTTACAGGTCTCCGCTGCACTGAAATCGGGGGGTACAGGTGCAGGGATGTTAGCAAGAGTCGGGCCACCCGTTGACACCCCCCCCTTGACGCCGCTGCCGCCAGGCTGCGCTGGCCTGCGTGAACACTGGAAATCTCCAGCGTGGCACAGGGCCAGCGCAGCCTGACGGCAGCGGCTACAAGGGGTGGTTCAGCAGGCGAAACGCTGGCGCTCGTCGCTGTACAGGCGGCGCACGGTGGCAAATTCATGGTCGATGCGGTTGACCAGGTCTTCGATGCCGTTGAGTGGCGGATGCTTGACGCGCTCCTCCAACTGGCGGCAAAGATCCGCCAGGGCAGTGGCGCCCATGTTGCTGCTGCTGCCCTTGAAGCTGTGGGCGGCCTGCCCCAGTTGGGCGGGGTCGGTGGCCTTGTGCAGCTCGCTGAGGCGCACTTCGGAGTCGGTGAGGAAGGTGTCCAGCAGCAGCGGGTACTCCTCCTCCATGACTTCCTGCAACGCACTGAGCACGTCGTAGTCCAGATGTTGATGTGACACTTGTTCGCTCCTTGATCAAGCCGGGATTATGCCAGAGCCCCCCAGGAAAATTCCACGCAGGCACTTCGACCGTCTTCCGACCATTGGGCACTGTGGCTCAGTTGCCGGATCAGTTTCAGGCCCCGTCCGGAAAGGCCTTTTTCCTCGGCGGGGCGCGCCATGACCTGGCGCGGGTCGAAGCCATGGCCGCTGTCCTCGACATCGATGATCAGGCGGCCGCCGTTGCCTTCCGGGGTGACCAGGAAGTGCAGGCGCACGTAACCGTCCTTGAGTTGGCTGAGACGAGTATTGCGCTGCTCGTAATATTGCGCAAATCCTTCGGCATCGCGCTTGAGGCTGGAATCGAGCCCCAGCACGCCATGCTCCAGGGCATTGGAGTAGAGCTCCGAGAGCACGCTGTACAGCGCACCGCTCTGGGCCCGCAGGCCGTGGATTTCCTGCAGCAGTTGCAGCAGGTAGGGCAAGGGGTTGAAGCGCTTGAGGGTGTCGGCGCGCAGTTCCAGGCTCATGGACCAGTTCAGCGGGCTGGACGCGCCGCTGTCGGAGTACACGGTGGCCGGCGGCACCAGGGTGTCGGGTTCCACCATGGTGACCTGGACCATGCTCACGTCATCGCGCGACTCACCGCGGAACGCCTTGAGCGCGGCCTGGATATCCTCGAACAGCAGGTCGGGGTCCTTGTTCAGCTCGAACACCCGCTGCAGGCGCTCCAGGCCGAACAGCTGGTCATCGCTGTTGGCGGTGTCGATGACACCGTCGGACATCAGGAACAGCCGGTCACCGGGCTGCAGGGCGAAGGTCTCGGTCTTCTCCTGGAAGGTCGCCCGCGACAGCACCCCCAGCGGCAGGTGGCGCGAGCGCAGCGGCACGTGCTCGCCGGTGTCCAGGCGGTGCAGGTAACCGTCGGGCATGCCGCCGTTCCACACCTCGACAATGCGCCGCTGGAAATTCAGGTTGAGCAGGGTCGCGCAGCAGAACATGTCCACCGGCAGGATGCGCTTGAGCTTGGCGTTCATCTCCCGGAGGATTTCCGGCAACCCGTAGCCCTTGGCGGTCATGCCATAGAAGACTTCCGCCAGGGGCATGGCGCCCACCGCCGCCGGCAAGCCGTGGCCGGTGAAGTCGCCCAGCAGCAGGTGCATGCCGCCCGACGGCGTGAACGAGGCCAGCAGCAGGTCGCCGTTGAACAGCGCGTAAGGGGACTGCATGTAGCGGATATTGGGCGAGCTGAGGCAGCCGGAGTGGGCCACCTGGTCGAACACCGCCTTGGCCACGCGCTGCTCGTTGAGCAGGTAGCCGTGGTGGCGGGTGATCTGGTCGCGCTGCTCCAGCACCGTGGCCTGCAGGCGGCGCATGCGGTCCATGGCCTTGATCTTGGCGGCCAGGATCACCTGGTTGTAGGGCTTCGCCAGAAAATCGTCACCGCCCGCCTCCAGGCAGCGCACCAGCGCTTCCTCTTCGGTCAGGGAGGTGAGGAAGATAATCGGCACCAGCGCCTCGCCGGCCAGCTCCTTGATCTGCCGGGCGGCCTCGAAGCCATCCACCACCGGCATCATCGCGTCCAGCAGCACCAGCTGCGGGCGGCGCTGGGCGAACACTTCGACCGCTTCCTGGCCATCGCTGGCGGTCAACACGCGATGGCCCTGACGCCGTACGATGCTGGAGAGCAACATGCGATCAGTCATGTTGTCGTCGGCAATCAGTACGGTCAGTGGTTCACTGGCCGCGAGCATGCTCATTCGATCTCGAACAGTTTGTCGAAGTTGGAAATCGCGAGGATTTTCTTCACGTCCGGCTGGCTGTTGATCAGCCGTACCTTGGCGTGGTCGCCGCCGGCGTGGTCGCGCAGCAGCAGCAACATGCCCAGCGCCGAGCTATCCAGGTACGTGGTGTCCTTGAGATCGATGCGGTAGGCGGTTGGCTTGGTGTTGACCCGCTCGTAGGCGTTGCGGAAGTCCTGGTGGGAGCCGAAGTCAAAGCGTCCCTTGATGCTGATGGTCAGCTCTTTGCCATCACCAGATTGATTAGCTTCTACGGCCATGTACAAAATTCCTTTAAATTAGCCAGCTCCGTACAAGGTTTAGCACCACGCACGGACCCCGGCAACCTGCCCCTTGACAAATAATTGGCTAGAAGCTGCCCTGACGCGGCAAACGCTGGGACAACTCGTCCAGCAGCTTCTGCTCGCGGCGGTCTTCCAGCTGGCGTGCCTCGTCAATATAACGTTGTACCAGCTTGCGCAGGCCCTCGACCCGGGCGTAGGCCTGTTGCCAGGTGCCCCGGGCGTTCTCCAGGTTCTTCTGGTGCCAGGCCAGGCTCTGCTTCTGTTGGGCAACGGCGGTTTCCAATTGGTTCAAAAACCGCTGGTAGTTCATCAGCCACTGGCCCGACACGCCCTTGCTGCCGTAGGTATGCCACTGCGCCTGGTAGTCCTCGCGGTAGCGGTCAAGCTCGGCCAGCTTGGTTTCCGACAGGCGTACCTGGCCCTGGAAGTGGCCCAGGCGCTGGGCAGCCGTGCGCTCGGCCTTCTCGGCCATGTCGACCACCGGGGCCAGGCGTGCTGCGCGACTGATGGCCATGGCTTATCAGCTCGGCGCGACGGGCTTGAACACGGCCGCCAGGCGCTCGCTGCTGGCTTCCAGGCTCTCGTTGTCGTCCAGGCCCTGGCGCAGGTAGCGCACCAACGTGGGGTGCAGGTTGATGGCCAGGTCAGTCTCGCGGTCGCCGCCGGGCACGTAGGCGCCCACGCTGATCAGGTCGCGGCTCTGCTGGTAGCGCGACCACAGCTGCTTGAAGTGTTGGGCCTGGCCCATGTGCTGGGGGCTGACCACGCTGGGCATGACCCGGCTGATGGACGCCTCGATGTCGATGGCCGGGTAGTGCCCCTCCTCCGCCAGGCGCCGGGACAGCACGATGTGGCCGTCGAGCACGCCCCGCGCCGAGTCGGCGATGGGGTCCTGCTGGTCGTCACCCTCGGACAGCACGGTGTAGAAGGCGGTGATGGAGCCGCCCCCGGCCTCGGCGTTGCCGGCGCGCTCCACCAGCTTGGGCAGCTTGGCGAACACCGATGGCGGGTAGCCCTTGGTGGCCGGCGGCTCGCCGATGGCCAAGGCAATTTCCCGCTGGGCCTGGGCGAAACGGGTCAGGGAGTCCATCAGCAACAGGACGTTCTTGCCCTTGTCGCGGAAATATTCGGCGATGCGCGTGCAGTACATCGCGGCGCGCAGGCGCATCAGCGGCGCTTCGTCGGCGGGTGAAGCCACCACCACCGAGCGCTTGAGCCCTTCTTCGCCGAGGATGTGCTCGATGAATTCCTTCACCTCGCGGCCCCGCTCACCAATCAGCCCTACCACGATGATGTCGGCCTCGGTGAAGCGGGTCATCATGCCCAGCAGCACGCTCTTGCCCACGCCGGTACCGGCGAACAGGCCCAGGCGCTGGCCGCGGCCTACCGTCAGCAAACCGTTGATGCTGCGAATGCCCACGTCCAGCGGCTGGCTGATGGGGTCACGCTTGAGCGGGTTGATGGTCGGGCCGTCCATGGGCACCCAGTCCTCGGCCTTCATACCGCCCTTGCCGTCCAGCGCGCGGCCGGCACCGTCAAGAATCCGTCCCAGCATGCTCATGCCCATGGGCAGGCGGCCGGTGTCGGCCAGCGGCACCACGCGGGCACCGGGGGCGATGCCGGCGACACTGCCCACCGGCATCAGGAACACCTTGGTGCCGGAGAAGCCCATGACCTCGGCTTCCACCTGCACCGGGTGGTGGCTGTCGTCGTTGATCACCACGCAGCGGCTGCCCATGGCAGCGCGCAGGCCTTCGGCTTCCAGCGTCAGGCCGACCATGCGCAGCAGGCGCCCTTCCAGCACCGGCTGGGCCGGCAGGCTGATGGTGGGCGCGTAGCCGCCCAGGCGCTTGGCGAAGCTGGTGCGGTCAAGGCGCATCGGGGCCTTCCAGGTCGACGCTGACGTCGGCTTCGGCGGGGTGCAGGGCCTGTTCGTGCAACTGGTCGAACAGCTGCGCGATGGCCTGGGTAATGCGGGTTTCCATGCTGGCGTCGATGCGGCTGTGCTCGGACTCTACCCGGCAACCGCCGGGCAGCAGTGCCTCGTCCTCGAGGATGCGCCAGCTTTCCTCATGGCGCTCACGCAGGGCCTTGACCTGCTCGAAGTCCTGCGGGTTGACGAAGATACGCACGTTGCCGGCGCCCATGGGCAGCAACTTCAGCGATTCGCGCAGCACGTGCTCGATCTGGCTGGAGTCGGTCTTGAGTTCGCGCTGGATCACCTGGCGGGTGATGTGCGCCACCAGTTCCACCAGGGACTTTTCGATCTGGCTGTCCTGCTCGGCGATGGGCGCCATCAGGTGGCCCATCAGCTGTTCCAGGCTTTGCAGCTTGGCGGCCAGGGCCACTTCGGCCTCCTGGCGCACCTTGAGGGTGGTGCTGTGGAAACCTTCTTTCTCGCCCGTGGCGAAGCCTTCGTTGTAGGCCTCCTGGCGGATGCTCTCGAGCTCTTCCAGGGTCAGCGGCTGGACTTCTTCCAGCGGCACTTCCTCGATTTCCTCGACGATCGGCTCGGGTTCGGGTTCAGGCTCGGGCACTTCGGGGTCGAAGCTGGGAATGGCCCACAGGTCGACGCCTTGCAGGTCTTCGGCGCGGATCAGGTCACTGGGGTGTTGTTCAGAGGGGCGGGACATGAATTATTCCTGATGGCGCCAGAATGCAATGCACAAAAAAGAGCCGCCTTGTAGCCGCTGCCGCCAGGCTGCGCCGGCCCTCACGTACACTGTAAATCTGCAGTGCAAATCAGGGCCAGCGCAGCCTGGCGGCAGCGGCTACAGGGGGTTAGATCATTTCCTCGCCGCCCTTGCCACCCAGCACGATCTCGCCGGCTTCGGCCATGCGGCGGGCAATGGTGAGGATTTCCTTCTGCGCCGTTTCCACGTCGCTGACCCGTACCGGCCCCTTGGCTTCCAGGTCGTCGCGCAGCAGTTCGGCGGCACGCTTGGACATGTTCTTGAAGATCTTCTCCTTGACGTTCTCGTCCGAGCCCTTGAGGGCCAGCACCAGCACGTCGGAGGACACTTCGCGCAGCAGCGCCTGGATGCCGCGGTCGTCCACGTCGGCCAGGTTGTTGAACACGAACATGAGGTCTTCGATCTGGCTGGACAGGTCTTCGTCGACTTCGCGGATCGAGTCCATCAACGCGCCTTCCACCGAACTGTCGAGGAAGTTCATGATGTCCGCCGCCCGCTTGATACCACCCAAGGTAGTACGCGCCGCGTTGGAGTTGCCCGAGAACTGCTTCTCCAGGATCAGGTTCAGCTCTTTCAGCGCCGCCGGTTGCACGGTGTTCAACGACGAGACGCGCAGGATGATGTCCAGGCGTACCTTGTGGTCGAAATGGCCCAGCACCTCGCCCGCCTGATCAGCGTCCAGGTACGCCACCACAATGGCCTGGATCTGCGGGTGCTCGTAGCGGATCACGTCGGCCACGGCGCGCGGCTCCATCCACTTCAGGCTGTCCAGGCCGCTGGTGTTGCCACCCAGCAGGATGCGGTCGATCAGGCCGTTGGCCTTGTCCTCGCCCAGGGCCGAGGTCAGCATCTTGCGGATGTAGGTGTCCGAACCCACGCCCAGGCTGGTCTGGTCGCCGACGATGTCGACGAACTCGCTCATCACCTGCTCGACCTGCTCGCGGTGCACGTTGCGCATCTGCGCCATGGCCACGCCAACTTTCTGGACTTCCTTGGGGCCCATGTGCCGCAGCACCTGGGCAGCATCGGTCTCGCCCAGGGACAGCAGGAGGATGGCCGCCTTGTCGACTTTGGTCAGTTTGGCGGCAAGCGCTTGATTGTTACTCATCGGCGTTAATCCACTCTTTCACGACCTGGGCGACGCGGCCCGGGTCTTCGGCCACCAGACTCTTGATTGCGTTCAACTGAGCGTCATATCCCTCGCTCGGGCTTGGCAGCAGAATACTCTGCGGCCCGCCCAGGGTGACGCGGTCGTTGGCCAGCTCGCCATCCAGACCGCCCATGCCACCCAGTTCCACGTCGCCGCCGGCGCCGACCAGACCTTTGCCCTTGCCACCACCGGTGATGTTGTTGAGCACCGGGCGCAGCACGCCAAACACCAGCACCAGGATAAACAGCACGCCCAGTACCTGCTTGACCACTTCCCAGAACCAGGGCTGCTGGTAGAAGGACACTTCCGGCACCACTTCGCCACGGTCGGCGGAGAACGGTGCGTTGATCACGGTCACGCTGTCACCACGGCTGGCGTCGAAGCCCACGGCGTCCTGCACCAGGCGGGTGAAGCGGCCCAGGTCGTCGGCACTCCACGGGGTGTGGGTGACTTCGCCCTTGGCGTCAGTCTTGACCTGGTCGTCGACCACCACCGCCACCGACAGGCGCGTCAGGCGACCCTGCTGCTGCTTCGTGTGGCTGATGGAACGGTCCAGCTCGAAGTTCTTGGTCGACTGGTTGCGCTTGTCGGCCGGGTACGGCGCCAGCATCGGCTGGCCGGTGGCCGGGTCCATGATCTGCTGGCCGTTGGCGTCCAGCAGCGGCTGGCCTGGCGGGATCGCCGCCGGCGCGGCCGGTGCGGCGGCACCACCGGTTTTCTGCGGGGCGCTGGCCGGGGTCGGCGGCTGGTTGCTCAGGGCGCCGGGCACGCCGGACGGGCCGCTGCCGCTGGAGCGCTGCTCGGTCACCGACTGCTCGCTGCGCAGGGCCGGCTGGTCGGGGTTGAACTGCTCGCTGGTGGACTCGACGGCGCTGAAGTCGACATTGGCCGACACCTCGGCCTTGTAGCGGTCGTTGCCCAGCACCGGTTCCAGGATGTTGTGCACACGCTGGGTGAGCATGCTTTCCATTTTGCGGCTGTAGTCGAACTGCTTGCCGGCCATGGTCAGCTCGGAGTCCTGCAGCTGTTCGGACAGCAGGTTGCCCTTCTGGTCGACCACGGCAACGCCGGACTTGTCCATTTCAGGCACGCTGGTGGCTACCAGGTTGACGATGGCCAGCACCTGGCCTGCGTCCAGGGTGCGGCCCGGGTACAGTTCCACCAGCACCGAGGCGGTAGGCTTGCGGTCGTCACGCACGAACACCGAGCTTTTCGGAATGGCCAGGTGCACGCGGGCACCCTTGACGTTGTTCAGGCTCGAGATGGTGCGGGCCAGCTCGCCTTCCAGGCCCTGGCGGTAACGGGCGGTCTCCATGAACTGGCTGGTGCCCAGCGCCTGTTCCTTGTCCATGATCTCGTAGCCGACGTTGCCGTCGCTCGGCGCCACGCCCGCGGCAGCCAGCTTCATGCGCGCACGGCCGACGTCGTCGGCCTTGACCAGCAGCGCGCCGGAGTTGGGCTCCACGGTGTAGGGAATGTCCGCCGCGTTGAGGGTTTCCATCACCTGCTTGGTGTCCATGCCGGCCAGGCTGCCGTACAACGGACGGTAATCGGGCTGCTGCGACCACAGCACCACGGCAAAACCAATCGCCACGCTGGCAGCCAGGCCGACCAACAGGCCCACCTGACGCAACATGGTCATCTTGGAAATATTTTCCAGGAAGGACAGGCCAAACAGCGGCGGCTTGCCGCCGGCTGCGCCGTTCTTGGCTGGTACGTTATCCACGACTGCGTCTGCCATGTCTCAATCTCGCCCTTATACCGGCATCTGCATAATGTCTTGATACGCCTGGACCAGCTTGTTGCGTACCTGGGTCAGCGCCTGGAACGACACGCTGGCTTTCTGCGACGCCACCATCACGTCGGTGATGTCGACGCCGCTCTTGCCGATCTCGAAGGCGTTGGCCAACTGGTCGGACGCCTGCTGGGTGTCGCTGACCTTGTTGACCGCATTGCCCAGCAAATCAGCAAAACTGCTGGTGCCGGCCACTTCTGGCGCGGCAGCAGTTTTGCTGGCACCCATGGCATCGGCCTGCATGGTGCGCATGTCCATAATCAGACGGTTGAATTCAATACCTTGGCTCATGGATCACTCTCTCCGACGGCCCGCAATTTTTTGACACTGTTACAACGGATACAAAGGAGGTAGCAACAAGGGTGCCAGCTCCTGAGCTCCATCACGAATTCGTTACAAAACAATCTCCCACACGTCGCCCATACGCCGTAGCCGCTGCCGAAGGCTGCGCTGGCCCGTGTGCGCACCCAAGAAATCCAGGGTGTAATTGCGGGCCAGCGCAGCCTGGCGGCAGCGGCTACAAGGGTTCGTGTCAGGGGTTAAATATTCAACTGGCGTACAGGCTGGCTTCCACGTCCATGCCCGCGTCACGCATCTGCGCCAGCTTGTAGCGCAGGGTGCGGGGGCTGATGCCCAGGCGCTCGGCGGCTTCCTTGCGGCGGCCGCGCTCGGTGCGCAGGGTGTCGATGATCAGCTGGAATTCCCGGCGGCGCAGGTCATCACCCAGGGCTCCGGCGGTTTCCGCCGGCAGCGCCGTCAAGGACTCGACGGCGGCGGGCGCGCTGCGCACGATGGACAGCGCCGGCGACGGCGCCACGCCCACCGGCCCGGCCAGGCAGAAGTCCTCGGCCTGGATCAGCCCGCCCTGCTGCAGGATCAACGCGCGCTGGATGGCATTGTCCAATTCGCGGACGTTGCCCGGCCAGGGGTAGCTCACCAGGCAGGCCTGGGCGCCCGGCGCCAGGCGCACGGCAGCGTGCTTCATTTTATTGACGTGCTTGGCCAGCAGGCGCTCGGCCAGTGGCAGAATGTCGGCGGTACGCTCGCGCAGCGGTTGCCAGGCCAACGGGAACACCGACAGGCGATAGAACAGGTCTTCACGGAAGCGCCCCGCCGCCACTTCGCCGGCCAGGTCGCGGTTGGTGGTAGCCACCACGCGAATGTCCAGGGCAATCGGCTTGCGCGCCCCTACCCGCTCCACTTCGCGCTCCTGCAACACCCGCAGCAGCTTGGCCTGCAGGCCCAGGGGCATCTCGGAAATCTCGTCGAGCAGCAGCGTGCCGCCGTCGGCCTGCTCGAACTTGCCCGCCTGCGCGGCAATGGCGCCGGTGAACGAGCCTTTCTCGTGGCCGAACAGCGTGGCTTCCAGCATGTTGTCGGGGATCGCCGCGCAGTTGATGGCAATGAACGGCCGGTTGGCGCGGTTGGACTGCTGGTGAATGTAGCGCGCCAGCACCTCCTTGCCGGTGCCGGACTCACCCGAGATCAGCACCGTGGAGTCGCTGCGCGCCACCCGTGCGGCCAGCTCCAGCAGCTTGGCACTGGCAGGCTCCACGGCCACCGGCCCCTCGCTTTCGGTAGCGCCCAGGCAACCCAGGGCATGCCGGGCCACCAGGTCCAGCAGGGCCTTGGGCAGGAACGGCTTGACCAGGTAATCGGCGGCGCCGGCACGCATGGCTTCCACTGCGCGATCCACCGCCGCATGGGCCGTCATCAACAGCACCGGCAATTGCGGCTGGCGCGCCCGCAGCTGGCACAGCAGCTGGTGGCCGTCCATGCCTGGCATGTTGACGTCGCTGATGACCATGCCGAACACCTCGCCGCCCACCGCCAGCAAGGCGTCCTCGGCGCTGCCCACCGCGCGGTAGTCGTAGCCGCCCAGCTCCAGGGTATCGCCCAGCGCCTCGCGCAGGGCCCGATCATCTTCGACCAGCAGGACCTTGATAGCCATCAGCGTTACTCCTGCACCGCACGGGTATGGATCAGTGGCAGCGTCACCAGCGCACAGGTGCCGCGGCCCAGCCGCGAACGAATCGCCAGCTCGCCCTGGTGGGCGCGGGACACGGCCTTGACCACGGCAAGGCCCAGGCCGGTGCCGGTGGTCTTGGTGGTGAAGAACGGCTCGCCCAGGCGCGCCAGCACCGCCGGCTCGATGCCGCTGCCGTTGTCGCTGATGGCCAGCCGCAATTGATGATCACGGGCGTACAAATGAATCTTCAGGTGGACCTGGCCGGGGCTGGACTGGATCGAGTTCTCCACCAGGTTCAGCAGCGCGCCCACCAGGGTGTCACGGTTGCACAGCAGCTCGCCGCGGGGGCAGTCGAACTGCCAGCGCACCGACAGGTCCTGCACGTGAGTATGGGCCGCCGCCTGCAGGGCCTCGAACAACGCTTGCGGCGTCAGGCGGTCGCTAAGCGGCAGCTCGCCACGGGCGAACACCAGCATGTCGCGCACCTGGTGTTCCAGCTCGTGCAGCCGTTCTTTCAGGCGGCCGGCAAAGCGCTGCTGGGTTTCCACCGGCAACGCCTGCTCCGTCAAATGGCTGGCGTAGAGCAGCGCGGCCGACAGCGGCGTGCGGATCTGGTGGGCCAGCGAAGCGACCATGCGGCCCAGGGACGACAGGCGTTCATGGCGCGCCAGCTGGTCCTGCAACCGCCGGGTTTCCGTCAGGTCGGTGAGCAGCACCAGCTGGCCCGGCTCGGCGTCCAGGGAACGGGTGGCGATGGACAGCCGGCGGCCGTCCTTCAAGGACACTTCGTGGCCGTCGTCCTCGCGGGGCGAGAAGCAGCGGGCAATTACCTGCCGCCACAGCATGCCTTCCAGCGGTTCGCCCAGCAGCAGGGTGGCGGCCGGGTTGGCCTCGCGCACCACGCCATGGCCGTCGATGACAATGACACCCCCGGGCAGCAGGTCCAGCAGGTGCTGCAGGCGGTTGGCCAGGCGCTCTTTCTCGGCCAGCTCGGCCATGCGCTGGGCGCTTACCACCGCCAGCTCGCCCTTGAGCTCGGCCACGCGGGCCTCGAGCATGCTGTAGGAGTCGCTGAGCTGCGTGGACATCTGGTTGAACAGCGCAAACGCCTGCTCAAGGCCAAGCCGGCTGGTTTGCTCGACGGAGGGTTGACCCTCGAGTTCAGGGGCGGTGGTCATGGGGGCGGCCTGTGGCATCGTGATCTCTCGCGTGGCATACCGTCATAAACGGGTATCGTGACTGACATGTAGCAATCGTCGTGCCGGATCATTTTGTACAGGGCATTACAGCGGCAAAGATTGGAATCATCCTTGATACAAATCAAGGAAAGCCAATAAGGACAGGGGCTTGCGGGGAAGGTAAAGGCGAGAAAAAAGCTACAAAGCCAGTCCGGCGGCGCATCCGTGCGCCGCTTGCGGGAACTCAGGCGTCAATCATCTGTCTGATCATCGCCCTCGCGGCGACTCATGCCGTACTTGCGCATTTTTTCCACCAGGGTAGTACGGCGGATACGCAGGCGTTCGGCGGCACGGGCGACAATACCGTTGGCGTCATCCAGCGCCTGCTGGATCAGGCCCTGCTCCAGGCCACCGAGGTAGTCCTTGAGGTCCAGGCCTTCGGGCGGCAGCATGGCGCCAGTGGTGAAGTCCGGGGTATGGCCGTTGATGGCCACGCGTTCTTCGAGGTCGCTGCGCAGGCTGTCGACCATCTGCTCGTCTTCGTCGTCGACGTAGCGGAATTTCTTCGGCAGCTCGGCGACGCCGATCACCCCGTACGGATGCATGATGGCCATGCGTTCCACCAGGTTGGCCAGTTCGCGCACGTTGCCCGGCCAGCCGTGACGGCACAGCGACATGATGGCCGCGGAGTTGAAGCGAATGGAGCCGCGCTTTTCATGTTCCATGCGCGAGATCAGTTCGTTCATCAGCAACGGAATGTCTTCGACACGCTCGCGCAGCGGCGCCATTTCGATCGGGAACACGTTCAGGCGGTAGTACAGGTCCTCGCGGAAAGTACCCACCTCGATCATGCTTTCCAGGTTCTTGTGCGTGGCAGCGATGATGCGCACGTCGATGCTCTGGGTCTTGTTGCTGCCCACGCGCTCGAAGGTGCGCTCCTGCAGCACGCGCAGCAACTTGACCTGCATCGGCAGCGGCATGTCGCCGATCTCGTCGAGGAACAGCGTACCGCCGTTGGCCAGCTCGAAGCGCCCGGCGCGGCTGGTGATGGCACCGGTGAAGGCGCCCTTCTCGTGGCCGAACAGTTCGCTTTCCAGCAGCTCGGCGGGAATGGCCCCGCAGTTGACCGGCACGAACGGCGCGTCGCGACGCTTGGAATGGTAGTGCAGGTTGCGCGCCACCACTTCCTTGCCGGTACCCGACTCGCCGAGGATCAGCACGCTGGCGTCGGTGTCGGCCACCTGCTGCATCATCTGGCGCACGTGCTGGATGGCACGGCTGGTACCGACCAGGCTGCGGAACAGGTTGGGCTCGCGCTGCCGGCCGCGCTCGCGGGCCTGGTCATACATCTCGCGGTAGACCTGGGCGCGGTGCAGGCTGTCGAGGAGCTTGCTGTAGCTGGGCGGCATTTCCAGGCTGGAAAGCACGCGCCGGCGCAAGTCTTCCGGCAGGTCGCCGGTGGCCGTATCACCTAAAAGCAGCACCGGAAGGAACTCATCCCACCCAGCGATGGTCTTAAGCAAGCCCTGAAGGTTACCGGGCGCGTTTACAGTCCCCACGAGGACGCACAGCACTTCCCGGTTCGACGACAACGAATCGACCACCTGCTGCCAGTCGCCACTGGTGCAGGGCAAATTTTCTTCGCCAAGAAAATTGAGTATCACCGCCAGGTCCCGGCGGCGAACGCTATCGTCATCGATTAGCAGAATTTTGGTTTCACGCCACATGCAATAGCAACTTCCCTAGTCAACTCGATGCCCGCTATGGGCAAGCTAGACGAAAATCGGCCTGGTTTGGCCTTTAGACGCCTGAAGAAAGTAAACAGCTACTAGTTAAGTCAAAAAAGCGAATACAGTCAAATTTATGGCGCATTACTTCTGATCAACCGAGCAAATTAACGGAACAGATGGTAAACCTTTGCAGCGTTGTGCGCATGTTTCAGTTGTGACATCTCGTCGACTATTGCCTTGCGCTCGCCCTGGCTAGCCTCCAGCAACTGGCGATACACGGCCAGCAAACCCTCGAGTTTGCTGCGCAACTGCTCCTCGTCCGCCTGGTCCTCGGTCATCAGCGCATCGACGCAAGCCCGGCACTGGCGATCCAGCTCGCGAATGGCTTCCCAATCACGCGCCGCCAATGCATCGGTCAGGGCATGGCTGGTGTGTTCAATACGTTGCAGCGCACTCATGTCGACTTCCTCAGACATTGGCCTTACTCGACGTTGGCAATGGCGTCCCAGCCACTCTTCACGGTAATCAGCAAACGCGCCACTTCATCGATCATCTCCGGATCGTTCTTGCGGTTGGCTTCGCCCAGGCGCTGCATCATATAAGCATACAGTGCATCCAGGTCTTGCAGCGAGGCCGGGTCGCCGCCGCTTTTCTCGGGGTCCAGGCCAGTGCGCAGGCCACCGATGATCTCGATGGCCTTGCTCAGCATGAGGCCCTTCTGCGCAATCTGGCCACGGCTCAGTGCGCCCTTGGCTTGCGCCAGGCGGTCGAGCCCACCTTCCATGAGCATCTGCACCAGGCGGTGCGGGCTCGCCTCGGAGGTCTGCGCCACGGAGCTGACCTTCTGATATTGGCGAAGGGCTTTCATGGGATTCATGTTGCTTCCTCGTTACACGTCAACGGTGATGTGTGCTTGCATGACTATTGTGTCGACTGGCCCGCAAAAAACTTTAGCCTGCCTGCGCCACGGCCTCAAACGACAAAAGCCCGGGCCGCCTTTGACAGCGGTTCCGGGCCCATGGCGGTGCGGCGTGATCAGCTCGACGACTTGGTGTTCAGGGCGTTCAAGGTGGTCATGACGCTGGTGCTGGTGGCGTTGAGCTGGGCCACCAGGGTGTCCATCTGGGTGTACTTGGCGGTCAGCGTGGTGGTCAGGGCGTCCATCCGCGAATCGAGGTCGGTCTGCTGGTTTTGCAGATCAGTCGTGGTGGCAGCATAGGCCTTGATCCGGGTCTCGAGAATGCCACCGGTCTGGGTGTACGGCGTAATTACCGAGGTCAGGCGGGTCAGCAACCCGTCGGTGCCCACGAACAGGCTGGCGACGTTGCCAGCGTTGGTGGTCATGGCCGTGTCCCAGGTGGTCGAGTTCATCAGCAGCGTGCCGTCTTCCTGGGTGCTGATACCCAGTTGCGACAGCACGCTGAGGTTGCCACTGGTGGTGCTCGACTTGGTCAACTGCCCCTGGATGGAAGCCAGCAGCGAACGGATACCCGAGTCACCGGTCAGCGCGCCGGCCGTGGTGGTGGCCGAGGTGCTGGTACTGGAGGTGGCACCGGTCGAGGTCACCGCGGTCTGCGCCGAGACCGCCAGCATCAGCGCGTTGTAGGCACTGACAAAGGTGGTCACCGAGGTTTTCATGTCGTCAGTGCTGGAACCCACCGTGATGGTGCTGGTGCCCGGGTTACCCGACGAGTCACTGCCACCGGTGAGGTTGATGGTCACGCCGCTGATGGCCGTCGTCAGGGTGTTGCTGGAGCTGGTCATGTTGTCCAGGCCGTCGATCGAATAGATCGCGTCCTGAGGCAGCTTGCCCAGGTAGCCGGCACCCGTGCTGGAGCCCGCCTGGGTACCATCGATTGCCAGGGCATCGATGCCACTCATCGACAGGCCGGTGTTGGCGCCCGTGGTGGTCGACGACAGCACCAGGCGCGAAGCACCGGTGGAGTCGGTCACCAGGTTGGCGGTGACGCCGTCGGACTGCAGCTGGGTGTTGATAGCATCCCGCACACCAGACAACGACGTGTTGGCCGCCAGCGAAACGCTGTAGGAGGTGCCGTTGGCCTGGGTGATGCTCAGCGTCGTCGCCGCAGTGTTCATCACCGTGCTCGAACCACCGCTGACCGCCGCGGTGGTCACCTTCGAGGCGGTCGCCAACTGCGTGACCGTCAGGTCATAGGTACCTGCGGCAGCCGAGTTGCTGGAGGTTGCCGTTGCCACCGAAGTATTGGACGACGTCGCCGCCAGCCCGGTGAACGAGTTGACATCGTTCAACGCCGCCATCGCGGTGGTGAACGTCTTCAACGCCGTGTTCACGGTATCCACCGCCGCACTGAGGGCGGAGGTAGTGGAAAGCTGCGCGGTGATCTGCGTCTGCTTGGGCGCCTTCTGGGCGTTCACCAACGCTTCGACAATACTCGAGGTATCGATACCCGAACCCACGCCACTGACGGTGATGCCGCCCGAACTGCTGACGGATGTCGTGCCCGTGGTACTGGTCGAACTCGTGGTGCTGGAAGTAGTGGTCATGGTTGAACTCCCGTTCCGGCGGCTGTCGACTTTTTGACAAAACGCCTATCGTAAGCTGATTTCTACAGAATCAAACAAGTCTCGTGCCAACACGCTCAGACTTGCGTATCAAACAGCACACTGTTGCCTTCTTTCAGGCTCTGCGCCAATTTCAAGGCGGTTTCCGACGGAATCTGCCGGACAACCTCGCCACTCTCGGTGGCGATGACCTTGACCACCACCTGGTGGGTAGTGTCATCAATGGAGAACTGCAGGTTGCGCTGCGTCGAGTCGACGAAGGCCTGCATGTCCTTCACTGCTTTATCCAATTCTGCCCGCTCTGGCTGTTTGCCGGTGGCGGTGCTGGTCTTGCCGTCGGTCGCGGTGGCGGCGGTCGCCACTGGCGCAGCGGGAGTTGCCGCCGCCTGGGTCACAACCTGGGGGTAAGACGCGTTCAATTTGACGCTCATGTCCATGTCCGTCACCTCGAAAATGTGAAAAAACGAAAGGGCACTCGTGAGCACCCTTCCGTTCAACTAGCCGTTGCTATTACTGAAGCAGCTTCAGTACAGCGGATGGCAGTTGGTTGGCTTGCGACAGGATCGCGGTGGAAGCCGACTGCAGAGTTTGTTGCTTGGTCAGTTCAGCGGTTTCAGCAGCGAAGTCAGCATCCTGAATGGTCGAACGCGAAGCGGTAGCGTTCGAAACGATGTTGTTCAGGTTGGAGATGGTGCTGGCGAAACGGTTTTGCTTGGCACCCAGGTCAGCACGTGCACTGTTGATGGTGGACAGTGCGGCGTCGATCGCGGAGATCGAGGCGTCGACGTTGGTGTGAGCGGTGGTGTTGTCCGAACCCGAGATCGAGGTGGACGACAGGCCCAGGCCGCTGGCCGAGAAGTCGCCGGTCAGGGACAGGGTGATGTGCTGGTCGGAACCAGTCATCGCGCCAACCTGGAACTCCAGGGTCGAAGCCGAACCGTCCAGCAGTTTCATGCCGGTACCGAAAGTGGTCGAAGTCGAGATACGAGTCAGTTCCTGGCTCATCTGGTCGTATTCGGCGTTCAGCGAAGTACGGTCAGCGGTGCTGTTGGAGTCGTTTCGGGACTGAACGGCCAGTTCACGCATACGTTGCAGGATGTTGGTCGATTCTTGCAGAGCGCCTTCAGCGGTCTGGGCGATCGAGATACCGTCGTTGGCGTTCTTGGTAGCAGTGGTCAGACCGTTGATCTGAGTGGTCAGACGGCTGGCAATTTGCAGACCGGCAGCGTCGTCTTTGGCGCTGTTGATTTTCAGGCCGGAAGACAGACGAGTCATAGCGGTGGACAGGGAGCTGGCGGCGTTGTTCAGGTTGTTCTGAACGGTCAGCGAAGCGATGTTAGTGTTTACAGTCAAAGCCATGACGAATTCCTCGATGGGTGGGTGCAGCGGCTTCCGGCCCTGGCAACCGCCGGGTGTGGCCTAGAGAACCTTCGTAATAGTTATCGTCGTGATGGGAAGTTGCTTGAGGGTCTTTTCTGAAAAAAAATGCCATCAGTGGGCAAACCCCTGTAAACCGGGGCTTCCAGCCCGGCCGACGATTCATTTGGCTGCACCTTTCCAGGTATCGACTGTGACACAGATCACATTTTTTGCGCCGAGTGATCCCGGCGGCAGAGGTTTGACGATAGACCAGCCCACCAAGGCTGCAGTGCCACTTTCGTGACGCCGATCACGATTCGGAGGCTGGGCTGCGCTTTTGATCTGCTGTAGACCTTGATCTGGCTTTTGATCTTGATCAGGCTTTTGATCTTGATCAGGCTTTTGATCTTGATCTGGCTTTTGATCTGCTGTTGATCTGGCTCTTGATCTTGATTGTATGCCCCGTAAAGCGCCCGGGCCGACTGGAGGCGTCGATCAACGGGCTGCCCGAAGGGCCGAGGCCGCAGGCCGAAGAGACGGTAACCCGCAGGCTTCTATAGCGGGTGCCGTCTGCCCGTTGAGCGGCGCCGGAAGGAGGGGACCCGTAGCGCAGCGGAGGGCCCAAGCAGGGGCAAGCCCTTTTTGCTTCCTTTTTGGCTGGGCCGGCACACCGGGCGACTGCCAAAAAGTGAGTCGGCGTAAGGCCGAAACGGTCGGTGGCCGCACCACGAAAATGGATATGTTCGAAATCGCCGAAGCGGGATACAGAATTCGCGAACATATCCATTACTACGGGTGATGCACAATCACCTTTTCGGCCTTACGCCGAGTCACTTTTTGACAGACGCCTCAAAAAGTAACCAAAAAAGGCTTGCCCCTGCTTGGTCCCTCCGCTTCGCTGCGGGTCCCCTCCCTCCGGCGTCGCCCAAGCGGCCGACGGCCCGGAATAGAAGCGCCTCCGGTTCCGTCTTCCCCGGCTACGCCGTGGACCGCTCGGCCAACGCCTCCAGTCGGCCCTGGCGCTTTACGGGGCACACAATCAAGATCAAAGGCCTCACGGGATCAAGATCAAGATCAAGATCAAGATCAAGATCAAGATCAAGAGCAGCCGGTGCCTCGCTTGAGTGCTGTTTTTAGCGCAAAAGTTGCACCAACTCATACTCCAGATAATCCGCCAACCCCAACCAATCCTGCCCTTCCTGACACACCAGAATCTGCCCCAACACCGCCTGCCACTGCTGTTGCAACGGCACCGACGCCCCCTCGAACAACGGCATCACCGCACCAAACACCTCCACCATCACCAACGCCGCCTCGACATCCCGCCCCAGGCGGAACAGGTGCGCGCAGTGGACCGCCGCCGCCCGGTGTTGCTCGAAACCACTCATTGGCACCACTCCGGATCGAAACGCGTGCCGGCGATCATCGCCCCGGCACGGCTGGTGTTGAAGAACGGCACCTGCGGGTGGCCGGCGATGAAGCGCTCAAGCTCCACCAGGTAGCTGCGGAAGTTGAGCTGGGTGCGCACGCGCTGGCCGTGGCCGTCGAGCACCCAGTGGCGGGCCGCCTGCAATTGCGGCCCCAGGTCGCCGTCGCCCCAGCCGGCGTGGGTCTTGTCGCCCGGGAAGGCGAAGTCGGCGCCGAACAGGGCCACCCGCCCTGCCCCCATCTTCACCGCCAGGTCCACCGCCGGGTGGATGACGCTGCCGCCCACGTAGAGGCTGGCCTTGGGCAGCTGCTCGCGCAATTGCGCATACACCGGGCTGCTGGAATAGCCGACATGCCGCGGCCCCTGCCAGCTTTCCAGCAGCGCGCGTTCCAGCAGCGGCAGGTACACCAGCCCCACGGCCGCAGAGCCTTCGGCCGGCAGGTGGCGGCTGCTGATGCGCTGGTCGATGCTGACCACCAGGTCTGGGACGATACCCTGGGCCAGCAAAGGCCGGTAGGCGGTGTCGACGCAGATGAAGAACGGCCGCTGGGCGCGTTCACGCACGCGCTTCAACGCGGCGAAGTGCTGCTCCAGGCTCGGCCCGGTGGCAATCACGAAGAACTCGCGGCCCGGCTGGCTGGCGAATAGCTCAGCCACGTCGGGGTCGCGCTGCAGCAAGGGTACGGCGTGTTGCAGGCGCTCGGCGATTTCCGGGTCTTGCACGGTGAAATCACGGTTGTTGAACGCCAGGTGCACCTCGCTGATCAGGCGGTCGCGGATCTTCGCGTTGTAGTCGTCGGCCAGCACCAGCTCGGCGGGCAAGGCGAAGAACGGCAGGCAGATCTCGGCGTGGTCACCGGCCATCACCAGCTCGACCCGGGGGTCCTTGAGCCAGTCGCCCTGGTCGAGGATTTGCACCACCAGGGCGAAAATCGCGCTGTTGAGGATGTGCACGGTCAGGCGCTGCAACACGGGGCGCTGCAGCAAGGCCAGCTGCAGGTCACCCAGGCCGGTGCCATAGACGTGCACATGGGCGGCATCGGCCGGCACGGTGGCCGCTTGCAGCTGCGCCTCGGCCACCCGGTCGTGGCGGCTGGTGAGCTGCACGCCATTGACGCTCAGGGTCGACCCCAGCCCTTCCACCAGTTGCGCGGGGACGGTCTCGGGATTTTCCAGTTGCAGGCGGGTGAACAGCGAAGGCCAGCGCGTTTGCAGCAGCTGTGCGTTGCGCTGGGGGATATCGGTCATGGTGGGGCGGCCCTGATGGTACGTTCAGCCGTAAAGCGTACCAGAAGCCGCAAACAACGGGGGGAGCTGGCTTGCCAGCTCCCCCAGGCACTCAGCGATAGAGAATCGCCGAACCCCAGGACAGGCCTACGCCGAAGCCACTGATGGCCACGCGTTTCCACTTGGCGTCCATCACGTGCTTTTCCAGCAGCAGCGGCACGCTGGAGGAGACGGTGTTGCCGGTCTCGACCATGTCCTTGATGAATTTCTCCGGCTCTTCCTCGAAGCGCCGCGCCACGGCGTCGACGATGGCCGCGCTGCCCTGGTGGATGCAGAACGCGTCGATGTCGGCGGACTTGAGGCCCGACTCATCCAGCAGCTCGTGCAGGTGAGCTGGCACTTTCAGCAGCGCGAAGTTGAACACCTGGCGGCCGTTCATGAAGAACACGCCGTCGGTGACCTTCAGGTGCGGTGCACCCGAACCGTCGGTGCCGAACTTGGCCTTGCCCAGCTGCCAGACGGCGTCTTCGCCCATCCAGGTAGCCGTGGCCGCGTCGCCGAAGAGCATGGTGGTGTTGCGGTCTTCGGGGTCGACGATCTTCGAATACGGGTCGGCGGTGATCAGCAGGCCGTTCTTCAGGCCCGCGGCTTCCATGAAGCCCTTCATCGCGTAGATTCCGTAGACGTAGCCGGAGCAGCCCAGGGAAATATCGAACGCGGCCACGTGGGTCGGCAGGCCCAGCTTGTCCTGGACGATGGCCGCGGTGTGCGGCAGGCCTTCCTCGTCACCGTTCTGGGTGACGACGATCAGCGCATCGATGGACTCGCGCGACAGCTCGGGGTTATTCGCAAACAGAGCGTTGACCGCTTCGACACACAGGTCGGAGGTCTCCTGGCCGGCGTCTTTGCGCGGCAGGAAAGCGGAGCCGATCTTGCCCAGGATGAACTCTTCGTCCTTGGCAAACTTGGCACCCTGGGCGTAGTTATCAAGGCCTTCGGAAGGCACGTAACTCGCTATGCTTTTTATGCCAATCATCATGGCTTCCCAATAATAAAGAGCTAAATATCACCGCTCGCATGATCGAGGGGCGCCAACAAAACCGGGATGTGCATCACCCGCGCGGGGGCGAAAACAGGCGACGCCGGGGCCGAAAAACTCGGCCGACCAGGGTCACTGCGCCCTTGTCACCCAACAACAGGTTACAGTGGAGATGCGCGTTATGACTCATAGGTCACGTTGATTCAACATGATTTCGAGTTTTTTGGCCATGCTTAAGGCGCGGTTCAGTCGATCATTGACCAATCCAGCGCCATGCCCCGGGCCAGAGGGCGCCGTGCCGCGCGGCCCAGCACGGCGTCCAGGTGCCGGGGCGCCAGGCCCAGGCCCGGACGAATGGCACGCACGTTGTCGCGGGTCAGCGCCTCGCCCGCCGCCACGTCACGCACCACGTACAGCGAGCGGCGGTACACCAGCGACTTCTGTTCGGCGCGGGTGGCGCCGTACTGCACCTGCCCCAGCGCCTGCCAGGCACGCTCGGTCTCGGTGACCAGGCTGGCCAGCTCGGCCGGCTCCAGCGAGAAGCTGGCGTCCACCCCACCGGCGCTGCGGTCCAGGGTGAAGTGCTTTTCCACCACGCTGGCGCCCAGGGCCACCGCCGCCACGGCGGCGCCCACGCCCATGGTGTGGTCCGAGAGGCCGACTTCGCAGCCAAACAGCTCGCGCATGTGGGCGATAGTGCGCAGGTGGGTGTTGAGCGGCGACGCCGGGTAGGTGCTGGTGCACTTGAGCAGGATCAGGTCGCGGCAGCCGGCGGCACGGGCCGCGCGCACGCTTTCGTCAAGCTCGGCCACCGTGGCCATGCCGGTGGAGATGATCAGCGGCTTGCCGGTAGCGGCGGCCTTGCGAATCAGCGGCAGGTCGGTGTTTTCGAAACTGGCGATCTTGTAGGCCGGCACGTCGAGGCTTTCGAGGAAGTCGACGGCGGTCTCATCGAACGGCGAGGAGAATGCCAGCATGCCGTGGCTTTTCGCCCGCTCGAAAATCGGCGCATGCCATTCCCACGGCGTGTGCGCCTGCTGGTACAGCGCATACAGCGAGGTGTCGGCCCACAGGCTGTCCGGGTCGCTGATGCGGAACTCGCCCTGGTCGATGTCCAGGGTCATGGTGTCGGCGGTGTAGGTCTGCAGCTTCAACGCATGGGCGCCCGCCTGGGCAGCAGCGTCGACGATGGCCAGGGCGCGCTCCAGGGACTGGTTGTGGTTGCCGCTCATCTCAGCGATGACAAAGGGTGGCGCGTCGGTACCGATGGCGCGGTGGCCGATGGAGAAACGTGGCATGGTCTTATCCTTGGGACGGGGCGGCGGCGAACAGGGCCCAGGCCAGGCGCAGGGCGCCCAGGCCATCCACCAGCGCGCGGGAATTTTCGGCCAGCGCGCGGCGGCGCCCGGCGTCATCGAGCAGGCCCAGCACGGCCTGGCGCAAGGCCTGGCTGCTGACCTCGGCGGCATCGCCCAGGTAGACGTGCGCCCTGGCGTGGGCCATCAGTTCGGCGTTGGCCTGCTGGTTGTGGGCCACGGCCATGCACAGGGTCGGCAGGCCCATGGCCGCGCGCTCCCAGCTGGTACCGCCGCCGGCGCCGATGAACAGGTCGGCGGTGGCCATCAGCGCGGCGAAATCCTCGACGAAACCGTGCAGCACCCAGTTCGGCCGCGTGGCCACGTAGGCCTGCAAATGCTCCCAGTCGGGGGTGCCGTGGCCGGTGACGAAGTCCACTTCAAGGTCGGTCAGGCCGTCCAGGGCGGCCATGGCCTTGAGCGTGTTGCCGCTGGCGTCGAAGCCACCGAAGTTGACCAGCACGCGCTGCACCCGCGGGCGTATCGACACGCGCAGGGCCTCGAAGGCCGGGCCCAGCAACGCATGGCGCGGGCCGAAATAGGTGGTGCAACCGGGCGCCAGCAGGCCCTGGTAGGCCTCGGCGCTGGCGGTGAGGTTCTGGTCCAGCAACAGGTCGGCGCTGTGCTTGCGGTTCGCCAGGTCATCAATGGCCATGACCCGCGGCGCGAACGCCCGCGCCGCGGTTTCCCAGCGCGCGTCCAGGCCATAGTGATCGACGATCACCCAGTCGAAGCGGCCGACGTGCTTCAGCGCATCGATGTCCGCCTGCCAGGGCAGCAGCACTTCGATGTCGTCGCTGCCGGGGCCCGGCTTCATGGCATAGGTGCCCCAGCCTTGCGCCGCCAGGTCGACCAGGCGGTGGCCCGGCAAGGTCAGGCTGGCGAAGGTCACCTGGGCGCCCTGCTTGTGCAGGTACCGCGCCAGAGTCAGGCAGCGGGCCACATGGCCGCTGCCGATGACCCGGGACGCATCGGCACGAATCAACACCTTCACAGCTTCAACTCCCCAGCCGCCTCGAGCGCGGCAAATAGATATTCAGCACGGCGCCAGTCTTCCGGCGTGTCGATGTCCTGCACCCGGTGGCGCGGCAGCATGATCGGCAGGCTGTGCCCGGCGAACATCGGCAGGCCTTGCAACCAGGCGTCGCGGTGCCCCCAGTAGAACTGGCCGGCGTCGTGCCAGGCCGGCACCAGGTCCTGGGAGCGGGTCTGGTTGAACTGCGGGTACAGCGCGGCAACGCCGCCCTGCCCATCCAGCTGCAAGGCACGCTGCACCGGGAAGGCGAAGCTGCACACCGAGAAGGCAAAGCGTTTTTCAGGGGCGGCCTGCAAGGCCGCCAAGCCCTGCTGCAGGTCAGCGGGCAACAGCATGGGCGCGGTGGCATAGATACAACAGGCCAACTCATGGGCGTTGCCCAGTGCCTGCAACGCGTGCTGCACCACGGCGGTGGTGCCGGTGTGGTGGTCGGCCAGCGCCGCCGGGCGCCGGAACGGCACCTGGGCGCCATGGGCGCGGGCCACCTCGGCGATCTCGTCGTCATCGGTGCTGACCACCACCTCGTCGAACAGGCCGCTGGCCAGCGCCGCGCGGATCGACCAGGCCATGATCGGCTGGCCGCCGAACAGCTTGAGGTTCTTGCGCGGTATGCGCTGGCTGCCGCCGCGGGCGGGAATGATCGCGACCCGGCTCACGGACGGATGATCCGCTGCAGGGTGGCCACCACCTGGTCTTGCTCGGCGTCGCTCATGACCGCGAACAGCGGCAGGCTGATCGCCTCGCCGTAGTACCGCTCGGCCTCGGGGAAATCACCGAGGGCAAAGCCCAGGCTGCGGTAATAGGGCTGCAGGTGCACGGGGATGTAATGCAGTTGCACGCCAATGCCCGCCGCGCGCAGGGCTTCGAACACCTCGCGGTGGCCCAGGGCAATGTGCGGCAGGTTCAGGCGCACCACGTACAAGTGCCAGGCCGACTCGGCGTCGGCCTGGGCAGCGGGCAGCACCAGCGGCAGCTCGCGCAGCAGCTGGTCGTAGCGCGCCGCCAATTGCCGGCGGCGCGCCACGAAGGCGTCGAGTTTGTGCAGCTGCGACAGCCCCAGCGCCGCCTGGATGTCGGTCATGCGGTAATTGAAGCCCAGCTCCACCTGCTGGTAATACCAGGGGCCGTGGCTGGGCTCATCCATGTCCACCGCGTCGCGGGTCATGCCATGGCTGCGCAGGCGCTTAAGGCGCGCGGCCAGCTCCGGGCTGTTGGTCATGACCATGCCGCCCTCGCCGGTGGTGATGATTTTCACCGGGTGGAAGCTGAACACGGTCATGGCCGCGAACTCGCCGCAGCCGGTTGGCCGCCCGGCATAACGCGCGCCCACGGCATGGGCGGCGTCCTCGATCAGGCAGAAACCGTAGCGCCGGGCCAGCTCGGCGATGGCCCGCAGGTCGCAGCTCTGGCCGGCGAAGGCCACCGCCACCACCACCTTGGGCAGGCGCCCCTGCTGCTCGGCCAGCGCCAGCTTGGCCGCCAATTTGCCGGCATCCAGGTTCAGGGTGCGCGGGTCGATGTCGACGAAGTCCACCTGGGCGCCACAGTAACGGCCGCAATTGGCCGACGCCAGGAAGGTGTTCGGCGAGGTCCACAGCCAGTCGCCCTCGCCCAGGCCAGCCGCCAGGCACGCCAGGTGCAGGGCGGCAGTGGCGTTGCACACGGCCACGCCGTGGCCGGCCTGGCAGTAGGCGGCCATGGCCTGCTCGAAGCGCTCCAGCGTGGGCCCCTGGGTGAGCCAGTCCGATTGCAGCACCTGCACCACCGCGGCCACGTCGGCGTCATCGATGCTCTGGCGGCCGTAGGGGATCACGGCAGCAGTTCCGCGTGCAGGCGGGCGATCTGCGCCACGTCGAGGAATTGCGGGTTGATGTCGGAACGGTACTCGAAGTCCTCGCTCACCGCCCTGCCCTGCTCGCCCAGGCCATCCACGGCAAAATCGATGTCGGTGTGGGTGAAGCGGATCGACGGCTGGATGGTGTAGTGATCGTCGAATTCGAGGGTGGCGCGCGCGTCGTCCAGGGGCACCATCAGCTCATGCAGCTTCTCGCCCGGGCGGATGCCCACCAGGGTCTGCGGCAGTTCGGGGGCCATGGCGCTGGCCAGGTCGACGATGCGGATGGAGGGGATCTTGGGCACGAAGATTTCGCCACCGTGCATGCGCGCGAAGCTGTCCAGCACGAACTGCACGCCGTGGTCCAGGGTGATCCAGAAGCGCGTCATGCGCGGGTCGGTGATGGGCAGCTCGCGCGCCTTTTCACTGATCAGCTTGCTGAAGAACGGCACCACCGAGCCACGGGAGCCGGCGACGTTGCCGTAGCGCACCACGGCAAAACGGGTCTGCTGGTCGCCGGCGATGTTGTTGGCGGCCACGAACAGTTTGTCCGACAGCAGCTTGGTGGCGCCGTACAGGTTGATCGGGCTGGCGGCCTTGTCGGTGGACAGCGCAACGACCTTTTTCACGCCATTGTCGATGGCGGCGGCAATCACATTCTCGGCGCCGTTGACGTTGGTGCGGATGCATTCGGTGGGGTTGTACTCCGCCGCCGGCACCTGCTTGAGCGCCGCGGCGTGGACCACGTAGTCGATGCCGCGCATGGCCACGCGCAAGCGCTCGGCGTCACGCACGTCACCGATGAAGTAGCGCATGCAGGGGGCGTTGAAGCTCTGCTGCATTTCGTACTGCTTGAGCTCGTCGCGGGAGAACACCACCACGCGCTTGGGCTGGTACTGCTCCAGCAGGCGACGGATGAAATTGCGACCGAAGGAGCCGGTGCCGCCGGTGATGAAGATTGATTTGCCGTTGAACATAAGTGTTTTCCTTACTCTGTGTCGCGCATGAGCGTCGCTTGCACCGCCCGCACCGCCAGGCGGCCCGAGGCCGTGATGCGGGCGCACAGGTCCTGCTGGGCCTCACGCAGGCCGACGTCCTGGGCCAGGCCGTCGAACGCCTCGAACAACGCCCGCGGCAGCAGCATGGCGCCCGGCGCCAGCACCGCGCGCTCCTGGTCCAGCGCAATGCCGCGCAACACGCCGGTCACCGGCACGTCGCCTTCGTCCAGCCAGTGGCCGCGGCCGTCCACCTGCGCCGCCGCCACCACGCCCACTTCCGGGCGCTGCCCGTGGTTGAGCAGGGCTTGCAGCCACTGGTCGCCGACCACCGCGCAGTGGGGGTCCATCAGCAGGAGGTAATCGCCGCGCGCCTGGGTACGCGCCACCTGGTTGATCACCGCCGCCTCCCGTTGCTGGGCGTGGCGCAGCACCTGGATCTTGGGGTCGGCCAGCGCCTGCACCTGCGCCAGCCAGTCGTTGGCACCCGGCGCGGTATCGAGCAGCAGCAGCTCAAGGTTGGCATAGCTGCTGTGCTTGATCAGGCTGGTGACGCAGCGTTGCAGTTGTGGCAACGGGCCGCCGGCCGGGATCAGGATCGACACCGAGGGCTGCGCCGGATGGCCGTAGGTGACGTGGTAGTGGCCCGGCACCGGCTCGCCGAGGTTGCACTGGGCATAGCCACGATTGCGCAGGTGGCGGGTCAGCACCTCGCGCTCCTGGGCGTTGCTGCGCGGCGCCTGGGCCGCACTGACCAGCAGCGCCTCGTCGACGTGGCCGATGCCCTGCATGCCGCCGTGTTCCACCAGCCGCAGGATCAGGTCCAGGTCCAGCGCGTCGGCACATTCCGGGGCAAAGCCACCCACTGCCTGCACGGCCTCGCGGGCAAACAGCCAATGCCGCGCCATCACTTGCGGCAGGCTCAGCAGCAGGTCCAGGTCAAAGTCGGGGCGCGGCGCCAGTTGCAGCGCGCCATTGGCCAGGCGCTGCAGGCCATCGGCGAACACCGCCCGGCAACCCTGGGCGCCCAGCAGTTCATGGGCCACGCGCCACAGGCCGTCAGCGGTCATTTCGACGCCGGCCTCCACGCGCAGCAGCCAGTCGAACTCGAAGCGCTCGAGCACGCCGTTGAGCACCTGGCCCTGGTTGGCCGCGTCAGCCGGTAACCAGAACAGCCCTTGGGCGGCGTCATCCGCAGGCAGGCTGGCCGCCGCGCTGAGCACCACCACTTGCAGGCGCAGTTGCGCCAGGCTGTCCTGCCCCAGGCTCATCAGCGTCTGCATCAGCGCCGGCTGCTCGTCCTTCAGGTCGCTGACCACCACCAGCAGGCGTGGGCCGCCCTGGTGGTCGTGCAACTGCCGGGTGATCTGCTGGCGGCGCAGCGCCGACAGCTCGCGGGCCTGCAACCAGCGCTCCACCGGGTCGTTGGAACGTGGCGTGTGGCGGCCGATGAAGCTGCCCAGCAGGTCCATTTCCTTGAACTGCGTGGGGCGGCTCAGGTCGGCCACCTGCACGAACGGCGTCTGCGCGGCGGGGCGCAGCCAGCCGCTGGCGGCGATCTGCTCACGGAACAGGTCGTGGTAGCGCTCGGCGATGGCCGGGGTGTCGCGGCCGGCACGGCTGTACTGGGTCTCGGAGACGCGGAAATACGACAAGGTGCGTTCCAGGATCGCCACATGGCCGTGCTGCAGCAGCTTCACGTAGATGGCCAGGTCGCCCACCCAATGGATCTCGTGGCCGTTGACGTTGTAGAGGCCTTCGGGCACCAGGGCCATCAGGTCCGCGCGCCGGCACATCACCGAGCTCGGCTCGCCGATGAAGTTCAGCGTGTACAAGCCCTGGAACGCCACCACCTCGCGGCCATCCAGCACCACGTCGCGGTTGAACGGCAGCAAGGTCGCCTGGATATCGCTCATCCAGCGGCCCGCCTCGTCGATGCGACGGCGGCGCGACGAGACGATCGAGAGGCCGGGGGTGGTCTCGAACACGTCGACCATGATGCGCGCGCAATCGGGCACGATCAGGTCATCGTCGAACAGGAACTTGATGTACTCGCCCTGCGCCTTGTGCAGGCACTGGGTGACGTTGGCGATCTCACCCAGCGGTTGCGGGTTGCGCCAGTAGTGCACGGGCCAGCGGCTGAGGGGCGCGAGACGGCGGACGATCTCGCCAATGGCGTCGTCCGGGCAATCGTCGCACACGATGATTTCGACCTCATCGTGGTTCTGGCGCATGGCGCTGGTGAGCGCCTCTTCGAAGTAGGTCGCCTTGTAGGCAGGGATAAGAATGCTGACCAGCCGGGAGGACGTCATCGGGACACCTTGGAATACGTGGGATCACTGTCGGCCAGGCTTGGGTCGAGCAGATAGTCGTTGAACTGCGAGGGGAGCAAGGGCGCGAACGGGCGCTCGATGATCAGCTGGGTTTCCTTGGCCAGGATCAGGCTGGAGTCGCGGGTCTTGATGCGCCGCGCCGGGGCACCGACACACACGCCCCAGGGCTCCAGGTTCTTGCCCACCACGGCCCCCGCGCCCACGGCGCAGCCTTCGCCGATGCTGACGCCAGGCATGACCACGGCGTTGGCGCCGATGATCGCGTGGCGGCCAATGTGCACCGAGGCGCGTTCCACGCAGCGGTACTCGGGCGGCACGCAAGGGTTGGTCAGGCCACCGCCGAGGAAGTCCTCACTGCCGCACAGGATGCGCACGCCCGAGGACAGGCCACTGAAGTCTTCCAGCACCACCACGCCGCCACCCGAGATCGAGGTGAACGAGGCGATGTGCACGTAGCTGCCGATGAAGATCGGCGCCGTGGCATAGATGAACACGTAGTCATCGATGATCACGTTGCTGCCGATGCTGATGAACTCGCGCCCATAGAGCTTGGCCCCAGGGAAGATCCGCACGTTTTCACCGAGGGCGCGGAAGCCGAGATTTTTTTCTTCGAGTCTAGACACGACGATACTCCCTGGTCATTTGCGCCCCACATAGAGCACCGAACGCTCGGTGATACCGTGGCGGGTGAAGCTGGCGGCGCTGAAGTCCGCGTGGCTCAGCGCCTGCATGTGGAAGCCGGCGTCGCCCAGGCGTGCGAGGAAGTCCGCGCGGCAGTACATGCGCACGTGGTCGTCCTGGCCAAAGCGCGCCCAACGCTCGTCGACGCTGGCCTCGTTGGGGTCTTCGTCGGTCTCGGTGGCGGTGGTCAGGATCGGCACCATGAGGATCGCCACGCCACCCGGCGCCAGCACCCGGTGCAGCTCGGCCATGGCGCGACGGTCGTCCGGCACGTGTTCGAGCACGTGGGAGCAGACGATGAAGTCGAACGTGGCGTCCGGGTACAGGCTCATGTCCTGCAGGTCGACCTTGTCATCGGCCAGCGGCGAGAACAGGTCCGCAGAGCGGTAGACGCTGTCGGGAATCTGCTTGAGGAACGCCGACAGCACCGGTGCCGGCGCGATATCGAGGATGCGCAAGGGACCCTGGCCGGTGCGCTTCAGGTGCTGCTCGACAAACAGCGCGTAGAGGCGGTCGCGGTCCGAGGACTGGCAGTGGGGGCAGCTGTACTGGCCGACGTTGAGGGTCTCGAAATCCTCCAGCGAGTAGAACACCCGCAGGCGCTGGAACACCTCGAAGAAACTCGCCGGCAAGGGCATGAAATTGGCGAAGCGGGCACGGCACAGGGGGCAGGAGCGCATGGTCAATGGGTCTCGTCGGCAGCAGCACGAAGCAGGTCGATGATGCGTTGCAGCACCTCATCGCCAAGGCTGTCGAAAATGGGCAGGCAGAGGATACGGCTGGAAACATCCCGGGCCACCGGCAGGCGTTCTTCACGCGCTGATTCAAGGCCGCGGTACATGGGGAAATCGGAAATCAGCGGGTAGAAGTAGCGGCGCACCAGGATGTCGTGCTCGCGGAAACGCTCGTACAGGGCATCGCGGCTCAAGGGGAAGTCATCGCCCACCAGGATCGGGAAATAGGCGTAGTTGTGGCCGGGGCGGTCGTCCCAGGCGCAACGGATGCCCTTCAAGCCCGCCAGGCCCTTGCGGTACAGGCCGTCGATGCGCTGGCGGCGCGCCAGGGCGCCGTCGATGTGCTTGAGTTGCAGCAGGCCGAACGCAGCATTGATCTCGCTCATCTTGCCGTTGATGCCCGGCGCCATCACCGTCACTTCATCGGCGAACCCGAAGTTCTTCAGGTAGTTGATGCGCTGCTTGATCTTGGCGTCGGGGCAGACAATGGCGCCGCCTTCGAAGGTGTTGAACACCTTGGTGGCGTGGAAGCTGAGGATCGACAGGTCGCCGTGGCGCAAAATGCTGGTGCCTTCCTGGCGCACGGCAAAGGCGTGGGCGGCGTCGTAGATGACCTTCAGGCCATAGGTGTCGGCGATGCGCTGAATGGCGTCGACGTTGCACGGCACGCCGTAGCAATGCACCGGCAGGATGGCCGTGGTCGCCGGCGTGATGGCCTCTTCCAGCCGCGCCGGGTCAAGGTTGTAGGTGTGCGGGCAGATATCGACGAACACCGGCTTGACGCTGTTCCACAGCAGCGAGTGCGCGGTGGCCACGAACGAGTACGGCGTGGTGATCACTTCGCCAGTGATGCGCAGCGCCTGCAACGCCGTGACCAGCGCCAGGGTGCCATTGGCAAACAGGCACAGGTGCTCCACCCCCAGGTAGTCCGCCAGGGCCTGCTCCAACTGCTCGTGGAACGGACCGGCATTGGTCAAGCGCTTGCTTTCCCAGATGGCCTCCAGGTAGGGAATGAACTCTTCCAGGGGCGGCAACAGCGGGCTGGTAACGGGGGTCTGGCTGGACATGGGGTGTTCACCGCTCTGAGCACTTCTTACGGGTGCGCTCGCCATGAAAATGACGGTGGCGCGAATGCAGAGGGGTGAAGCAAGAAGCCGGCCACAATGGACGACAGGCCCGCGCGGCCTGCCGTCCAGCGGCTATCGGGTCACGGCTGCCAGGCGCGCAACCATTGCTGCAGGGCGTCGCCGTGCAGCACGAAGTTGTCCATCACGGTCTGGCGCAAGGCGTCGCCCATTTTCGCGCTGGCGTCCAGGTCCGCCAGGTGCATGCGGATCGCCTCCAGCCACTCGTGGGTGCTGTTGGTCATGACCCGGGTCACGGGGAAGTCGCTGGCATAGCTGCGGGTGGCGGTGCACACCACCGGGTAGCCGCAGGCGCCGTACTCCAGCAGCCGCAGGTTGCTCTTGCAGTCGTTGAAGATGTGCTGCTCCAACGGCGCCAGCGCCAGGTCCAGGTTCAGGCTGGCCATTTTCTGCGGGTACAGGTCCAGTGGCACCGAGGGGTGGTACTCGTGCACATACGGCATCAGTTCCGGCGGGCACATGCCCAGGAACACCCACTCCACTTCGTCGGCCAAGGCCTTGACCACGTCCTTGATCAGCAACAGGTCGCCGGTGTGGCTGGTGCCGCCGCCCCAGCCCACGCGCGGCTTGCGCCCCACGCGGCGCTGGCTGGCCAGGCCGCTCCAGCGGTCGGGGGCGAGCATGTTCGGCACCACGCGGATGTCGGTGTGCATGCTGGACATGGCGTCCGCCAGCGACTGGGTGGACACCACCAGGCGGTCGCACAGGCCCACGCCGCGCGCCAGGGTCTGGCGGATGTCGCTGGACAGGTAGCGCCGGTGCTCGTTGAGCTTGGGCACGTCCAGCAGGTAGTCGTCGATCTCGAACACCCGGAACGCCCGGGAGAATTCCTTGACCTGGCGGATGCCTTCCACCGGGCCCGCGCTGTAGCGGCCCTGGAAGATGATGGTGTCGGGGTCGATGCGCTCGATCTCGAGGATCGACGGCGTACCGAAGTTGAGCACCCGGGTCGCCAGCCCTGCCCGTTCCAGCTCGAACAACGGCTGGATCAGCCGGTAATGGCCCACGGCGCCCTTGTTGATCGGCAGGCCGAGGATGTGCGGCAGCGCCTGGCGGGCGAACGGCTGCCAGCCGCTGCGCAGGCCCACGTGCATGGTGAAGCTGGCGCCCACCAGGCTCAGGTTCTTGTTGTAGGCCGGGTCGCGGGCCAGCTTCGGCAGCCAGGCGTGGAACGCCGCGCGCTGGGCCTGGCGCCAGTCCTGCAGGGCTTGCGGGTCGGCAGCCTGCTCGTGACGGCGCAGTTGCAGGCGCGCGAACGGCGTCCACACCACCAGGTAGCCGCTCTGGCCGGCGCGCAGGCACAGGTCGACATCGGCGAAGGCATGGCCCAGGTCGCCCTCGGCCAGCCCGCCCAGTTCATCGAACAGGGCCTTGTCGATCAGCAGGCACTGCAGGCTGACCGCGCTGTAGTTCTGCACCACTTGCAAACGGTGCATGTAGCCAGGGGCGTTCACCGGGTCACCGACAAACACCGCACCCACGGCGCCGCGCAGGCCCAGCACCAGGCCGGCGTGCTCGACGGTGCCGTTCGGCGCCTGCAGGCGCGCGCCCACCACGCCAACCTCATGGCGACGGGCGTGCTGCAGCATCTCGTCCAGCCAGGCGCCGTCGATCACCATGCAGTCCTGGCTGAGGGTCAGCAGGTACTGGCCGCGCGCCTGGGCCGCGCCCAGGTTGAGCATGGCCGGCAACGCCGTGGCCGCTGGCGCGTCGACGACGCGCAGCTTGGCGCCACCGACCTCGGCCATCGCCTGCAGCCAGTCGCGGGCGTCGGCCGGCTCATCGGCGGCGCTGACGATCAGCACCTCGAAGTGACCGTAGGCGGTGTGCGTCAACAGGCTTTCCAGGCACGCCTGCAAGGCGCCCAACCGGCCCTGGCTGGCGATGACCACCGAGACCAGCGGCTGGCCGGCGTGCTGGTAGCGAATACGGTTGATCAGGCGGATATCGGACGACTGGATGTCGTGGGCAAGCCCCAGGCGCTGCAGGTGCCGGCCGACCATCTGCGCGTTGCCTTCACGCACGCTGGCCTCGCCCAGCCAGGCGGCAAAGTGCGGCCGGGCGTGCAGCAGCACCTCGCCGATGTGCTCCACGCAATGGGGGCCGTGGCTTTCCACCAGGCGGAAGATCAGGTCGTGGGGGCTCAGCTCGACCAGGCCGGCGGCAAACCCGCCCTGGGCAATCAGCCCGGCCCGGCTGAACGCCAGGCCGCGGCCCACGTAGGGGTAGCTGCGCAGCAGGTCCAGGTTGAAGTCGGGGCGGAACACCGGCGCACGATGGCCGACGTCTTCCAGGGCGTCTTCGTCCCAGTAGCAGGCCTGCATGGCGTCGCGCACGGCAATGCGCTCGGCCAACAGCAGCAACGCGTGTTCGCTCAGGCGGTCGCCGGCGCGCAGCAGGCAGAACCAGTCGTAGCCGTCCAGCTCCTGCAGCATGCTGTTCAGTTGCAGCGGCCAGTCCGCCTGCAGCGGCATGTTCAGGGTGTTGCCGATGATGGTCGGCTCTTGCGCCGTGCTGGACAGCACCAGGATGGCCTCGGCCGACCAGGTCTGCTGGCCCAGGCTTTCCAGGGTGGCGTGCAGCGCCTCTTCGCCCTGGTTGTCGATGATCACCGCGATGATCTTCGCCTGGCGCGGCCAGGTGTCGACCCGGGCGGGCAAATGCTGGCGCTGGTCGGCGGAGAAATCGCGGCACTGCAGCCACTGTTCGTACACGGCGTCGTAGTGGTCGCAATCCACGCCGACGAACTCGCGCATGGTTTCCGCCTGCACGCCGAACATGCGCCCCAGGGCCACCTCTTTCCATTCCGGCGCCGGTTCAGTGCTGTTGAGCAGCAGGTGGCGCACGCCACCGACCTTCTCCGCGCGCTCTTCCTTGCGGCCGGCCAGCAGCTGCAACAGGGCGTGCAGTTCGGCCTGGCGGGCGGCTTCCAGGTCGCTGATGTCGGCGAGGCGCAGCGGCGTCAGGCGCTCCACCGACAGGTACTGGTCCACCAGCGCCAGGTCGCCCTTGCGCAGCAGGCAGGTGTAAAGGGTGAGGTCGAGCAGCACCTCGAACGGCGCTTTCTTGTCGGTGAGCGCCGGCATCAGCCGCGCCACTTCGGCGCGGCGCATGATCACGTTGCTCAGGCCGCCGATGAAGTTGGTTGGCCACACCTCGAACATCGACACCAGGTCGAAGCCGTTGAACCGCGCATCACCGGCCACGTAGCCGAAGTTTTCCATGCGGTTGGGCATGATGCGGTTGTCGGCGTCGGAGAAGTAGCGCTGGCTGGCGGCAAGGCTGACGCCGGGGAAGCGCACCAGCAGGTCCACCACCCGCGGGGTGTGCTCGGGCATCAGCCAGTCTTCGTCGTAGAGCACCTTGATGAACTCGCCCTTGGCCTGGCGCACGCACTCGTTGATGGTGAGGTTGCGCCCCAGGCGCCGGGCGTTGCGCACATAGCGCAAGGCCACGTGCGCCGGCAGCTCGGCGCGCAGCGCCTGCACGGCATCGCGCACTTCCTGGCCCTGGGTGTCATCACAGACCAGCACTTCGAGGTTGGGGTAGTTCTGGCTCACCGCGCTGCGCAGGGCACGCGGGAAGTTCTCGGGATCAAGCGCGGGAATGGCGATGCTGACAAGCGGAGTGGATTTCATGCCGCGGGACTCACTCGACGGTCATCGGACGACAACCGGATACGGATAAAAATACGGCGCCAGGCTCGACCCGGTGAAGGGTCGCGAATGGCGCCGCGAAAAAATGGCACAGGGCTCAGATCTTGTTGAACAGGCTCAACTGGGCGATCTTCGCGAAGGCGGCCTGGGATGCTTCCAGCATGGTCTGCTGCAGGGTCAGGGTGATCGAGGCGGTGGCCATGTCAGTGTCGCCGATGCTCGACTGGGTGGTCTTGTTGGCCAGGCTGATCGAGGTGTTCTCGTCGGTCTGCAGGGTGATGGCGTTGTCGGTGGCGCCAATCACGCCGCGCGCCGTACCCACTTGGGTGCTGGCCGACGACAGGTTGGCGATGGCCGAGCTGATCGAGTTCTGCAGGGCCAGCAGCTTGGTGTTGTCACCGTTGATCGGGGTGTTCAGCGCAGTGGCCAGCTTGGACAGGGTGTTGAGCACGTTCTGGGTCTTGTGGGAGTCCACCGAGACCTGGAAGGTGTCGCCGGCCGCCGGCGTGCCGCTGACGTCGAAGCTGGCGCCCGCCGCGGACACGGTGGTGCCGCTCATGGTGCCGGTGGCGATGGCCTTGCTGCTGCTGGTGTAGGGCTGGGCATACACCGCGTAGTCGGTGGCGCTGGTGAACTTGACCACCGCACCCGAGCTTGGGAACGTGCTGTTGTACGCCGCCTGGTCAGTGATGGTGCCACTGGTCAACTGTGCGGTCGAAGTGTTGCCGGCGCTGCGCGACGGGCTCAGGGTGTCGGGGGTGCTCTGCAGGGTGATGCTGTGGCCGGCGGTAGTGCCGGTGTTGGCGGTGTCCACCTTGAGGGTGAAATCGACCCCGCGCAGGCTCAGGGTAGTGCCGGCGTCGTCGGTGGGGTCGAACGTGCCGTTGCCCGCCACTTCGGAGGTAATGTCGTTGCCCGAGCCATCGGTGATGCTGAAGGTGGTGTCACTGGTGAAATTGACGGTGTACGGCTCACCCGTGGTGAACGATTTGTTGTAGGTGGCCTCCGAGTCCATCTGGCCCGGGGAGATGGACACCTTGTTGTCGTTCACGGCCGGCGAGGTGACGGTCGACGAAGTGCGGCTGGTGTTGGTGGCCTGCTCGAAGGCTTCGTAGCCGGTGACGCCGGTGGGCAGGCTGAGGGTGTCGGACACCTGCAGGCTCAGTGCGTTCTGGTCGCCCTGGTAGGTGTAGGTCCCGTCGGCGTTCTGCACGTACGGCGGCGTGGTGCTCTTGGAGCCGGAGAACATGTAGTACCCCGAGGCGTCCTTGGTGTTGAGCAGGCCCAGCACGGTCTGCTGCACCTGGCTGATCTCGGCGCCGATGGACTGGCGGTCGGCATCGGTCAGCGAGCCGTCACCGGCACGTACCGACAGCTCCTGGGCGCGCTGCAGGGCGTTGTTGATGGAGTTCAACACGCTTTCCTGGTTGTTCAGCGAGTTGGTGGCCGTGGTCATGTTGGTGCTGTACTGGGTCAGCATCGAGCTCTGCTGTTGCAGCTGCAGCAGCTTGGCCGCGCCCACCGGGTCATCGCCGGCGGTCTTGATGCGCACGCCGGAGCTGATCTGCTCCTGGGTCTTGGCGGTTGCCGAGAAGGCCGAGGAGTAGTTGGCCGCGCTGGTCTCGAAGTATTGAGAGGTGGAAATACGCATGGTCGACTAGCCCTCAGAGTGCGTTGAGCAGAGTGGAAAAGGTGTCTTGCGCCGTCTTGATGATCTGCGAGGCGGCCGTGTAGTACTGCTGGTATTTCACCAGGGCGGCGGCTTCGTCATCCAGGTTCACGCCCGAGACCGAGTCGCGGTTGGCCTTGGCCGTGGTCAGCACCGTGGAGGTGGCGCTGGCATCGGTGGTGGCCTGGGCCGATTGCGCGCCCACGCCGGAGACCAGCGCCGCGTAGGCGGCGGTGAAGCTGATGCCGCCGGTGGCCGCGCCGGTGCCGACGGTGGCCGAGGTCTGCAGCCCCAGCAGCGCGGTGGCGTTGCGGTTGTCGGAGCTGCCGCTGGTGTTGAGGGCCACGCTGTAGCTGTCGTTGGCCGCCGGCGTGCCGCTGACGGTGGTGGCGAAGGTGAAGCTGGTCGGGTTGCCGGACGCGTCGTTGACCGGGTTGCCGCTGCTGTCGACGATCGGCACGCTGATGCTCAGGTTGTTGTCCGAGCCAGGCACGATGGTGCCGGTGCCGATGTTGTTGCCCTTGGCGTCGTAGACGGTGTAGGCCTGGGTGCCACCCGAGGCGGTGCCGAACACCAGCTTGACCGGGGTGGAGTTGTCCAGGCCGCTCTGCAGCGCCGCTTTCGCGGTGCTGTCGTAGACGTCCACCGAGGTGGTCAGCGACGGCTGGGTGAAAGTGGCGGTGCCCGAGTTGCTGGAGCTAGCCGTGCCGGTCAGCGGGCCGGCCAGCGCCAGGGTGCTGGTATCGGTCATGGTGGTGCTGATTTCGCTGGCGGCGTTGCGCGTCGGCACGATCTTGAAGCTGTCACCCGCGGCCACGGCGCTGCCGTTCAACGACAGGGTGAAGCCGTCGATCTCCGGCGCCGGCGTGGTGCTCAGGTCGTAGCTGCCCATGTTGGTGCCGTCGGAGCGCGTGACGCTGTAGGCCGTGGCGCTGGTGAAGGTCACCTGGTAGTCGTTGGTGGTCAACGCGCCGGTGTCGGCGATGGTCACGTTGAGGTTGCCCGAACCTGCGCTGTTGTTCGACGAGGCCAGGCTGCGCTGGCTGATGGCGGTGGCGCTGTTGATGCTGGAGAACAGGTTCGCCCCCAGGTTGCCGTTGCTGTCCACGCCCTGGCCCAACTGGCTGTTGATGCTGTCGGAGACCGTCAGGGCAATCTGGCCCAGGCTGTTCTGCGCAGGGTTGAGCACGTCGCTGCGGTAGCGCAGCAGGCCGCCGATGGAGCCACCGCTGACCACCGAGGTGACGTCGGTGCTGTAGTTGCCATAGTTGACCGACAGCGCGTACTGCGACTTGTCGGTGGTGCTGGGCGCCGCCGTCAGGGTGTTGGCGGTGTTGCCGCTAACCAGCGCCTGGCCGGTGCCCAGGTACACGTCGTAGGCGCCGCTGCTGTTGGTCTGAACGGTCACGCCGACCAGTTCATTGAGCGAGCGCACCGCTTCGTTGCGGGCGTCGAGCAGGCTGTTGGGGGTGTTGCCCGAGGCAGACGCAGTGGTGATCTGCTGGTTCAGCGAGGCGATCTGCTTGGTGATGTCGTTGACCTGGCCGCTGAGGGTCGAGAGCTGCGAGTTGATGCCCGCGTTCTGCGAGGTGATCTGCGACGAAATCGAGTTGAAACGGTTGGTCAGGCTCTGGGCAGCGGTCAGCAGCAACTGGCGCGACGAGGTGTCGGTGGGGTTGGCGGACGAGGTCTGCAGGGCCGAGAAGAAGCTGGTCAGGGTCGCGCTGATACCCGTGGCACTGTCCGACAGCAGGCTGTCCATGGTGCTGACGTTGTCGCTGTAGGTGGCCGCGTCGGCGCTCAGCGCCGTGGTGGTCTGCAGCTGCGAATCCATGTAGCTGTTGTAGATGCGACGCACGTCGGAAATGGTGGTGCCGGTGCCAACAAAGCCCACGCCCACGTTCTGCATGGCAGCCGCGACGGACGTGGTCGACTCTCGCGAATAGCCCGCGGTGGACACGTTGGTGATGTTGTTACTGGTGACCGTCAAAGCCGTCTGGCTGGCGTTAAGCCCGGAAAGCCCGATTGAAATCAGTGACATGGTTCAAAACCTTATAAATGGGTGGAGGCACTGCCCAGCGCGTAGTTCTGGTAGCCCTTCATCTGCCTGGCTATCTGCGAAATCTTGCTGGCGTAGTCCGGATCGGTGGCGTACCCGGCCTTCTGCAACTCTTTAACAAACTGTTCTGGGTTATCGGCCGACTTCACAACACCTTGATAGCGATCGTTGCTTTGCAGCAGGGTCACCAGGTCATGGAAGCTGTCGGCGTAGGAATCGTAGGAACGGAACTGCGCCGTCTCCTTGACCATCTTGCCGTTGCGAAACTCGCTGGTGATGGCCCGCGCCTGGTCGCCCTGCCAATTGCCGCTGGCCTTGATGCCGAACAGGTTGTGGCTGCTCTTGCCGCTTTCGTCGCGCATGACCGAGCGGCCCCAACCGGTTTCCAGTGCCGCCTGGGCCACCAGCACGCTGGGGTCGACGCCAATGCGCGCGGCGGCGTCCTTGGCCAGGGGCATCATGGTGGCGACGAATTCGTCGGCGGTGCTGAAGGCTTTCTTGGCCGGCGCCAGCGGTGGCTGGGCCACGCTGCGGCCGATGATGCGAATGTCGCCGCTGGCAATGGCCGCCTGGGCCGATTGCCATTCACCGGCGTCGCTACTGCCGTCGGCATCGGTGCTGGTGCTGGTGGCAGCGGTCTGCGCCATGCTGCTGGCGACGTTGACCTTGATGCCGTTGCGCGCCAGCGCCTGGGTGGCCGCGGCGGTGCCGTCGGTGGCCGCCGAGGTGGACGGCACGATGCCAGCCATGATGCGGTCGGCCAGCTTGCTGGGCAGCGACAGGCGGCGCTGGTTGAGCATGGCCACGTCGTTGCTGTGGGCGTTGCTGGCCGTGCCGTTGAGCGCGTGCTTGAGGTCGGCCGCGGTGTTGCGCCCGCCGTTGAGCGTGGACAGCGCCGGGGCGTTGTGGTCGAACGGGTTGGCGCCGGTGTGCTCCACGCCCTTGTTCTTGGACAACTGCCGCATCAGCACGTCCTGCAGGCCGATGCCGTTGCCCTGCTTGGACAGGGTCACGGCCAGCTGCTGGTCGTACATCGACTGATACTGCTTGGTGGTCTCGGTGTTCATCGGGTTGTCCTTGCCCAACACGTCGTTGGCCGAACGCATCGACTTGAGCATTTCACCGACGAACAGCGACTCGAACTCCTGGGCCACCTTCTTCAGGTTGGCGTCGCTGTCCTTGTCACCGGTCTTCAGCGCGTTCAGGCGATTGAGGTCCGTGTAGGCCCCGGAATCGGCGGGGGCGCTGACGCCACCTTTTGGCATGTCCATGGGCTGCTACCTCAAATCACGATCAGGTCGGCTTGCAGGGCGCCGGCCTGTTTCAGTGCTTCGAGGATGGCCATCAGGTCGCTGGGCGCCGCGCCCACCTGGTTGACCGCACGCACGATCTCGTCAAGCGTGGTGCCGGGGCCGAACTTGAACATCGGCTTGGCTTCCTGCTGGGCGTTGATCTTGGAGCGCGGTACCACGGCGGTCTGGCCGTTGGACAGCGGGCCCGGCTGGCTGACGATCGGGTCTTCGGTGATGGTCACGGTGAGGCTGCCGTGGGTCACGGCGGCTGGCGAGACCTTCACGTTCTGACCGATGACGATGGTGCCGGTACGCGAGTTGATGATGACCTTGGCCGGGGCCGCGCCTGGGTCCACTTCCAGGTTTTCCAGCACCGAGATGTAGTCCACGCGCTGGCTCGGGTCGATCGGCGCGGTGACGCGCACCGAGCCGCCGTCGATGGCCTGGGCCACGCCTGGGCCGAGCATGTTGTTGATCTTGTCGACAATGTGCTTGGCGGTGGTGAAGTCCGAACGGTTGAGGTTCAGGGTCAGGCTGTTGCCCTGGTTGAAGCCGCTCGGCACCGAGCGTTCCACCGAGGCACCGCCGGGAATGCGGCCGGCCGACGGCACGTTGACGGTGATCTTGGAACCGTCCTTGCCCTCGGCGTCGAAGCCGCCCACCACCAGGTTGCCCTGGGCGATGGCGTAGACGTTGCCGTCGATACCCTTCAGCGGGGTCATCAGCAGGCTGCCACCGCGCAGGCTCTTGGAGTTACCGATGGATGACACGGTGACGTCGATGGTCTGGCCAGGCTTGGAGAACGGTGGCAGGTCGGCATGGATCGACACCGCCGCGACGTTTTTCAGCTGCGTGGTGCCGGTACCGGTGGGCACCTTGATGCCGAATTGCGCCAGCATGTTGTTGAAGGTCTGCAGGGTGAACGGGGTCTGGGTGGTCTGGTCACCCGTGCCGTCCAGGCCCACCACCAGGCCGTAGCCGATCAACTGGTTGGAGCGCACGCCGGAAATGCTCGCGATGTCCTTGAGGCGCTCGGCCTGGGCGGCGCTGGCCGCTCCCAGTGCCGCGGCAGCCAGCAGGGTCACGGCCATCAGGTGCTTGAATTTACGCATGGTCGTGGACACCTAGAAAGGCCAGTAGGGGCTCATGAAGAAACGGTCAAGCCAACCGGTCTGGTTGGACTCGGCGAACGCGCCGGTGCCCGAATAGGTAATGCGCGCGTCGGCGACACGGGTCGACGACACGGTGTTGTCGGTGGCGATGTCGTCGGCACGGATCAGGCCGGCGATGCGCACCAGCTCTTCGCCGGTGTTGAGCGTCAGCCATTTCTCGCCGCGCACGGACAGGATGCCGTTGGGCAGCACGTCGGCCACGGTCACGGTGATCGAACCGGTCAGGCTGTTGGCCTGGTCGGCCTTGGCGGTGCCGTCGGTGGCGCGGGTGCCGGTGTAGCCGGCGTCCAGGCTCAGCTTGCCGCCGGTCAGCGGGTTGGTGGTGGACGCGCCACCGCCAAACAGCGAGGTCAGGCCCAGGGAGGTGCTGGAGTCCTTGGTCAGCTTGGAGTCGGCGCTCTTGCTGGCCGCAGTCTTCTCGGCCAGGGTCACGGTGATGATGTCCCCTACCCGGAACGCCTTGCGGTCGGTGTACAGGTTCTGGTCGAAGCCGGACTGGTAAATCGAGCCGTTGTTGGACGCCGCAGGCAGCGGGGTGCGTGGCAGCACCGGCGCGTAGTACGGGTCATTGGGCTTGGGCGGCGGCGACATGCAACCCGACAACAAAGCGATCCCACTCAAGGCAAGAACACTGGACAAACGACTCATGACACTGACCTCACGATGAAGCTGGCGCCGGCGGCGCCGTGTGGCTGGATTACAGATTCTGCGTTACGTACTGGAGCATCTGGTCGGCGGTCGAGATCACTTTGGAGTTCATCTCGTAGGCGCGCTGGGTGGTGATCATGTTCACCAGCTCTTCAACGGTGCTGACGTTGGAGTTTTCCAGGGTGTTCTGCAGGGTGGTGCCGAAACCGTTGAGGCCCGGGGTACCCACTTGCGGCGCGCCGCTGGAAGCGGTTTCCAGGTACAGGTTGCTGCCGATGGCCTGCAGGCCGGCCGGGTTGATGAAGTCAGCGGTCTGCAGGTTGCCGATCACCGTCGAGGTGGCGCTGGTGGCGGTGGTGATCGACACGGTGCCGTCGGTGCCCACGGTGAAGGTCTGGGCGTTGGTCGGTACCACGATGGCCGGGTTCAGGGCGTTGCCGCTGGCGGTCACGATCTGGCCGTTGGAGTCCAGGTGGAAGGTGCCGTCGCGGGTGTACGCGGTGGTGCCGTCCGGCTGGGTGATCTGGAAGAAACCACGGCCGTTGATGGCCATGTCCAGCGGCTGGTCAGTGGTGGCCAGGCTGCCGGCGGTGAAGTTCTTCTGGGTGCCGACGATGCGCACGCCGGTACCCAGCTGCAGGCCCGACGGCAGCTCGGTGTCGGTGGTGGAGTTGGCACCTGGCTGGCGCTTGGTCTGGTACAGCAGGTCCTGGAACTCGGCGCGGTCGGCCTTGAAGCCGGTGGTCGAGACGTTGGCCAGGTTGTTGGAAATGGTCGTCAGGTTCATGTCCTGAGCGGCCAGACCGGTCTTGCTGACGTATAGTGCCGGAAGCATTCTGTTCTCCTAAGTGCGCGCCTGTTTTTCGCCGCGCCCAGTCATTTATCAGGTGTTCTGCAAGACCCGCGCCATGGACTCATCGTCCTCCTTGGCGGTGGTCATCATCTTGATGTGCAGTTCGAATTGCTTGGACAGGGCCAGCACCGAGGTCATCTCTTCCACGGCGTTGACGTTGCTGGCCTGCAGGAAGCCGGAGGTCACGCTGGAGGTAGCATCGGCCGCAGCCGGTTGGCCGTCCTTGGTGTGCAGCAAGCCGTCGGTGCCCTTGACCAGGTTGCGCGGGTCGGGCTTGACCAGCTTGATGCGGTCCACCTGGGCCATCACTTCCGGGCCCTGGCCCATGGAGCGAACGCTGATGGTGCCGTCGGCGCCCACCTCGATCTGCTGCTGGGGCGGCACGGCAATCGGACCGCCGTTGCCCATGACCGGCAAACCGTTGCCGTCGCGCAGCACACCCAGGGCGTCGACGTTCATGCTGGCCATGCGCACATAGCCCTCGCTGCCGTCAGGCGATTGCACGGCGATGTAGCTGTCGCCGTCGGCGGCCACGTCCAGGTCACGACCGGTTGCCACCATGGCACCGGGGGTGAAATCGGTGCCGGGGTTTTCGGTCATGGCGTAGGCGCGCGAGGCGTATACGTCGCCAAACACCGGCATGGAGCGGGCCTGCTCGAGGTCGCGCTGGAAGCCGTTGGTGGAAACGTTGGCCAGGTTGTTGGCGTGAGCCTTCATGGCCAATGAGTTCTGATTGGCCCCGCTCGTAGCCACGTAAAGCATTTTGTCCAAGGTATGTCTCCCATGACGGGCGAATGCCGCCGACCACTGTTCTGAATGGGATATAGCAACAAGCGGGCCAAGGTTGGAAAAGCCTTTGTGTGCCCGGTGTTACAGGGTAATTGCCGGGGTTGGCGCCCTGCCCTGCCCCTGGCCGAGTCGGAAAAACGGCGCGTGGCTGCCGGTTGGCGGCAAGGGGCGCCAGAAAACCGGAGCCGCTCCCCCTGTAGCAGCGGCCACAGGCCGCGTCATTGCCCCCGCAACTTCGCCTGCGACACCGAGGCGTATGCGACGCCGCCTTCGGCAGCTGCTACGGGGGAGCGGGCACAAAAAAACCCGGGCTTTGGGCCCGGGCTTTGTAGTGCTGCCGACAACTATCAAGTCATCTGGATAGTGGTCTGCATGATGGTGCTTTCGGTGGAGATGGTCTTGGCGTTGGCCTGGTAGTTGGACTGTGCCTTGATCAGGTTCACCAGCTCAGCGGTCAGGTCGACGTTGGAGTCTTCCAGCGACGAGGCGGTCAGCGAGCCCATGGTGCCGCTGCTCGGGGTGCCGATCACCGGCACGCCCGACGCGTAGGTCTCGCGCCAGTCGGTGCCGCCGGCCGGGCTCAGGCCCTGCACGTTGGCGAAGTTGGCCAGGGCCACCTGGCCGATGATGTTGGTCTTGCCGTTGGTGAAGGTAGCGGTCAGCTGACCGGTGTCGCTCACCGACAGGGCCGACAGTTCACCGGTGGCGTAGCCGTCCTGGTCCTTGGCAGTCGTGGCCGAGGTGGCGTTGTACTGGGTCAGGTTGGACATGTCCAGGGTGATGTTGGTAGAAGCAGTGGAGCCGTTGGAGGCCCAAGTGCCATCGCTGGCTTCAGCCGCAGGGGTCCAGTTGGCGAGACTGAAGGTGCCGTCGGCATTCACGCCCAACGAAGTGGAAGTACCGGAGGCCGCGGTGTAGCTGTAGGAACCATCGGAGTTGAAGGTGATGGTGTTGGCCATCGGCGTGGCGCCGGCATCGACGTTGGTGGTGGTATCGATGTTGGTCGCAGGCGATACCGGGTTACGGCCGTCGATGGTGGTGTACATGGTCCAGGTATTGGAAGTGGAGTCCTTCACGAAATACTGGTTCAGCTGGTGGGCGTTGCCCTGGCTGTCGTATACGTCGGTGTTGAAGGTGTAGTTGTAGCTGCTGGTGTTCGAGGCGCTGAACGGGGTGACGGTCGGGGTGGTCGAGCTGGAGTTCAGGTTGACGGTTTCCGAGATGCTGCTGGTCGCCTTGGGCGCCAGGTTGGACGTGTCGATGGCCAGGTTCGACAGCACGCCCGAGGTCAGCTTGCCGGTGGAGTCGGTGGTGTAGCCCTGCAGGTTGTTGCCGCTGGCATCGACGATGTTGCCGGACTTGTCGCTGTAGAAGGCACCGGCACGGGTGTACAGCTTCGAGCCGTTGTCGCTGAGCACGAAGAAACCGTTGCCGTTGATGGCCATGTCCAGGCTGTTGCCGGTGGACTCGATGTTGCCCTGGGTGAACTGCTGCGACACGGCAGCAGTGGTCACGCCGCTACCGACAGTGGTCTTGCCCGAGGTGCCACGGATGGACTGGGCGTACTGGTCGGCGAATTCGGCGCGCGACGATTTGAAACCGGTGGTGGCGACGTTGGCAATGTTGTTGCCGGTGACGTCCAGGGCTTTGTTGGCTGCTGCCAGGCCACTGAGGCCGACGTTGAAAGACATGTTTTCACTCCTGCGCCGTAGCCGGCATTAAATTCCGATGGTTTGGACAGCAGACAGGGCAACACTGGAGCCCGTTGCCAGGTTCAGCGTCATTTCACCGCCGCTGGTGGTGGCCATGGTCACGCTGTTGACCGTGGTCGGCAGGTTGGTGGTCATGACTGTCGAGGTACCGTCGATGGTGGCAACCGCCTTGAAGGTGTAGTTGCCGGAGGCCGCGGTGTTGCCGTCGCCGTCCTTGCCATCCCAGGTGAAGCTGTAGGTGCCGGCCGACTGGGTGCCCTCGTCGAGGGTACGCACCAGGGTGCCGTCACTGTTGTAGACGCCAATGGTGTTGCTGGTGCTAGAACCGGTCAGGTTCACCGAGCCGGTCAGGCCCTTGCTGGTGTCGACGTCGGCGGTGGTGCCGGTGACGATGACCGAGTGGCCGACCAGCGAGGACGCCTGCAGGGCCTGGGACGACTGGTACGAGGTGAGGATGGTGCTCACCGAGTCGTTGAGGCTCTGCATGCTTTCCAGGCTGCTGAACTGGGCCAGCTGCGAAACGAATTCGCTGTTGTCCTGTGGGTCCAGGGGGTTCTGGTTCTGCATCTGGGTAACCAGCAGTTGCAGGAACGCGTCCTTGCCCAGCGCACTGCCCGCGGTACCGGTGGAGCTGTCGGTGGTACTGGTGGTTTTCTGCAGTGACGTCAGGACGGACGAAGCCGAGGTGCTGTCAGTTGTTGTGGTCATGTTCTTGCGCCCCTATCACTGACCCAGGGTCAGGACTTTCTGCATCATGGTTTTCGCGGTATTCATGATGTCCGCGTTGGTCTGGAACGAACGGCTGGCGGAGATCATGTCGGCCATCTCCTCCACCACATTGACGTTCGGGTAGTACACGTAGCCGTCTTTGTTGGCCGCCGGGTTCTTGGGCTCGTAGCGAGCCTCCAGGTTGCTCTGGTCCTCGACCACGCCCGACACCTGCACGCCGCTGCCGGCGGCGTCCTGGTCCTGGAACAGCGAGCCGCTGTCACCGGTGGACTGGGTCTGGTCGAACACGGTGGCGAACACCGGGTGGCGCGCGCGGTAGGTCTGGTCGATGCTCGACGAGACGGTCTCGGCGTTGGCGATGTTACTGGCGACGGTGTTCAGGCGAGTGGTCTGGGCACTCATGCCGGTACCGGCAATGTTGAAAACGCTGGCTAGAGACATGAATCACTCCCCACGGATGGCTGACACCAGCCCTTTGAATTTGGCGTTGAGCAGGGTGAAGCTGGCCTGGAAGTTCACCGAGTTCTGCGCGTAGTTGGCTTGTTCCACCTGCGCGTCCACGGTGTTCTGGTCCAGCGAGGGCGAGCTGGGGGTGCGGTACAGCAATTGCTGGTCACCCATGCTCAGGCCTTCGGCCTCGATGTGCTTGTCGTTGGTCCGCTCCAGCTCGAACGTGCCGTTCTGGCGCTTGTCGCCTTCGGCCTGCAGCACGGCGGCAAAGTCCAGGTCACGCGCCTTGTAGTTGGGCGTGTCGGCGTTGGCCAGGTTGTTGGCCAGCACTTCGGCGCGCTGGGCGCGGAACGCCAGTGCCTGCTCGTGGATGCCCAGCGCTTTGTCGAAACTGATGCTCATGGTGGAAACCTTTAAACGGCGGACCGGATGTTGGTGACAGAGAGATAGCAAGCCCCGTGCCAAACTGCGCGAGGCCCGGTTTTGCTGGGGTTTGGGAAAAGTGGCAAGCGGCAATGCCAGAAAAGCGGCAAGCGGGTTCCGCTGGGCGCCAACAAAGCGGCAATACCCGATTGCCGCTTTGCATGGCCCGGAACACCACCCCGTAGCAGCTCCCACAGTCTGTAGCAGCAACTGCCTTGAAATGGCGTCGTCTGCATCGCGACTAAAGTCGGCTCCTACACTATTCGTGGTAGGAGCCGGCCTTGGCCGCGATGGGGTATCCGCATTCGCGTAGCAGCTGCCGAAGGCTGCGTCCGGCGGCGGTCCTGCGTTGCTCCAGGACGCGGCCTTTGGCCGCTGCTACCGGTGCGATGTGCGCAGGACTTCGCGTAGCCGCTGCCGCCAGGCTGCGCTGGCCCCTGAGTGCACTGAAGATCTCCAGCGAGAGTGAAGGCCTGCGCAGCCTGCGGCAGCGGCTACAGATTCGCCTAGCAACTGTCTTGCCCAGTTAATGACGTCCGCCATGCTGTGCCGTCGCGCAGCATGGCGTTAAGCCGGACCAGCAGCACGCGCATAGACGCTACCAGCGCCACTTTTGCACTCTTGCCTTTATCGCGCAGCCCCTCGTAACGCGCCTTGCACGTCGTAACCGCTCAGCTTTTCGATCAGGAGAGCATAACCTGTTGAGTTGTTCGGGCTTGTAGCCAGAGCGGAGAGGTGAATGGCGGTTCTGCTGCTACACGTGCTTATCAACACTGCTGCCGAACAACCAGCCATTCACCGCTCTCACCTCAGATTCTATTCCCTTCTCTAGACACAAGCTGCCGCAGGCTGCGTCCCCACCCCAAACGCAGAAAACAACAAAGGCCCCGAAGGGCCTTTGCGTTATTTCGCCTGGTAGATGATGCCCGGGCTGCACTGGACCATCTGGTAATGGTCCGGCAAGCCGTTCAGCGCCTCGGACGCGCCAAGGAACAGGTAGCCACCTGGCTTGAGGGTGCCATGGATGCGCATCAGGATGTCTTTCTTCACCTGGGCGGAGAAGTAGATCAGCACGTTGCGGCAGAACACCACGTCGAACTTGCCCAGCGCCGCGTAGCTGTCCAGCAGGTTGAACGAGCGGAACTCCACGCGGCTGCGAATCGGCGCCTTCACCGCCCAACGGCCGGGGCCCTTGGTGTCGAAGTAGCGCTGCAGGCGGTCCGCCGACAGGCCGCGGCCGATGGCCAGGCTGTCGTACTCGCCGCTCTTGCAGTTGGTGAGCATGGAACCGGACAGGTCGGTGGCGACGATCTGCGCACCGGCCTTGAGCTGACCCAGGTTGGTACGCTCGAACTCGTCGATGGTCATGGACAGCGAATAGGGCTCCTGGCCCGACGAGCAGGCCGCCGACCAGATGCGCAGGCGCTGGCCCGGCGCGTTCTTGACGAACTCGGGGATGACCTTGTTCTTCATCACCTCGAAGGGGTAGGTATCGCGAAACCACAGGGTCTCGTTGGTGGTCATGGCGTCCACCACCTGCTCGCGCAGGCCACTGCGCGGCTGGGTCTGGATGCGCTGCACCAACTCGCCCAGGGACTTGATGCCCTGCTGTTCCATCAGCTTGTTGAGACGGCTGGAAACAAGATATTGCTTATTCTCGCCCAACAGAATGCCACAGGCTTTTTCCAGGAAGACCCGGAACTGTTCGAAATCCAAATTACCCGTAGACAATGGTGCCGCCTCTCAAATCGTCGTTCGTGCCTGGGGCATTATGCCCCGGGCGTTAGCCTGCTGCCTTGATCCGGTCAACCACGCGCTGGGCCAGGTCATCCGGCCGGAACTTGGCCAGGAAGTCGTCTGCCCCCACCTTCTTCACCATCGCCTGGTTGAACACCCCCGACAGGGAAGTATGCAGGGTGATGTGCAGGTTCTTCATGCGTGGGTCGCTGCGAATCTCCGCAGTCAAGGTATAGCCGTCCATCTCGGGCATTTCGATGTCGGAGATCATCATGAGGAATTCTTCCTCGGGATGCTTGCCTTCATCCACCAGCTTGCGCAGGTAATCCAGCGCCTGCCGCCCGTCGTTCAATGCCACCACTTCCACGCCCACGGTCTGCAGGCAACGGGTCACCTGCTTGCGCGCCACCGACGAGTCATCCACGGTCAACACCCGCAGCGACACCGCCTTGTGCTGGGTTTCCTCATCCACCACGCCGACGGAAATCGATTCGGAGGTGGGCGCCACTTCCGCGAGGATTTTCTCCACATCGATGATTTCGACGAGCTTGTTGTCCACCCGAGTCACGGCCGTGAGGTAATGATCACGACCCGTGCCCTTGGGTGGCGGATGAATCTCTTCCCAGTTCATGTTGACGATGCGCTCTACCGAGTGCACCAGGAAGCCCTGGATCTTGGTGTTGTACTCCGTGATGATCACGAAGGTGTTCTTGATGTCCTGCAGACCGGGCGCACCGGTTGCCATTGCCAGATCGAGGATCGGGATGGTCGCCCCACGAATATTCGCCACACCGCGCACTACCGGGCTGGACTTGGGCATCACGGTCAGGTTCGGGCATTGCAGCACCTCCCGCACCTTGAACACGTTGATGCCATACAGCTGCGAACCGTTGAGCCGGAACAACAACAGTTCCAGGCGGTTCTGCCCTACCAGTTGAGTGCGCTGGTTCACCGAATCCATTACACCAGCCATGCCCGTGACTCCTTAAACCTTCGCGTGGATCGTACCTGAACATTGAGTCGGCACGACCCTTGCTTTTTGTAATGTATGAACGCAAAAACGACATTTTCCCGACGCATGGCACAGAAACTACTCTGCGGATTCGCCGTGTTGTGCATTTTTGGATTCGGCGGTGCCTCCCAGGCCGAAGAGTTCACAACTCCTGAGCAGCTTATCGGTACCACCCAGGGTTTTCTTGAGTTCACCGTAGAAGATTATCTGGCAACCAGCCAGACCGAAGGTCGCTACGAGATACAGGTCAACCCGCTTGACCCGCGCCTGCGCATGGGGCTATGCGACAAGGAATTGACAGCGGCGCTGCAAAGCCCCGCCACGCCCATCGGCCGCGTGTCGGTGCGCGTGCGTTGTGACGGCAGCTCGCCCTGGACGGTGTTCGTGCCCGCCCAGGTGAAGCTGTTCCGCGACGTGGTGATCACCACCCGCCCACTCAAGCGCGACAGCGTCATCGAGGACGGCGACGTGGCCATGCGCGAACGCGACGTCGGGCTGCTGCCCCAGGGCTACCTGACGGCACTGGACCAGGCGGTGGGCCAGAAGCTTCTCCGACCAACGGTAAACGACCAGGTATTGAGCCCGGCCCACGTGGAAGCGCCCGACACCATCAAAAAAGGCGACAACGTGGTGATCACCGCCACCACCGGCACCCTGGCGGTGAAAATGCCCGGCGAGGCCCTGTCCAAAGGAGCCATGAGCGAGCAGATCCGGGTGCGCAACCTGAACTCCAACCGCGTGATCAAGGCCCGCGTCACCGGCCCAGGCCAGGTGGAAGTGGCTATGTAAACGCTGGCGGTTCGCGGCGTATTTTCCTAGACTGGGTGCATCGCAGCCCCCAGTTCTGGCGCATCGGCGCTTTGTATCAAAGTGCCTAAAGTTATTCGGGGTTTGGCCGAAAACAAGGCAAGCGTCCAAATACCCAGAGGTTTTTCATTATGGTTATCGACTTCAGTCGTTTGAACAGTTCCTCGCAGGTGTCGACCTCGACACGTACGAGCGGCACCAAGGACACCGCCACCGATACATCGGTGAGCACCGACACGTCCGCGGCCACCACTGCGTCCACTGGCAGCGCCAGCGGCGGGGAATCCGTACACCTGAGTTCCGAGGCTCAGCAGTTGCAGAAAGTCACTGACAAGCTGCGCGACCAGCCGACTGTCGACAGTGCCCGCGTGGCGCAGTTGAAAGCCGCTGTTGCCGATGGCAGCTATAAAGTGGATAGCAGCCGCGTAGCCAGCAAACTGCTAAATTTCGAAGCCCAGCGCTAGGGCCCCCGCCCTGCGCCGAGGCTTCTGGACGCTTGAATACCAGAGCCAGCCATGCACGACAGAAACCTACTGCTGTTGATTGAAGAAGATATTGCTCCGGCGCAGCAACTGCTCGCCCTGCTCCAGCAAGAGTCGCTGGCCCTGCACGGCCGCGACATGCCGCTGCTGGAAAATATCCTGGCGCAAAAACAGTCGTTGATCGTTCTGCTCGAACAGCATGGCCGTAAACGCACCGAGATACTGCTCAATCTCAAGTTGACCGCTGACCGTAATGGCCTGGAAATCCTGGCCCAACACACGCACCTTGGAGCCGACCTCCTGGCTCGGGGCGATCTGCTCACGGGGCTGCTGGCCGACTGCCAGGCAGTGAATGAGCAGAACGGCAAGCTGATTCGCCTGCAACAACTCACCACCGCCAACCAGATGCGCATTCTCATGGGCGGTGAAACCCCCTCGCTTTATGATGCCCGAGGCTCCACGTCAAAACTGGCCAAGCCTCGTCCGCTTAGTCAGGCTTGACCTTCCTTACCAAGGCGTGGAACATGCTGCCATAAAGCCAGCACCTGCGTGTGTCGTTTTTTGCCTGGAGATTGATAAACCGTGTTCAATGCCACAAACGCGGAAGACGCTCCGCAGCCCCCCAAGGTGCTGACAACGCCCCTGGAAATCGCCGCCAACCTGCGTGCGCTGCTGCAGAGCCATGATCCTTTGATCATCACCTTTCATGAGCGCAGCCAGCGCTTCCAGACCTACCTGGTCGAACTGGACAAGGACAGCAATGTCCTGGCGTTCGACGAGATGATCCCGCGCGACGGCGAGAAATTCCTCGCCGCCGGCGAGCCTTTCAAGGTGGAAGGCTTCCATGATGGCGTGCGCATTGCCTGGGACGTCAACGACGTCCTGACCATCGACGAGAACGAAGGCGGCCGCGTGTACCACGGCCCGCTGCCGACCGAGGTGGTCTATCACCAGCGCCGCAACGCCTTCCGTGCCGCGCTCAAGCTGGCCCACCTGGTGGACGTCGAGATTGCCGGCGAGAAGCTCAAGGGTGAGTTCACCGGCAAGCTGCTGGACATCTCCGCCACCGGCTGCAAGCTGCGTTTTGAGGGCGACATCTCCGAGCGCCTGCAGCTGGGCCAGGTGTATGACCGCTTCGTGGCCAACCTGCCGTTCGGCAAGATGACCGCGCCGGTCGAACTGCGCCACCTGCACTTCGAGGAGCGCATCAACACCACGTTCGCCGGCATGCGCTTCCATAACATGACCGGGCTGGTGCAGCGCCAGGTAGAGCGCTTCGTGTTCGACCTGCAGCGCGAGGCGCGGCGGTTCGACAAGGACGATTACTGAGTTGATCGCCCGATGAAAAAAGGCCCGGTATTGAATACCGGGCCTTTTTTATTGCGCTGCCTTATTGCTCTTCTTCGCTCAGGCTGCGGCCTACCACCTTCTTGCCATCGCCCATCTCCGCGGCCTCGTCCAGCTCGTCGGCCATGGGCTCGACCTGGACGTCCACCGGCGCTTCGGGCGTGTGCTCGTTGCTGACGTGCATCTGGTCGTGCACCGACTGCTCGTCCACCCGTGGGTCCAGGGCGGCCACCAGCGGCGAACTGGTCATGCTGTCCGGCATGGCCACGTGATGCAGCGGCGCGTCGTCCACCTGGTGCAGGTTGGTGACGGCCTTGGGCCGGATACGCCACACCAGCACGAAGGCGAAGAAGCTGAAGAACGCATAGAGCATGTGGCTGCCGAACGACTTCATCAGCACGCCGGCCGCCAACGGGCCGACACTGGCGCCCACACCGTAGGTCACCAGCAGCATGGCCGTGAGCGAGACACGGCGGTCAGGCTCGACGTGGTCGTTGGAGAAGGCGTTGGCCAGCGGGTACAGGCAGAACTGCAGCAGCGACACCAGGAAGCCGACGCCGAACAGCACCTCCAGGGGCACGCTGGGCATTATGGCCAGCGGCAACGCGGCAATGGCCAGGCAGAAGGCGAAGGTGCGGATCAGCACGGCGCGGTCGTAGCGGTCGGACAGCCAGCCCAGCGGCCACTGCACCAGCAGCCCGGCGAAGATGCAACACCCCATGAACAGGCCGACCTGCTCGGTGCTCAGGCCCTGCTGGGAGGCGTACAGCGGTGCCAGGCCGTAGAACGAACCCACGATCAGCCCCGAGCCCAGTACGGTGCTCAGGGACTGCGGTACGCGCTTGAGGAAGAAGCGTGGCTCCATGGGCGCCGGCTTCAGCGGCGCCGGGTGGATGCGCTGGGTCATGGCCACCGGCACCAGGCACAGGGCGAAGCACAGGGCCACCAGCATCAGCAGCTCAGGGCCCAGCTGCGGGTGCACCACCAGGATCAGCTGCCCCAGCACCAGGCCCAGGTACGAGGCGATCATGTAGCCGCTGAACACCGCGCCACGCTGCTTGGCGTCGGCCTGCTCGTTGAGCCAGCTCTCGATGACCATGTACTGGCACATCATGCCCAGGCCCACGATCATCCGCAGGAACAGCCAGGCCGGCAGGTAGTCCACCAGGCCATGGCCCAGCACCGCCGCACAGACAATGCCGGCGCAGGTGGCATAGGCACGGATGTGCCCTACCCTCCCGATCAGCCGGTGGCCGATCTTGCCACCCAGCACCAGGCCGAAATAGTTGGCGGCCATCAAGGCCCCCACCCATAGGCCATCCACTTGCTCGGCAGCCAGGCGCAGGGCCAGGTAGGTGCTTAGCAGGCCCGAGCCGATCAACATCATCAACGCGGCGAAATACAACGCTCGAAAAGGTTTCCAGATCTGGCGCATCGGCGTTCCGAGCGGCTCCTTGAGGTCGGGTGGCAAATTACGCTACAGGGTAGGTTGCCTGACGCGGATTTGCATGCGATTTCGAACCTCGCCACAACAATGCCCCGTAGCAGCTGCCGGAGGCGGCGTCCCAGGCTTCCAGGGTGCCCGGTCGTTAAGCGGGGGCTTCGGTCGCGGGGGGGGGG
>NZ_JBWGIG010000026.1:0-97161 GCF_056312595.1 Pseudomonas sp. GYB4201 | reverse complement strand
GCGATTGCTGTAGCCGCGTAGGAGCAACTGTCTTGAAACTGCGTTGACTGCATCGCGACTAAAGTCGGCTCCTACCCCGTGCGTGGTAGGAGCCGGCCTTGGCCGCGATGCAGACGACGCGATCAGCGGGTTGCGCGCGTCCCCGTAGCAGCTGCCGCCAGGCGGCGTCCGGGTGCGCTGCGGTGTGCCGGAAACAGCGCGGCACCTTCGGACGCGGCCTATGGCCGCTGCTACGGGAGCGGTGTGTGCGATTGCTGTAGCCGCGTAGGAGCAACTGTCTTGAAACTGCGTTGACTGCATCGCGACTAAAGTCGGCTCCTACCCCGTGCGTGGTAGGAGCCGGCCTTGGCCGCGATGCAGACGACGCGATCAGCAGGTTGCGCGCGTCCCCGTAGCAGCTGCCGCAGGCGGCGTCCGGGTGCGGTGCGGTGTGCCGGGAACAGGGCGGTGCCTTGGACGCGGCCTGCGGCCGCTGCTACAGGGGCGGTGTGCGCGATTGCTGTAGCGGCTGCCGCCAGGCAGCGTCGGGATCACGCGGCGCCTTGCAGCCACGCTTGCAACCGCGCCACTGCCTGGGGCCGGGTGCTGTGCTCGTTCACCGCCAGGTAATAGCCGCGCCGGGTGGCGTAGCGGTGGGGCAGGGCCTGCACCAGGCGGCCGTCGGCCAGCAGGTCGGTGAGCATGTGCGGGCTGCCCAGGGCGATGCCGCGGCCTTCCAGGGTGGCGAGGATCTGCTGGGCGTGGTTGTTGAAGGCCAGGCGCGCAGGCGGCAGCGGGCCTCGCACCTGCATCTGGTCAAACCAGGCGGCCCAGTCGGCGACCGCCCAGTTGAAGCCGCGCCAGTGCTCGCGGTCAAGGTTCAGCAGGCGCTCGCCCAGCAGTTCTTGAGGCTCGTGCAGGGTGCGGCCCTGCAGGTAGGCGGGGCTGCACAGCGGCACCAGTTCCTCATCCATCAAATGGCTCAGGCGCACGCCGTGGCGCTGGCCGCCGTTGCCGCAGGTAATGGCCACGTCGACGTTTTCCGCGCGCAGGTCAATCTCGCGGTCGAAGGCAAACAGGCGCAGCGCCACTTGGGGGAATTCGCGCTGGAAGGCATCCAGGCGCGGCATCAGCCAGTAGGTGGCCATGCACACGGTGGCGGCGATGGTGATGGCGTCGCTGGCGTCGCCGCGGATCTCGGTGCTGGCCTGGGCGATGCGCTCAAGGCTCTCGTCCACCGCTTCGAACAAGCGCTGGCCGGCGTTGGTGAGGGTGACGTTGCGGTGGTTGCGGATGAACAGCGGGTTGGCCAGGTGCTCCTCCAGCTGGCGAATCTGCCGGCTCACGGCGGCCTGGGTGATGCACATCTCCTGCGCCGCCAGGGTAAAGCTCTGTAGCCGCGCGGCGGCCTCGAAGACCACCAGGGCGGTGAGGGGCGGCAGGCGTCGACGCAGTCTTTCCATAATCTTTTCTCATGGCAACCGGCAGTTTTAATCGATTGCAGGCGCGGCCCGGGATTTGCTTTGATCAACAAAAAACATAGCGCTGACTTCGACTGCCCAGGAAACCGTGACCTAACGTTGAGGAACAAGCCAATGCATCTGTATAGCCCAAAAGCTTATGCCAGGCTCGCCGCCTTGTTGCTGGCCGCCACCACCCTCATGGCCCACGCCGCCGACGCGCCCGCCCCCATACGCATCGGCTGGGTGAACTGGTCCGACACCGAAATCACCGCCAAGCTGGCCCAGACCGCCCTGGAAGACCACCTCAAGCAGCCGGTGAAGATGGTGCAGGCCGACATCGGCATCCAGTTCCAGGCCCTGGCCAACGGCAACATCGACCTGATTCCCATGGTGTGGCTGCCCAACACCCACAAGGACTACTGGGACAAGTACAAGGACCGCCTCGAAGACCTCGGCGTGCTGTACGAAGGCCGCATCGGCTGGGCGGTGCCCGACACCGTGCCGGCAAGCGAGGTGGCCAGCGTCGAGGACCTGAACAAGCCCGAGGTGCGCGCCAAGCTCGACGGCCGCATCCTCACCTCCGAGGCCGGCAACGGCCAGTACAAGCTGTCGCTCAAGGCCATCGACGCCTACCACCTGGCCGGCTACAAGCTGGTGGCCTCGTCCGAGACCGGCATGCTCACCGAGATGGACCGTGGCCTGCGCCGCGGCCAGTGGGCGGTGATCAATGCCTGGAACCCGCACTGGATGTTCTCCAAATGGAAGCTGCGCTATCTAGCCGAACCCAAGGGCATTTTCGGCGGCGCCGAGCAGATCCACGCCGTGGCGCGCAAGGGCTTCAGTCAGCAGCACCCGCAGGTAGCGTACTTCTTCGCCCATTACTCGATGCCCCTGGCCGAGCTGCAGGGCCTGATGCTCAAGGCCCGTGACAGCGGCACCGACCGCGTGGTGGCCGACTATTACGCCGCCAACAAACCCCGTTTCGACGCCATGTTCGACCAGGCGGCGCAGACCGCCAGCAGCACCCAGCCCTGATCCCGCCGCCATCGATGAGGATGCCCCATGGCCAGCGCCAACGATCCGCTGTTGCAACCCTTTGCCCTCAAACACCTGCACCTGCGCAACCGCGTGGTCAGCACCTCCCACGAACCGGCCTATTCGGAAGACGGCATGCCGCGCCAGCGCTACCGTCTCTACCATGAGGAAAAGGCCAAGGGTGGCGTGGCCCTGACCATGATCGGCGGCTCGTCGATCGTCGCCGCCGACAGCCCACCGGCCTTTGGCAACCTGCACCTGTACAAGGACGAAGTGGTGCCATGGCTGGCGGAACTGGCCGACGGCGTGCACCAGCACGGCAGCGCGGTGATGTGCCAGCTGTCGCACCTGGGCTGGCGCGCCAGCAACTTCACCGATGACTGGCTGCCGCTGATGTGGCCCCAGCGCGGCCGCGAGCACTCGCACCGCAGCTTCGCCAAGCAGATGGAGGACTTCGACATCGCCCGCATCGTTCGCCAGTACGCCGACGCCGCCGAGCGCTGCAAGGCCGCCGGCCTGGATGGCGTGGAGATCGAAGCCTACGGCCACCTGTTCGACGCGTTCTGGAGCCCCGGCAACCTTCGCGACGACGGCTACGGCGGCGGCCTGGAAGGGCGCCTGCGTTTTCCCCTGGAGGTGCTGGCAGCCATGCGCAAGGCGGTCGGGCCGCAGTTCATCATCGGCGTGCGCATGGCGGTGGAGGAGGACATGCCTGGCGGCCTGGGCCAGGAAGAGGGCCTGACCATCGCCCGTACCCTGGCCGACCACGGCATGGACTTCGTCAGCGTGATCAAGGGCCGCATCGACAGCGGCGAGGCCCTGGCGCGGGTGATCCCCGGCATGGGTACCCCGGCCGGTCCGCACCTGGAACTGGCCGGCGCCGTACGCCGCGCCGTGCCGGTGCCAGTGATGCATGCGGCGCGCATCAGCGACGTCGCCACCGCCCGCCACGCCCTGCGCGAAGGCCTGGTGGACCTGGTAGGGCTGACCCGCCCGCACATGGCCGACCCGCACCTGCTGGCCAAGGTGGCCGCCGGCCAGGAAGAACGCATCCGCCCCTGCGTGGGCGCCAGCTACTGCATCGACCGCATCTACATTTCCGGCGAAGCCCACTGCATCCACAACCCGGCCACCGGCCGCGAGGCACGCATTCCCCAGGTCACGCCACCCAGCACCACGCCAGGCCGCCACGTGGTGGTGGTTGGCGCCGGCCCCGCGGGGCTTGAAGCCGCGCGGGTATGCGCCGAGCGTGGCCACCGCGTCAGCGTGCTGGAAGCCGGCGACCAGGCCGGCGGCCAGGTGCGCGTGGCCGCCATGCCGCTGCGCCGCCGCGAGCTGATCGGCGTGGTCGACTGGCGCCTGGCCGAGTGCGAGCGGCTGGGGGTGAGCATTCGCTACAACTGCTACGCCGAGGCCAACGACGTGCTGGCCCTGGCCCCGGACGTGGTCATTATCGCCACCGGCGGCGTGCCCGACTGTGAGTTCCTTGAGCACGGCAGCGAACTGGTGCGCAGCAGCTGGGACGTGCTGACCGGCGACTGCAAGCCCCAGGGGGAGGTGCTGGTGTTCGACGGCAACGGCGCGCACCAGGCCCTGAGCTGCACCGAGGTGCTGGCGCAGCAGCCCGGCGTGCACGTGCAGTTCGTCACTGGCGAAGCCATGCTCGGCCCGGACGTGGGCGGCCTGAACATGCCGGCCTACCTGAAGGTGTTCGTCGAGCACAACGTGCAGCAGACCTTCAGCCAGCGCCTGGTGGCCGTGCGCGCCGAAGGCGGCCGCCGCGTGGCGCGGCTGTGGTGCGAAGCCACGCGCCACCACTACGAACGGGTGGTGGACCACGTGGTGGTGGAGCACGGCACCCTGCCGTTGGACGACCTGTACTTCGCCCTGAAAGCGCAGTCACGCAACCGTGGCGAGCTGGACCAACAGGCGTTCATCGACGTGCGCGAGCAGGCGTTGGTGGCCAACGCTGACGGCCGCTTCCAGCTGTTCCGCATAGGCGATGCCGTGGCCAGCCGCGACATCCACGCTGCCATCTACGATGGCCTGCGGCTGTCGCTGGCGCTGTGATACCTGTGGCCGCTGGCGCCAGCCGAATTCACTGGAGATCTCCAGCGTGGCTGAGGGCCAGCGCAGCCTGCGGCAGCGACTACACTAAGCGCATTTGCGGAGCACCTGCCATGAGTCTCTCACCCTTTCACCTGGCCATCCCCGTCCACGACCTGGCCGCCGCCCGCGCTTTCTACGGCGAGGTCTTCGGCCTTGAAGAAGGGCGCTCAAGCGCCCAATGGGTCGACTTCAATTTCTACGGCCACCAGTTGGTCATTCACCTGCACCCCAGGACCGACGCTCAGGCCAATGTGCACAGCAACCCCGTGGACGGCCACGACGTGCCAGTGCCGCACTTCGGCATCGTGCTGCGCTGGGAAGAGTGGGAGGCGCTGGCGGCGCGCCTGAAATCCTTCGGGATAGCCTTTGTGATCGAACCGTACATTCGCTTCCAGGGGCAGGTGGGGGAGCAGGCGACGATGTTCCTGTTTGACCCGTGCGGGAATGCATTGGAGTTCAAGGCGTTCAAGGACATGGGCCAGTTATTCGCCAAATAAACCGGTTGGTGCTGATTTATGGTGGGGTGATAGCAAAACTGTAACAATTAGTTGATAGGATCCAAGCCCCTTTTTTCAGCGGAACAATGGACTGATGCGTCGTGTGGTGTTCAATCAAAAAGGTGGCGTTGGCAAGTCGAGCATCGCCTGCAATCTCGCCGCAGTCAGTGCCGCCGAGGGCTACAAGACGCTGCTGGTGGACCTGGACCCCCAGGCCAACTCCACGCATTACCTGACCGGGTGCGTGGGCGAGGCGATTCCCATGGGGATCGCCGATTTCTTCAAGCACACCCTGTACCCGGGCGGGTCGGGCAAGAAGTACAAGGTGGCGATCACGCCGACGCGCTATGACAACCTCGACGTGATCACGGCTTCGCCCGAGCTGGCCGACCTGCAGGCCAAGCTGGAGGCCAAGTTCAAGATCAACAAGCTGCGCAAGCTGCTGGTGGACTTGTCCGAGGACTACGAGCGCATCTACATCGACACGCCGCCGGCGCTGAATTTCTACACCTTCAGCGCGCTGATCGCGGCGCAGCGGGTGTTGATTCCGTTCGACTGCGACCTGTTCTCGCGCCAGGCGCTTTACAACGTGGTGGCCCAGGTGGCCGAGCTGCGCGCCGACCACAACGAGACGCTGGTGGTGGAGGGCGTGGTGGTGAACCAGTTCGAGAGCCGCACCAGCCTGCACCAGACGCTCGTGGACGAGCTGATTCAGGAAGGCCTGCCGATGCTGCCGGTGTACCTGAGCAGCACGGTGAAGATGCGCGAGTCCCACGAGGCCGGCGTGCCGATGATTCACCTGGCGCCGCGGCACAAGCTGGCGGTGCAGTTCCAGGAGTTACTGGCGACGCTGGAGCGTGCGGCCTGACATTGTCCAGGCCGCGGCTTCAGTGACGCAGCCTGGCGGCAGCTGCTACGGGGTGACCGGCGCGCATTTGAGCAGCGCGCCGCTGCGCAGCTGCTCGGTCACGCTGACGATGTCGGCGTAGAACGCCCGGTCCTGCTCGGCTACCGGCACCACGCTGCGCACCAGGTCGTACACCGCGCGGGTGGCGCTGCCGGCCTTGTCCACGGCGTGGAAGTCCAGGGCCTGGCAGCCGACCAACACCTCGATGGCCAGCACCGACTCCAGTTTCTGCGACACCTTGTAGGCCTTCATCGCCGCGTTGTAGGCGAAGCTGACCGGGTCTTCCTGGTTGCCGCAGGTCGACACACTGTCCACCGACGCCGGGTGCGACAGCACTTTCATTTCCCCCAGCAGGCCGGCGGCGGTGTACTGGATGATCATGTAACCGCTGTTGAGCCCCGGTTGGCGCACCAGGAAGGCGGGCATTTCGCTGAAGTGCGAGTTGACCATGCGGTCGGTGCGCCGCTCGGAGAATTTGGCCAGGTTGGTCATGGCCACGCACAGGGTGTCGGTGGCCATGCCCACGTAGGAACCGTCGAAGTTGGCGCCGGAAATGGCCACGCCGTCGCCGTTGCCGGTGGGGTAGATCACCGGGTTGTCGCCGCTGGAGCACAGCTCGGCCTCCAGGGCCTGGCGGGCGAACTCGATGAACTGCTTCACGGCGCCGTGCACCTGGGGGATGGCGCGCAGGCTGTAGAAGTCCTGCAGGCGGTGGTCGATGTTGTCGGCAGCCAGTTGGCTGTCGGCCAGCAGCGCGCAGAGGGTGCGCGCAGTCTGCGCCTGCAACGGGTGGGCCTTGACCGAGTGGTAGCGCGGGTCATAGGCGCGCACGGTGCCGCGCAGGGCTTCCACCGACAGCGCCGCGGCCAGGTCGGCGACGCGCGCGGCCTGGGTGGCGTTGTACAGCGCCAGCAGGCCCAGGGCGGTGACCGAGGTGGTGCCGTTGAGCATCGCCAGGCCTTCCTTGGTGTGCAGCTGCGTGGGGCACAGGCCCACCTGGCGCAGGGCCTCGCCGCCATCCAGCCATTCACCGTCGGCCACCCGCGCGCGGCCTTCGCCCAGCAGCACCAGGGCGATGTGGCCTTCCACGGCCAGGTAGCCCACCGACCCTTCGCCGGGGGCGAACGGCATCACGTCGTGGTTGAGCACGCCGGCAATCAGCTCCAGCAGTTCCAGGCGCACGCCGGAAAAGCCCTTGCCCAGGCTGACCAGCATCATCAGCGCCACGGCGCGCACCTGCTCGCGGTTCAACGGCTCGCCCACGGCCACGGCGTGGGAGCGGACAATGTTGGTCTGCAGGGTGCGGGCGTCCTCGGGGGCGATGACGTGGCGCACGTTGTCGCCGAAGCCGGTGGTCACGCCGTAGACCAGGCGGTTCTCTTCAAGGAAGCGGTGCACCAGCTGGCACGAGGCGTTGACGCGCGCCTTGTAGGCATCGCTGAACGCCACCGTGGCGCCATGGCGGGCCACGGCGACGAAGGCATCGAGGCTGAGGTCGGTGTCGCCCAGCACCACGTGCTGGATCGGGTCGGGATAGCGGTTCATCAGTCACTCCACCTGGCAAATGGCCCCCGTCGTGGGGGATGGGAATAGCCTACGGGGCGGAGTCAGTGAAGATAAGATGGCTAAAACTGCGCCGTTGTTTAGAATACCTAAACGATTGAAGGAGGCGCCGATGACGCCATTGCCACCCTTGCGGGCCATGGAAATATTCGAAGCGGTGGGCCACTGCGGCGGCATCACCCAGGCAGCGCGGCGCCTGGGGATTTCCACCGGCGCGGTCAGCCAGCAGATGAAGCTGCTGGAGCAGGCGCTGGGCATCAGCCTGACGGTAAAAGTCGGGCAGCGCCTGCAACTGAGCCCCAACGGCCAGCGCTTTCATGCGCGTTGCAGCGCGGCGTTCGAGACCCTGCGCCTGGGCGTCGACGAAGCCCACCGCGCGCGCGACCCGCACAGCCTGTCGATCAGTGGGCTGCCGTCGCTGCTGGCGAAGTGGCTGGCGCCGTTGATGCCGGAATGGGAGCAGCAGCACCCAGGGGTAAGCGTGTACCTGGACAGCACCCTGAACGAAGACCTGCTGGCCGACGGCGTGGATTTTCGCATTGGTTATGGCGACAGCCCGCAGCCCGGCGAGCATGCCGCGGTGCTGTTCCACGACTGCGTGGTGCCGGTGTGCGCGGCCAGCCTGTGCGGCCCCTGCGCGACGCCGGCGGCGCTGGCGCGGTTGCCGTTGATCCGGGTCGACTCACGGCCCAAGTTCGACTCGCCGCCGTCCTGGGAGAGCTGGTTCGCCAGCGCCGGCGTGGTCGTCGAGCAGCCGTTGCGGCAACCACGCACCTATTCCTCCACCAGCCTGGCCATCGACGCGGCGCTGCTGGGGCAGGGGGTGGTGCTGGCGCCTTATGCCATGGTCAGCGGGCTGCTGGCGTGCCAGCAATTGCTGATGCCCTACGCCCATGCGCTGCCCCTGGCGGCGGCGTATCAGCTGCGCTGGAGCAGCGATGCCTTCAACAAGCCCCAGTGCCGCAGCTTCCACCGCTGGCTGGTGGCCAAGGGCAAGGCCCAACAGGCGCCCCACATCCCGTAGCAGCGGCCCCAAGGCCGCGTCCCGGGAACCCGCGCGGTTTATCTGATGCACCGCGTGAAGCGGACGCAGCCTTCGGCAGCTGCTACGGGGTCAGGCCAGCGGCCAGCCGTCGACGCGTTTGCTGCGCGGCGTGGCGTAGGTGCGCACCTTGGAGGTGCTCAGCCCCAGCCGCACCAGCGACTCGGCCAGGGTCACGGCGGCGGTCACGCCGTCCACCACCGGCACGCCGGTGGCTTCGCGAATCAGCTCATCGAGCCCGGCCATGCCACCGCAGCCCAGGCAGATCACCTCGGCCTTGTCGTCACGCACCGCCTGTTCGGCCTGGGCGACGATGGCGGCCACCGCGCGGGCCGGGTCTTCTTCCAGCTCCAGCACCGCCACGCCGCTGGCGCGCACCGAGGCGCAGCGCTGGTACAGGCCGGCCAGGCGCAGGCGGTCCTGGATCAGCGGCACGGTGCGGTCCAGGGTGGTGACCACCGAGTAGGCGTGGCCCAGCAGCATGGCCAGGCTGGCGGCGGCTTCGGTGATGTCCACCACCGGCACGTTCAGCAGCTCCTGCAGGCCCTCGCGGCCGTGCTCGCCGTAGCCGGCCTGGATGACCGCGTCGAACGGCTGGTCGTAGCGCATCACCGCGTCCATCACGCCGATGGCGGCCATGTAGCTTTCGAAGTTGCCCTCCACCGACTCGGCGCCGAAGCGCGGCGTCAGGCCGACGATCTCGGTGCCCGGTGCGGCCACGCTGCGCGCCTGCTCGGCGATGGTGGCGGTGATGGATTCGGTGGTGTTGACGTTGACGACAAGGATACGCATGGAGGACCTCATTGGCAGGAATCAGTGGCTGGCGTTGTCGACGGCGATGCACTCGCCGCTGACGTCGGCGAACGCCTGGTGACGGTCGCTGATCAGCAGGTAGACGGCCGCGGCGATGGTGGCGCCGAACAGCCAGGAGAACGCCGACACGGTGGCGAACGCCGGCACCAGCGCCAGCACGATGGCGATGATCGCGGCCGGCAGCACCGCGGCCACGGCGCGCGGGTTGATGCCGCGGCGGTAGTGGTAGGCGCCGTCGCTGGCTTCGGTGTACAGCTGCGGCACGTTGATCCTGCCGCGGCGCAGCAGCCAGTAGTCGGCGCTGATGATGCCGTACAGCGGGCCCAGCAGGGCGCCCAGGCCGGCCAGGAAGTACTGGATCACCACCGGGCTGTTGTACAGGTTCCACGGCAGGATCAGCACCGCCACCGCGGCGCTGATCATGCCGGCGCGGCGGAAGGTCAGCAGGCGTGGCGCCAGGTTGCTGAGCACGAAGGCCGGGGCGACGAAGTTGGCCATGATGTTCACCGCCACGGTGACGATCAGCAGCGCCAGGCAGCCCAGCACCAGGAACGCGGTGTGGGGGATGGCCTGGATGATCTGCGTGGGGTTTTCGATGGTCTGGCCGTCGATGGAGAACTGCGCGCCGCAGAGCAGCACCGTCACCACGGCGAAGGCGAGGATGTTCACCGGCAGGCCCCAGAAGTTGCCCACGCGGATGCAGCGCCGGGACGGCGCCGAGCGGGCGAAGTCGCAGAAATTGAGGATCAGCGTGCCGTAGATCGCCAGCCACAACGCGCCCCCGGCGAAGATGCCGCGCCACATGGCGGCGCCCTGCAGCGGCTCGCGGATGGCCCAGCTGATGTGGCCGCCCACGCGGCTGTACATCCACGCCGCCAGCGCGGTCATGGTCAGCAGGATCACCGGCCCGGCGAACGCTTCGTAGCGGCGTACGGTTTCCATGCCATAGGCGAGGATCACCAGCTGCACCAGCCAGATGCTGATGAAGCAGCCCCAGCCCAGGCTCGACAGGCCCAGCAGCAGGTTGTGGTCGTAGGCGGCCAGGCTCGGCACCAGGGCCGTGGCCAGCACCTTGAGCACCACCGAGGCCAGGTAAGTCTGGATGCCGAACCAGGCGATGGCGATGACCGCGCGCACCAGCGCCGGCAGCTGCGCGCCATGAATGCCGAAGCTGATGCGGCTGATGACCGGGAACGGCACCCCGGTCTTCTGACCTATGTAGCCGGACAGGTTCATGAAGCCATACACCAGCGCCGCGCCAATCAGCAGCGACAACAGGATCTGCCAGCCGCCCAGGCCCATGGCGTACAGGCCCATGGCGAAGGAGTAGTTGGCGATGTTGTGCACGTCGTTGGCCCACAGCGAGAAAATGCTGTAGCCGCCCCAGCGCCGGCCTTCCTGGCGGGTGGGGGCCAGGTCACGGTTGTGCAGGCGCGGGCTGAGGGCCGGCACCTCATGGTCACGCAGGTGTGCGGGGGCTAATTCGGCTAGGGAGGACTCGGCAGGGCTGTTCAGCTGCATCGGTAGGGCTCCACGTTATTGTATTTATGTATACAAGTTGGTGGTTCAGGTAAGCCAGTTTTGTGCCAGTTGTGTGAACTGTTTTTTCAATGGTCTTGTTCGTAGCGCTACAGAGGGTTGATTTGCAAGGAAACATGGGGGTTTGGTGGGAACAGCAGGCAGGGAAATCATGCCCAAACGGTCAGGAAAATATTGTATACAATCGTGTTACCCATGGTGACAGGGTGGCTGTCCACAACCGCTGCGCCCCTGATCAGGGCGACGGTTCCCCATTTTGGGGCGATTGGTAACTGGGCGCGTCCTGGCCCCCCAACTAAACCTTCCCAGCAGCCTGTAGTCAGTCTTTCTATAGGCCCACCCCGGGCCCCGCAGGAGGTGCAGCATGGCTCGAGCCATCTGGAAAGGCGCCATCAGCTTCGGCCTGGTGCACATCCCCGTGGCGCTGACCACGGCCGTGTCCAGCGAGCGCATCGATTTCGACTGGCTGGACAAGCGCAGCATGGACCCGGTGGGCTACAAGCGCATCAACAAGGTCACCGGCAAGGACATCGACAAGGACAACATCGTCAAGGGCGTGGAATACGAGAAAGGCCGCTACGTGGTGATCAGCGAGGAGGAGATCCGCAAGGCGCGCCCGGAAGCCACCCAGACCATCGATATCTTCTCGTTCGTGACCGCCGGCGAAATCCCCCTTCAGGCCTTCGAGACCCCGTACTACCTGGCTCCGGACAAGCGCGGCGGCAAGGTCTACGCACTGCTGCGCCAAACCCTGGACAGCACCGGCAAGGTGGCCCTGGCGCGGGTGGTGCTGCACACCCAGCAGCATCTGGCGCTGATCCGCCCGCTGGAGGACGCGCTGGTGATGATCACCCTGCGCTGGCCGAGCCAGGTGCGTGGGCTGGAAGGGCTGGAGCTGGACAGCAGTGTCACCGGGGCGAAGATCGACAAGCGTGAACTGCAGATGGCCAAGCGCCTGGTGGAGGACATGAGCGGCAGCTGGACGCCCGAGGAGTACCAGGACGACTTCAAGCAGACCATCATGGACCTGGTGGAAGAGAAGGCCAGCAAGGGCAAGATCGCCACCGTGACCTCGGTGGACGAGCAGGGCGAACAGAAGGGCGCGGATATCCTCGACCTGACCGACCTGCTCAAGCGCAGCCTGGCGGGGAAAAAACCGGCGCCCAAACGCGCCAGCAAAAAAGCCTCCTGATAGCTACGTCCGACATTACATCGGGTTGCCTGCATCGCGACTAAAGTCGGCTCCTACGCCGTCCGTGGTAGGAGCCGACTTTAGTCGCGATGCAGGCGACGCGGTTGCCAGTGAAAATCGGCGGGAAGTTCGCCCGGGGTGGTTTGCAGGTTCTTGTCCAGTTTCAGCAGCGCCAGCAAGCGCCGCGCGTCGTAGGGCGCGCGCACCTTGATGTCGTTGTCGAAGTAGCAGAACACCTCCCGCGCGGTGGCCTTGGGCGGCGCTTGGTGGGCCTCGATCAGCTCGGCATCCCCCGGTTGCGCGCCGCGCTTCCAGGCCATGATGCGCTTGCGCCATTGCTCCAGCGCCGAGTCCGAATAGCCGCTGGCGTAGAGCTGCTTGTCACCGTGCAGGCGCAGGTAAATGAAGTCGCTGGTCACGTCCTGCACCCGCGGCCATTTACGCGCCGCGTCGGCCACCACCAAGGCCACGTCGTGCTTGCGCAGCAGGGCGACGAAGGCGGGGTCGACGAAGCTCTCGTGGCGAATCTCGATGGCGTGGCGCAGGCGTTGTTGCGGGCTGCCGTCCAGGTAACCCGGGCGTTGCAGGCGTTCGGCACAGTGGCGGGCCTGGTCGAGCAACTGTTTGCCGGTGCGCGGCAGCTGCGCCATGAAGGCGTCGAACAGCCCGGCGTCGAAACGCAGGTTGGGCGGGAACTGCCACAGCATCGGCCCTAGCCGGTCGCCCAGTGACAACGGCCCGGACGCGAAGAAATTGGCCAGGGCCTCGTCGATGTCGTGCAGGCGTTTGGTGTGGGTGATGTAGCGCGGGCCCTTGACGCTGAACAGGAAACCCTCGGGCGTCTCGGCGGCCCATTGGGCGAAGCGCTCGGGCCGTTGCAGGGCGTAGAAGGTGCCGTTGATCTCGATGCTGCTGACGGCGCGGGAGGCGAAGTGCAGTTCGTCCTTCTGCTTCAGGCCTTCGGGGTAGAAGTCGCCGCGCCACGGCGTGTAGCGCCAGCCGGAAATGCCAATGTGCACCGTCGCCTTGGCCATCAGTGCACACCCAGGCGCTTGCGCAAGGCCGCGGTGATCGACTGCTTGGTGCTGGCGTAGTCGGCCCAGGGGTCATCAAGGTCGGCCAGGCGCTCGGCCAGGTTGAACAGGGTCCACTGGTTGGCGCCCTTGAGCGCGGTGAGTTCGTCGCGGCGGATAGGCACCGACACCGGCAGGCCTTCCCGGGCGCGTACCGAGTAGGCGCAGGCGGTGGTGGCGCCGCGGGTGTTGCGCAAATAGTCGATGAAGATCCGCCCCACGCGGTTCTTCGGCCCTGACACGGCGGTGAGGCGGTCGGGCAGCAGGTCGGCCAGGTGCTTGACGATGGCGTGGCTGAACTCCTTCACCTCATCCCAGCCAGCGCGACGGGTCAGCGGCACGACGATGTGCATGCCCTTGCCGCCACTGGTCTTGAGAAAGGCGGCCAGGCCCAGTTCGTCCAGCAGGGTCAGGGTCAGCTGGGTGGCTTCGAGCATGCTTTTCCACGGCAGCGCCGGGTCCGGGTCAAGGTCGAGGATGAAACGGTCGGGTTTGTCGTAGTTGGCGCGGGTGGTGTTCCAGGTGTGCAGCTCCAGGGTGTTCATCTGCACCGCACCCAGCAGCGCGTCGGCGCGGTTGATGATGATCACCGACTGCCCGGCAGCCTCGTCGCTGACCAGGCCGGGGATGTCCAGGTGCCCGGCGTTCTTCTGGAAGAACAGCTCGCCGGCCAGGCCTTCCGGGGCGCGTACCAGGGCCACGGGGCGGTCCTTGAGGTGCGGCGCGATCCACGGTGCCACCTGGGCGTAGTACTCGGCGAGGTCGCGCTTGGTGGCGCCGCTGCTGGCGTCGATGACGCGGTCGGGGTGGGTCAGGCGCAGGGTGTCGCGGCTGGCGGCGGTGCGGGTTTTAACCTTGGCGGCTGTCACGGGTTTCTCCTGGGCAATGGCCTTGGCCGGCTTGTCGTCGCGCAGGCCATGGAACACCGAGTGGCGCACCACGCCGTCGCGGGTCATCTGCGCGTAGGCGACCTCGGCCAGCAGCTGCGGCTTGAGCCAGTGCACGTCGCGGGCCTGGACGCCGGTGGGGGCGTTGCTGACCTGCGGCTTGCCGGTGGCCAGCGGCTTCAGGCGCTGGAGGATGCTGGCCAGGGTGGCGGCGTTGAAGCCGGTGCCGACCTTGCCGGCGTAGCGCAGCTCACCGCTGTCGGCGTCATGCAGGCCCAGCAGCAGCGCGCCGAAACCGCTGCGGCTGCCCTTGGGGTCGGTGTAGCCGACGATCACGAACTCCTGGCGCTGCTTGCACTTGAGCTTGATCCAGTCGCTGCTGCGCTTGCCGTTGTAGAGGCTGCCCAGGCGTTTGCCAATCAGGCCTTCCATGTCCATCTGGCAGGCGCTGGCCAGCAGGGATTCGACCGGCTGGTCGAAATCGCTGGAGTAGCGCAGCTGCGGCGCCTGGTTGGGTTCCAGCAGCGCAGCCAGGGCGGCGCGGCGCTCCTGCAGCGGGCACTGGCGCAGGTCGTGGCCGTTGAGGTAGGGCACATCGAACAGGTAATAGACGATGGCCTCGTCGCTGCCGTCGTCGAAGGCGTTCTGCAGGGCTTGGAAGTCGGACACGCCGTCGGCGTTGGCCACCACCATCTCGCCGTCCAGCCACGCCGATTGCAGGCCCAAGGCGGCCAGGGCCTTGGCCTGGCTGGGCATTTTCGCGGTCCAGTCCTTGCCGTTGCGCGTGAACAGGGTGACCTTGGCGCCGTCGATGCGCGCCATCACCCGGTAGCCGTCGAACTTGATCTCGTACAGCCAGTCGCCGCTGGGCGGTGACTCGATCAGCGTCGCCAGTTGCGGGGTGAGGGTGGCGGGCAGGGCAGCTTTGGGCGCGTGGCTCAGCGCAGCCTTGGGCTTTTTCGCCGGCTTGGCTGGCTTTTTGGGCGCCTTGGGAATCAGCGTACGGTCACTGAGCACGCTGTCGGGGGCGGCCTGGACGATGTCGAATTCGGCTTCCGGGCGGGCCTCGGCGTCCGCCGACTTGATCAGCAGCCACTGTTCTTTCTTGCCGGCCAGGTGGGTGCGAAACAGGTTCCAGATGCCTGACAGCTTTTCGCCTTGCAGGCGAAAGCGCAGCTTGCCCTTTTCGTAGCTTTGCTGCGGGTCGCCCTCGGGAATCCACACGCCGCGGTCCCACACGATCACATCGCCGGCGCCGTAGTGCCCTTCGGGGATATGCCCTTCGAAACTGGCGTAGTCCAGCGGGTGGTCTTCCACATGCACCGCCAGGCGCCGCACCTTCGGGTCCAGCGACGGGCCCTTGGGCAGCGCCCAGCTCTTCAGGGTGCCGTCCAGTTCCAGGCGGAAGTCGTAGTGCAGGTGGCTGGCGTCGTGCTTCTGGATGCAGAACTGCAGCGCATGGCCCTTGCTGCGCCGGGTGGCCTTGCCGCTGGGCTCGGGGGTGGCGTCGAAGTTACGCTTGCGCTGGTAGTGTTCGAGCGGTCTGGCCATGGCGAGGGATCCGGCGCTGTACAGGTATTACCCAGTCGGAGCGGCAGGCCAAGGGAGAGTTCAATGCATATGACGGGCGTTAACGTTCAACGGTGCCTCGGCATCGGCCTTCATTGTTGAAGGCCGAGACACTTGGGCTTACCCACGCGTCAGCACGGTGATACTTTTAGTGCTTGCGGGGATGGTGGAATTCCAGGGTGGCAAAGGAAATGTTGAATCCTGGATGTTGACTGCCCACGTTAACAAGCCGGCCTTTCACAGTGTTGCCTACACTGTACTCATCGATATGAAGGGTGCCATGGGTGAATTCGAAATGGTGGCCCTCTCGTTGGTTGACAAGGCTTCCTTTATTCGTTGTGCCGCTTCCGATTTCGTAGGTGCCCACCTTAGTCTCGAAGTCCAAGGTGAAAGCCCAGGTGATTTCTAGCTTTGTTTCGTCGGTGTAAATTCTCCCTTGCGTAATATTGATGTCTCCATGATCGGTGGAGGTGGCGGTGTCAAAATCGAGTTGAGCAGCCTGTCCCTGGAATGAGTAATCAATATGCACATGACCCTGAAGAGTGGTCTCGTTGCGTGGCTGCGCTTTATCTGAAGTTGAAGTCGTTTTTTTCGTGGACATGGTGTGCCTCTGCCCATAAGGGCGTTATCTGGGATGGAAGGGCAATGTTGGCGGTGGTGCAGGCAACCCACAACTGACAGAAATGACAGTTGCCGTGATTGATTTTTTTCAACGCTCAGGTGCATAGGAATCGCCACCCCATGAAAGCCCTGAAAATCGCCACCTTCAACATCAACGGCCTGCGCGCGCGGCTGCCCAACCTGCTGCACTGGCTGGAACGCGAGCGCCCGGACATTGCCTGCCTGCAGGAGCTGAAAGCCACGGATGCACAGTTCCCCGCCGCCGATTTCGAAGCCATCGGCTACGGCTGCCTGCACCACGGCCAGCCGTCGTGGAACGGCGTGGCCATCCTCGCCCGCGACGCCGAGCCGCTGGAGTCACGCCGTGGGCTGCCGGGGGATGCCAGCGACAGCCAGAGCCGCTACCTGGAGGCGGCGGTGCACGGGGTGCTGGTGGGGTGCCTGTACCTGCCCAACGGCAACCCGCAGCCGGGGCCGAAGTTTGCCTACAAGCTGGCGTGGTTTGAACGCCTGATCGCCCACGCCGCGCAGTTGCAGGGCAGCGAACACCCGGTGGTGCTGGCCGGGGATTACAACGTGGTGCCCACGGATTTCGACATCTACAACCCCAAGTCGTGGCTCAAGGACGCCTTGCTGCAGCCCGAAAGCCGCGCCTGCTTCGAGCGGCTACTGGCCCAGGGCTGGACCGATGCGCTGCGGCACCTGTACCCGGAGGAGCGGGTGTATACCTTCTGGGACTATTTTCGCCAGCACTGGCCGCGCAATTGCGGGTTGCGCATTGATCACCTGCTGTTGAACCCGGCAATGGCGCCCTACCTGAAGAATGCGGGGGTGGATGCCTGGGTGCGCAATGAGGAGCACGCCAGCGACCATGCGCCGACGTGGATAGAACTGGGCACCCGCAAGCGCCGCTGACCCGTAGCCGCTGCCGCCGGGCGGCGCTGGCCGGTGCCCCCGCTGCTGTTTTGGGGGGGTCACACCGGCCAGCGCAGCCTGCGGCAGCGGCTACGGGTTAGGCGCTAAGGCGATGCCCCGGAATCGCCTCCAGCAACTCCCGGGTATAGGCATGCGCAGGCCTGTGCAGCACCTGGTTCGCCGGCCCTTGTTCCACCACCAGCCCCTGGCGCAGCACCACCACCTCATGGGCCAGGCTCTGCACCACCGCCAGGTCGTGGGATACCAGCACGTAGGCCACGCCCAACTCCGCCTGCAGGCTGCGCAGCAGGTCGAGGATCTGCGCCTGCACCGACACGTCCAGCGCCGACACCGGCTCGTCCAGCAGCAACAGGTCGGGCTTCAACGCCAGCGCCCGGGCAATGGCCACGCGCTGGCGCTGGCCGCCGGACAGCTCGCGCGGCAGGCGGTCGAGCAAGCTTGCGGGCAGCTGCACCTGCTCCATCAGTTGCCGCGCCGCCTGGTGCAGCGCCGCCTTGTCGCGCACGCCGAAGGACAGCAGCGGCTCCACCACGCTTTCGTAGATCGTGAACCGCGGGTTCAGCGAGGCGAAGGGGTTCTGCTGCACCAGCTGGATGCGCTGGCGCAGCGGCCGAAACTGCTGCCAGGTCAGGTCGGTCACGTCCTGGCCAGCGAAGCGCACCCGGCCTTCGCTGGGCGGCTCCAGGCCCAGGGCGATGCGCAAACTGGTGCTTTTGCCCGACCCCGATTCGCCGACGATGGCCAGGGTCTGCCCCGGGTACAGGTCCAGGCTCAGGCCCTTCAATGCCTGGAACGGCTGGCCCTGGCCGCCGGGCCGGTACTGCTTGCCCACGCCGTGCAGGCTCAGCAGCGGCGCGGCGGTGGGCGCCGGCAGCGGCAGCGGCTGCTGGCCCTGGCCGAACGCCGGGGCGGCGGCCAGCAGGTCGCGGGTGTAGGGCTGGCTGGGCGCTGACAGCACCTGCCGCGCCGGGCCTTGTTCCACTAGCGCGCCGTCCTTCATCACCAGCACCCGGTCGGCGCGGTCGGCGGCCACGCCCAGGTCGTGGGTGATGATGATCAGCGAGATGCCGCGCGCCTGCACCAGCTGCTCCAGGTGGTCGAGGATGCGCCGCTGCACGGTCACGTCCAGGGCGCTGGTAGGTTCGTCGGCGATGATCACCCTGGGGTTGCCGGCCAGGGCGATGGCAATCAGCACGCGCTGGCGCATGCCGCCGGACAGCTCATGGGGGTACTGGCGAGCGCGCAATTCAGCGTTGTCCAAGCCCACCTGGCCAAGCAGCTCCAGCACGTCGGCATCCAGCGCCGGGTAGCGGCGGCCGCCGTGGGCCAGGATCAGGCTTTCGCCGATCTGCTTGCCGATGCTCAGGGTGGGGTTGAGGCTGACCATGGGGTCTTGCGGCACCAGGCCGATAAAGCGCCCGCGCAGCTGGCGGCGGACCCGCTCGCTGGCATGGCTGATGTCGTTGCCGCCCACGTGCAGGCTGCCCCCTACCACCCGCGCGCCGGCGGGCAGCAGGCCGAGCAGGGCGCTGGCCAGGGTGGTCTTGCCCGACCCGGACTCGCCGACGATGGCCAGGGTTTCGCCCGGTTGCAGGCTGAAGGACACGCCGCGCACGGCCTCTTTCACCCGGCCGCCGTTGTGGTAGCTGACGCTCAGGTTGTGTACGTCGATCAGCGCGCTCATCGTTGGCTTTCCTCGAAGGTGCGGGCGATATGGTTGAGGCTGAACACCACCAGCACCACCACCAGCCCCGGCAGCAGCGACACCCAGGGCGCGGTCATCAGGAACTGGCGGCCGTTGGCGATCAGCGTGCCCCATTCCGCCGCCGGTGGCTGGGCGCCAAAGCCGAGGAAACTGAGGCCGGCGGTGGCCAGGATGGCGGCGCCGAAGTCCAGGGTGGCGAGCACCGCCACCGGCCCCCAGGCGTTGGGCAGCACGTGGCGCAGCAGGGTGCGGGTCCAGCTGGCGCCGCCCAGGCGCGCGGCTTCCACGTAGGGCAGGGTCTTGACCCGCAGCACTTCGGCGCGGGTGGTGCGGGCGAATCCGGGGATGATGCCCACGCCCACGGCGATGGCCACCGGCAGGGTGCCGAAGCCGATGGCAGTGACGATCGCCAGCGCCAGCAACAGCCCGGGCAGGGCCAGCATCACGTCGATCAAGCGCATGATCACTGCATCGCTGCGGCCGCCAATGAAGCCGGCGACAATGCCCAGGCCCAGCCCGCACACCAGCGCCAGGCCCACCGCCAACAGCGCCGCCAGCACCGACAGGCGCGAGCCGTAAAGAAGCCGGGTATACAGGTCGCGGCCCAGTTCGTCGGTGCCCAGCCAGTGGCCGGCGCCCGGCGGCAGCAGCTTGGCCGCCGGCGCCGTGGCGTACGGGTCGAGGCTGCTGAACAGCCAGGGCGCGGCGGCGGCCAGCAGGGTGAAAAGCACCAGCAGCGCGGCCAGCACGAAGCCGGGGCGGCGCAGCAGCGGCAGCGCCACGTCGAGGCTGCGGCGCAGGCGGCCGCGTGGCTGCCAGTGGTCGGCAGCGGTGAGGGCGGGGGCGAGGGCACGTTCGAGGGTGGTCATGGGTCAGGTCACCTTGGGCGAATGGCTGATACGCGGGTCGAGAATCGGGTACAGCAGGTCCACCAGCAGGTTCACCACCACGAAGGCGGCGGCGGACACGGTCACCACCGCCAGCACCACGGGGATGTCCTGGCGCAGCACGGCGTCCTGCACCAGCCGGCCGACGCCGTTGCGGGCGAAGATGGTTTCCACCAGCACCGCGCCGCTGACGGTGTTGCCCACCTGCAGGCCGATCAGCGTCAGCAGCGGCAGCGCGGCGTTGCGCAGGCCGTGGCGGGCCTGCACCTGGCCACGGCTCAGGCCCTTGGCCCAGGCGGTGAGGATGTAGGGCTCGCGCCACACCTCGAGGAAGCCGCGCTGCAGCACCTGGGCGTACACCGCGGCGCTGGGGATGGCCAGGGTCACGGCTGGCAGCACCAGGCTTTGCACGCCGTCGCTGCCGGTGGAAGGGAACCAGCCCAGGCTGAAGGCGAACACCTGGATCAGCAGCAGGCCCATCCAGAACACCGGCACCGAGAAGCCCAGCGCCGGCAGCCGCGCCAAGGCGGTCTTCAGCGGTTGCCAGCGCACGTAGGCGGTCAGGTACGCCAGGCCGATGCCCCCCAGCAGCGACAGGGCGATAGCGCTGCCGGCCAGCGCCAACGTCTGCGGCAGGCGCTCGGCCAGCACCGCGGTCACCGGCCGGTTCAGGGTCAGCGACTGGCCCAGGTCGCCGTGCAGCACGCCCCACAGCAGGTGCAGGTAGCGCTCCACCAGGCCCTGGTCCAGGCCGTAATAGGCACGGGCCTTGGCCAGTTGCGCCGGCGACAGCGAGTCCACTTCCATGCCCGAAGCGCTGAGCATGATCGACAGCGGATCACCGGGCAGCAAATAGAGGATGAAGTAGGTGATGGTGTAGGCGCCCCACAGCACCAGCAGGGCCTGGCCGATGCGCCCGGCGAGGTAGCGGTTCGTGCTCATGGGGTCACCTCGATGTCATTGAGGAAGGCGAAGCCCTCGGCGCTCCAGCGGAAGTTGTGCACCCGTGGCGCGGTGGCGGCCTGCCATACCCGCTCGAACACTGGAATGGCCGAGCCCTGGTCAATCAACAAATCCTGCAGCTGGCCGTAGGCCTGGGCGCGCTGGTCGCTGGCGGTAGCGGTCAGGCCCTGGTCGAACAGGCGCTGGGCCTGGGGCAGCACTGCCGGCGGGTAGACGTTGGTGGCCAGGGTGGAGGCGTTGGCGCTGCGCGGGTCGAGGATGGTTTGCAGCACGATCGGGTCGGCGCGGGTCATGTACGAGAAGGTCAGGTCGTAGTTGCCCGAGGCGTTGGTGTTGAACCACTCGGCGGTGGTCTGCACCTTGAGCTTCAGCTCGATGCCGGCCTTGCGCAGTTGGTCCTGGATCAGCACGTCGCCGGCGGTTTCCTTGGCCGGGATGTTGTAAACCAGGCTCAGGCGCTTGCCATCCTTGGTGCGGTAGCCGTCGGCGCCCAGCGTCCAGCCGGCCTTGTCCAGCAGCTGCGCGGCGCCCTGGGGGTCGTAGGCCAGCTTGTCGCCCTGGCTGCGGAAGTACGGCGTGGTCACGTCGTACACGCCGTCCACCACCGGGAACTGCGGGCTATAGACGGTGCTGGCGTAGCTCTTGCGGTCGATGGCCTTCTGCACGGCCAGGCGCACGTCGCCGTCGGCGAGGATGCGCCCGCCGCGGGTGTTGGGGTACAGGTTCCACGCCGGGCCCGGCAGCGAGCGGCTCTGGATGGTGGCCTGCTTGCTTTCGAACAGCTTCAGGTCAACATCCGAGAACGGGTTGCGTGGCCACAGGATGTCGACCTTGCCTTGCACGAACTGGCCGTTGCGCACGCTTTCCTCGGGAATGTAGCTGACGTCGATGGCCGCCAGGTGCGACTCGCCCTTGTTCTGCACGTTGGCCGAGGCCCAGGCATAGCCCTTGCGGCGCTCCAGGCGCAGGCCGGTCTCGGGGGTGTAGTGCTGCAGCACGAACGGCCCGGTGCCGATGATCGCGCCCAGCGAGCGCTCCTTGGCGCTCTTGCGGTACGACTCGGGCGCCAGGATGGCCAGGTTGGTGGTGGAGGTGGCCTGCAGGAAGCCGGCGTTGGGCGTGCTCAGCACCAGTTTGATGGTCTGCGGGTCGATGATGTCGGCGTGGTCGTAGCCGGTCAGGTAGGTGGCGCCGAACACGCTGGGCAGTTCGGCGGCGAAAGCCTTGTCGCTGTCGAAGGCGGTTTTCACCGCCTGGGCGTCGAAGGCCTCGCCGTTGCTGAAGGTCACGCCCTTGCGCAGGTGGAAGGTGTATTCGCGGGCGTCGGGGCTGATGTCCCAGCTGTCGGCCAGCCAGGGGATGATGGCGCCGGTGCTGGGGTCCTGGTCGGTCAGCGACTCGACCACGTTGCGCAGCACCACCCGGTGTTCCAGCCAGTAGACCTGGAAGGGGTCGAGGCTGACCAGTTGCGTGTTGTCGCCGAAGAAGGCGATTTTCAGGGTGCTGGCGGCCTGGGCGTCGGGGTGCGACGGGCCGCAGCCGGCCAGGCCCAGGGCCAGGAGGATGGCCGCGCTGGCCAGGGTTCGTTGCAGCTTCATGGGCGGTGCCTCGTCAGCAGGAAAGGGCCGCAGCGCCGGGGGAGGGCGATGCAGCCGCAGTGGGGTCAGAAGTCGTAGGCGAGCTTGGTGTACCAGGAGCCGCCACCGGGGTAGAACGGTGGGTTGCCGTAGGGCGCCAGGCCCAGGCTGCTGTACACGGCGTTCTTGTCGGGGCGCACGTCGAAGATGTTGCTGCCACCCAGGCTCAGGGTCAGGTGGTCGAAGAAGGTGTAGCTCACGTCCAGGTCGGTGATCCACTTGGCGCCGAAGCTGCGGTCGCCGCTTTCGTTGACTGCCAGGGTCGACACCGAGCCGTAGCGGGTGGTGCTGAGGTTGGTGTTCCAGTTGCCCACCTTCCAGTTGGCGCCCAGTATCCATTTGGTCTTGGGCAGCGCCTCGGTGAGGTCGCCCTCGCGGTTGCGGCCCACCAGGGTCACGCCGGCCGCAGCCAGGGAGGCGGGGGTGTCCTTGGCGTCCATGATGGTGGTCTTGTTGTAGTTGAACGCCGCGCTCCAGCGCACGTCGCCGTACTGGCCGAACGGCGTGGTGTGGTCGGCCACCACGTCGAGGCCGCGGGTGCGAGTGTCGAAGGCGTTGGTGTAATAGTCCACCCAGGTGCCGCTGGTGACGCCTTGGGAGGCGAGGATGCTGTTGACCACGCCGTCGCCGTGGTCGTAGATGGCGCTGGTCAGGGCGATGCGGTTCTGGATGTCGACCACGTAGGCGTCGGCGGTGACGCTGGTGCGCGGCGCCGGCTGCCAGGTGATGCCCAGGCCCACGTTCTGCGATTTCTCCGGTTTCAGGTCGCTGCCGCCCAACGCCTTGGCCAGGCTGCTGCCGGCCGGGGTGAGGCGGGTGGTGGCGGGCACCACGTTGCCGTTGACGTCGGTGTTCACGCGGCTGTCGGTGGTGGTGTAGCCCACCTGGGTCAGCGACGGCGCACGCACGCCGGTGCCAATGGTGCCGCGCACGGCCACGGTGTCGGTGAGCTTGTAGCGGCTGTTGAATTTCAGCCCCAGCTTGTTGCCCGAGTAGTCGTCGTAATGTTCCACCCGCGCGGCGATGTCGGCGTACCAGCGGCTGGTCAGGTCGAAGCCCAGGTCCAGGTAGCTGGCGTAGGTGTTGCGGATCAGGTCCACCTCATCCTGCGGGCGAATGATCACCGAGGCCTGGGCCCCGCTGGCGGCGTTGTAGGTGCCGGTCTCGTAGGAGTCGGCTGAGCCGGCGAAGGTGCTGAAGCGCTCCCACTTGTGCTCGATGCCGGTGGACACGGTCACCGGCACGCCGAGGTTGAAGGGGTTGTCGAAGCGGCGGCTGAGGTCGAGGTTGTTCACCCACTGGTCGGAGCGGAAGGTGGCCAGGTTGCCGAAGCTGGTGGGCGAGTCGGTGCCCAGCGACGGGTTGAGGTTCAGTTCGCTGGAGTACTTGAGGGTGTCGCGGCCGTAGCTGGTGCTCAGGTCATAGTTCCAGCCGCCGACGTCGCCCTTGCCGCCGAACACGAACTGGTAGTCGATGTCGCGCAGGTTGTTCACCGGGTAGTAGCCGTCGGGGAAAATCTCCGGCACCGAGGCGGTGCCGTTGGGGAACCGGTAGTAGTTCTGGATCACCGCCTTGCGCTCGCCGTAGGTGCCGAACGAGTACAGCGTCACGTCGTTTACCGGCAGCTCGGCGTTGTAGCCGACATTGAAGGCCTTGAGCTCAGGGTCGCCGTTCTTGATCGCCACCCGGTCCCAGGCCGCCTGCTTGGCCGGGTCGTTGTAGGCGATGACGCTGCTGTCGGCCTTGCCGTCCCATTGCGCGTAGTCGCGTTTGCGGGCGTCGGCAGACAGGTGCAGGAAACCGCCGTCACCCAGCTTGAAGCCCTCGTCGGCGGCGATCTTCTTGGTCGCGCCCTGGCCGGAGAACAGCTCGCCGTAGCTGGTTTCGATATGCCCGCCCGCGTCCTGGTCCTTGAGGATGATGTTCACCACCCCGGCCACCGCGTCCGCGCCATAGCGTGCCGCAGCGGCGTCCTTCAGCACCTCGATGTGGTCGATGGCGCTGATGGGGATCATGTCGATGTCGACAACGTTGGCGCCGCTGTTGTCGGTGGAGCCGTTCTGGATGGCCGCGCCCAGGTGCCGGCGCTTGCCGTTGACCAGCACCAGGGTGTACTCCGGGCCCATGCCGCGGTTGCTCAGCGGGCGGGTGGTGGAGTTGAAGCCGGCGATGTTGGTGCCGAAGGTGAACGAGGGCAACAGCTTGGCGATGGCCTCGGACAGCTCCGCGCGGCCGGTTTTTACCAGGGCATCGTTGCTGATGATGTCGATGGGCGCCGAACTGTCCACCACGGTGCGCTGCTGCGCGCGGGCAGCCTCTGGCGCGGCGGTGACAGTGACGGTCTGCAGTTGCGGGTCAGTGCTGGCGGCACGGGCCAGGGGCGCGGCCGCCAGCAGCACCGACACCGTCAGGGTCGAGAGCGGGAAGGTGCGGGCGGGCTTGGGGAAATACGAAGGCAGCATAGCGGGCGATGTCCATTAAAGCTGGCACTGGCCCGTGGTATGGGTACAGGTTCCATTCCTGAATTCGATGGTGTGGGACGGCGTGTGTGTCGTCTTGGGTTGATAGTATTTTCATAACAAACGCAACGGAAATTCTATTTTGGTATATGGATATTATTCGTTTGTTGTATGAAGTTTATTTTTTTCATGAATATTTGTAATGTTTTTGACTGGCTGGGCAGGTTTTCATGCAGTGGCGCACTGCTGCTCTCCCCCCTTACAAACAAGGCGGGCAACACCGACCTATCAGGACATGGCACGCTGCGACAAACTGTAGGAGCCGAGCTTGCTCGCGATGCGCCGCGCGGGCGGCGCTCGATCTCGAACGCGCCGGATAAACCAAGGCATGCGCTTCCAGGGCCACCATGGCGCCAGGACGCGGCCTGCGGCCGCTGCTACGACACATCTCGCTACAGCTTCTGTAGTCCCCAACGTAGGACATTTCTGATTTGCTCGGGTAAGGTCCTCTGCGTCTTGTGGTGCCTGATGGGCGCGCATACGCTGCTGGCGTCGCTGAAGGACAGCGATCGGGTTTGGTAGCCCGTTCATCAGGCGTACAGCACCGCGCGACATGGCGGCTGTACGCAGGGCACATTCGTGTGCGCCGGAAGCCTGGTGACCGGTCTACCAACCTGCTTACAGCCGCCACCCATCGTTTGGTAGCGATGCGGCGGTCCATGTTTCACCCAGGACGCTGCCATGACATTTGAATCAGACACACCTTCGCGCGGCGGCCAATCAACCCCGGTTATTAACCACGCCGTGAACGCGTAGCCGCTGCCGACAGGCTGCGCTGGCCCCTGAGTACACTGAGATTTTTTCAGCGAAAGTACGGGCAAGCGCAGCCTTCGTTAGCAGCAACTGTCTTGAAACCAGGTTGCCTGTATCGCGACTAAAGTCGGCTCCTACACCGCGAGTGGTAGGAGCCGGCCTTGGCCGCGATGGCAGGCGACGCGATCGGTGGGCTGCGCGCGTCCCTGTAGCAGCTGCCGCAGGCTGCGTCCGGCCCTGGTGCGGTTCGGCGGGTATGTCGCGGCGCCTGTGGACGCGGCCGTCGGCCGCTGCTACGGGGATTTGGTGATACTGGAAAGGTATTGCTGAAACAGTATTGGACCAACCCGTGCCGTGCTCCCTAGCCTGTGCCCACTCACCTCAGCCACGACGGAGTGGACACCATGAAATACCTTCGATTGGGCTCGGCCGGCCTGCAAGTCAGCAAGCTGTGCCTGGGCGGCATGACCTATGGCTCGCCCAGCTGGCGCGACTGGGTGCTGGATGAGGCCGCCAGCCGGCCGTTCATCAAGCAGGCGCTGGACGCCGGCATCAATTTCTTCGACACCGCCGACATGTATTCCCTGGGCGCCGGCGAGCAGGTGCTGGGCCGGGCACTGCTGGACTATGCACCCCGCGACGAGGTGGTGCTCGCCACCAAGGTCAACTACCCCATGAGCGACAAGCCCAACGCCCAGGGGCTGTCGCGCAAGCATATCCTCAGCAGCATCGATGCCTCGCTCAAGCGCCTGGGCACCGACCATGTCGACCTGTACATCATCCACCGCTTCGACCCGCACACGCCGATCGAGGAAACCATCGACGCCCTCGACACCGTGGTGCGCTCGGGCAAGGCCCGCTATATCGGCGCCTCGTCCATGCACGCCTGGCAGTTCATGCACATGCTGGGGCTGCAACGCCAGCATGGCCTGGCGCAGTTCGTGTCGATGCAGAACCACTACAACCTGATCTACCGCGAGGAAGAGCGCGAGATGCTGCCGCTGTGCCGTGAACTGGGCATTGCGGTCACGCCGTGGTCACCCTTGGCGCGAGGCTTGTTGGCCGGGTCACGCGCGGCGCAGACCACCCGTGCAGTCACCGACCAGCCGGCGCAACTGTGGTACGACCAGCATGCCGAAGAAGCGGCGATCGTTGCTGCCGTGGCGCAGGTGGCGGCCGAACGCGGCGTGCCGCCGGCGCAGGTGGCCATGGCCTGGGTGGCCAGCCGGGCAGGGGTGACGGCGCCGATCATCGGCGCCACCAAGCCCCATCACCTGGAGGACGCCGTGGCCGGCATCGAGTTGGTGCTCAGCGCCGCCGAGGTGGCGCTGCTGGAACAGCCGTATCGTCCGCGCCCGGTGGCAGGGCACGAGTGAGGTCACGCAGCCGTTGCAGCATTGCCTGCAGCACCGGCGAGGGGTTGCCTGGCGCATAAATCACCGCCACGCCGGCAGTCAGCTGCCCCTCCGTGCCTTTCAGGCGCCGGAACACCACGCCGCTGCGCTTGACGTGCTGCAGCGACGCCGGCAGCAGGGCAATGCCATGGCCTTCGGCAATCATGCCCAGCAGGATATGGTGGTCGTCGGGCTCGGGCAGGGTCGTGGGGTTGAAGCCGATGCGCTCGAAAAACGCCTGGCAGTGGTCATAAAACCCCGGGTTCAGGCGGCGTTCGAAGCGGAAGATGGCCTGCTCGGCCAAGTCGTCGAAGCTTAGCTGGCGCTTGCGGGCCAGGGGGTGATTGGCGGGCAGGGCGGCCACCAACGGCGCCTCCACAAGGACCTCCTGGGGCAGGCCGCGGGTGTCGGTGTGCAGGCCGATGAACGCGGCGTCCAGGGTGCCGTTGCGGATGTCGCGCACCAGGCTGATGGAGTGCTTGCCCCGGGTCACCAGCCGGCAGGCGGGAAAGTCCTGCTGCAAGGCGCCCAGCACGTCTGGAATGGCACTGCGGTCCTGCACCGTGGTGTAGCCGATCACGAACTGTTGGCCGGGCGCCTCCCCGGCAGCCCTGGCGGCGGCGATAGCTTTTTGCGCCTGGGCCAGCGCCCGGCGCGCTTCGGGCAGCAAGGCCAGGCCGGCACGGGTCAGCAGCACGCCGGTGCGGGTGCGCTCGAAAAGTTGCACGCCCAGGTGATCCTCGAGCTGGCGAATCTGCCGGCTCAACGGCGGCTGGGAGATGAACAGCCGCGCCGCGGCCCGGCCGAAATGCAGGGTTTCGCTGAGGGCCACGAAGTAGCGGAATTGGCGCAGGTCGATGGAGTCGGTCATGCGTAAAAGGTATCACGGTTGCGCCAGGCGCACCGCATCGCCCGTGGCTCGCCCCTGTAGCAGCGGCCGCCAGGCCGCGTCCGGCCCCGACGCGGTTCAGGTGGCGTGCGCCATTACCTCTACACACCGCTACAAAGTCGAAATACTCCCACGCCTCCCGCAGGCGCATAGTCGTGCCGTGAAGGACCCACAGATCCCCCGCGGGAGGCACCATGAAAGGATTGGCCGCTGCACTCGGATTGTTGTTGAGCGTGACCGTCCTGCCCGGGCAGGCGGCGACTTATTCCAACGGCACGGCGACCGCCACCTTCCTGGTGTCGCTGACCATCACCGCCAGCTGCACGGTGTCGGCCAATGCCCTGGCCTTCGGCAGCAGCGGCCTGCTCAGCACGGCCGTCACCGGCAGCACCACGCTGTCGGTCACCTGCAGCAACAGCACGCCGTACAACATCGGCCTCAACGCCGGCGGCGTCACCAGCTCCACCACCACCACGCGACTGATGGCCGGCACCACCACCGGCAACACCACCAGCACGGTGTCGTACAAGCTGATGCAGGACTCGGCCCTGAGCACCAACTGGGGCAATACCCAGGGCACCGACACGGTGGCCGGCACCGGCACCGGCAGCGCCCAGAGCCTGACCGTGTACGGCCAGGTGCCGACCCAGACCACCCCCACCCCCGACACCTACAATTCGACGGTCACGGCCACGGTCTACTTCTGACGGGCGGAGTACTTGAGCATGGAATGCTTGCACAGGATGCTGTGCGGCCCGCTGTTGGCCGCGTGCCTGATCACCCAGGCCCAGGGGGCGACGCTGCAGGTGGCGCCAGTAAAAATCGACTTCGTGGCCGGCCAGAACGCTGCCGGGTTGTCGCTGCACAACCCCGGTGACGCCCCGGTATATGGCCAGGTGCGGGTGTTCCGCTGGGACCAGGACGCCAACGGCGACGTGCTCAGCCCCAGCCCCGCGGTGGTGGCGAGCCCGCCGATCATCCAGCTGGCCGGGCGCGGCGAGCAGCTTATCCGCCTGGTGCGGGTGCAGCCGGGCAACCCCGGGGTGGAGCAGAGCTACCGCCTGCTGATCGACGAAATTCCGCCGCCGGGCAGCGACAAGCCGGTGGGCGTGGCCATCCGCATGCGCTATTCGGTGCCGGTGTTCGTTGCCCCGGCCAGCAGCGGCGCACCGCAACTGGCCTGGCAGGTGCTGCGCCAGGACGGCCAGTGGCTGCTGCGCCTGGACAACCGCGGCCAGCGCCACACCCAGGTGGGCGCGCTGACCCTGCAGGACGCCGCCGGCAAGACCCTGCAGGTGAGCAAGGGCCTGCTCGGCTACGCCCTGGCCGGCCACGCACGGCAATGGCCGCTGCCCCATGATGGCGGTGCGCGGCTGGACGGCCCGCTGCTGATCAAGGTCAACCTGGACGGCCACCCCAGCACCTTCAAGGTGACGGGCGAGGGCTGAGGCGGACGCGCTTGAGTGAGCCGAAATGATGTCCGCGCCCGCTGTCGTCGCCTGGGTACCGCGCTGTTGCTGTGCCTGATCGGCCGCGGCGTGGCGGCCGCCGACCTGTACCTGGAGGTCGACCTCAATGGTCAGCCGACCCAGACAGTGGCGCATTTTCGCGAGGAAGGCGGGCACCTGAGCACCGACGGCCAGTCCCTGGACGACCTGGGCCTGGACCTGCGCGCCCTAGGCGTCAGCGCCAACCAGCAGGTGCGGCTCGACGACCTGCCCGGCGTGACCTGGCGCTACGACACCAGCCAGCAGCGCGTGGACCTGCGCGTGGGCGACAGCCTGCGCAAGGCCCGGCACCTTAACCGCGGCGCCGACGGCCGGGTCACGCCCAGCCCGGTGGGCCGCGGGCTGGTGCTGAACTACGACGCCTACGCCTCGCGCGATGACACCGGCAACCGCCTGGCGCTGTGGAGCGAGGAGCGCTATTTCGACCCCCATGGCGTGTACAGCAACACCGGCACCGCCTATTCCTACCAGACCAGCACCCAGCAGCATTACGTGCGCTACGACACCGCCTGGAGCCACTCCAACCCCGACACCCTGAGCACCTGGCAGCTGGGCGACACCATCAGCGGCTCGCTGGACTGGACCCGCTCGGTGCGCCTGGGCGGCGCGCAGTACAAGAGCGACTTCGCCCTGCGCCCGGACCTGGTGACCTTCCCGCTGCCGGCCTACAGCGGCTCGGCCGTGGTGCCCTCGGCGGTCAGCCTGTACGTCAACGGCATCCAGCAGTACAGCGGCTCGGTGAGCAGCGGGCCGTACATCATCGACCAACTGGTGCCGGGCATCACCGGCGCGGGCGAGGCCACGGTGGTGAGCCGCGACGCCCTGGGCCGCTCGGTGACCACCTCGGTGCCACTGTACGTGGACACCCGGCTGATGGCGGCGGGGCTGTCCGGCTATTCGCTGGAGCTGGGCTATTTGCGCCACAACTACAGCGTCGACTCGTTCGACTATTCGCCGCGCACCGCCAGCAGCGCCTCGGTGCGCTATGGCCTGAGCGACAACCTCACGGTGGAAGGCCACGGCGAGGTCACCCCTGGGGTGTACAACGCGGGGGGCGGCGCGCTGTACCGGCTCGGCCAGCTGGGCGTGATCAACGGTTCGCTGGCCGCCAGCGCCGGCATGGCCGGGGTGCAGTGGGGGCTGGGCTACCAGTACATCACCCCGCGCTTGAGCATCAACGCCCAGACCCTGCGCACCGCCGGCAACTACGGCGACCTGGCGGCCCGCGACGGCACGCCGGTGCCCAGCGTCAGCGACCGCCTGACCCTGTCGTTCCCAGTGGCCAGCAACCAGAGCCTGTCGCTCAGCTACCTGGGCTACAAGGTGCCGGGCAGTGGCGCCTCGCACATCGTCAGCGTCGGCCACTCCATGAGCCTGTCCCATCGCCTGTCGGTGACCCTCAACCTGTACCAGGACGTGCAGGACGCGGCCTCGCGCGGTGCCTTTGTCAGCCTCAGCTACTCCCTGGGCGAGCGCACCTCGGTCAGCAGCAGCGTCAGCCTGCAGAACAACCAGGCCGGCTACGCCGTCAGCGCCGCCCAGGCCCCGGACTACGGCGGCGGTTGGGGTTGGGGCGCGCAGACCAGCGGCAGCGGTGGCAGCGCCGGCAGCACTTACCAGCTGGCCCAGGTGCAGTACCTGGGCAACAACGCCCAAGTCACCGCCAGCGCCCAGCAGGTGGCCGGCGACACCCTATGGGCAGTGGACACCACCGGCGCCCTGGTGTGGATGGACGGCACCGTGGAAACCGCGCGGCGCATCGGCGATGGCTTTGCCCTGGTGTCCACCGACGGCGTGGCCGGCGTGCCGGTGATGCACGAGAACCGCGAGATCGGCACCACCGACAGCAGCGGCCATTTCCTGGTGCCGGATCTGGACGCCTACCGCAGCAACCAGGTGGCCATCGACAGCCTCGGCCTGCCGGCCAACGTGCAGGTGGCCAGCAGCGACCAGGCGGTGGTGCCGCAGTCGCGCTCGGGGGTGGTGGTGCACTTCGGCCTGAAACCCTACCAGGCGGCGTCGCTGATTCTGCAGGACGACAAGGGCGCGCTGCTGCCGCCGGGCCTGCGCGTCACCCACCTGGAAAGCGGCGCCAGCACGGTGCTGGGCTACGACGGCCTGACCTTTATCGACGGCCTGGTGGCGCACAACCACCTGCGCGTGGAAGGCGACGGCGTGCGCTGCCAGGTGACCTTCGCGTTCACACCACCGGCCGGCAACACGCTGCCCACCCTGGGGCCGCTGCGTTGCCTGCCTATTCCCGAGGGCAGCCCATGAAGTCGTTGTTATTGAGCCTGATACTGCTGTTCGCCGGCCTGGGCCTGAGCGTCCAGGCCCAGGCCAGCAGCTGCACCGCCAGCAGTTCGGCGGTGGCGTTCGGCAGCATCAGCCCGATCGCCAACACCGCCACCACCGCGTCCGGGTCGATCACCGTGACCTGCACCTGGGACGCCGCCGCGCTGTTTCGCAACGTGCTGGTGTGCGCCAACCTGGGCACCGGCGACGGCTCCAGCAGCGCCGCGCCGCGCAGCCTGGCCAACGGTAGCAACCTGCTGAGCTACAACCTGTACACCGACTCGGCGTACTCGACCATCTGGGGCGACGTCAGCGGCACCAGCGCCACCACGCCCTTGTCCATCACCCTGAGCAGCGCGCTGTCGCTGCTGACGTCCACCACGGCGTCGAGCACGGTGGCAATCTATGGCAAGGTCCCGGCGGGGCAGACCACGGTGCCCACCGTGAGTAACAGCAGCACCGTCTACACCGAGACTTTTTCCGGCACCTACACGCGGCTCGACTACCAGTTCTACGAGCTGATCACCCCCACCTGCGCGAGCATGACCGCGCAGACCGTGCGCTTCCCGTTCGTGGTCAATGCCACGGTGATCAACAACTGCAACATCACCACCACGCCCCTGGCCTTCGGTAGCAACACCTTGCTCAGCACTGCGGTCACGTCCACGGCCAGCATCAGCGTGCAATGCACCAACGGCGACGCCTACGAGGTGGCCCTGGACGGCGGCACCACTGCGGGCAGCGTCAGCGCGCGGCAGATGGTGGGGGCCAGCAGCGGGGCAAAGGTCAGTTACCAGCTGTACCTGGACAGCGCCCGCGCCACGCCCTGGGGCGACGGCACCGCCAGCACCAGCATGGCTACCGGCACCGGCAGTGGCGCCGCCCAGAGCCTGACCGTGTACGGTCGGGTGCCGGTGCAGACGGTGCCGGTGCCGGACAGCTACAGCGACACGGTCAAGGCGACGGTGTATTTCTAGCCAGCGCCGTGCTGGTGTCCTGGCGGCGCAGGCAGCCGTCGGCCAGCCACGGGCAGTCGCGTTGCCAGGCGAAGCGGGCGGTGGCGGTGGCCTGGTCGTCGTAGAACACCAGGTCCAGGTGGCGGGCGTCGAGGTCCAGTTTGACGAAGCCGGCTTCGGAGGCGGCGAAGTCATGGGCAGTGTCCACGTGCAGAGGCGCTGACAGGCGCTGGCCGCCACCGCCGGAGATCACCCAGGCCGGCTCGCCGGGGCGCAGTATCAGCTGATGGCTGTGGTCGTGGCCGGACAGGTACAGGTCCACGTGCTGGCGCAGCAGGGTCGGCAGTAGCGCGGCGGCCAGTTGCTGGTCCTGCTGCTGGCTGACCACGTCGCGCAGTGGGTGGTGGGCGGTGACCATGCGCCACACCGGCGCGGGGCCGGGTTGTTCGAACGCCTGCTCCATGGCCTGCACCTGGCCTTCCAGGTCGTCGGCGCTGCCGGCGCTGTCGAGGAACACCACCCGCAGCAGCGGGCGGCCGTCCACCTGGCCGAAGTCACGGGTGTAGGTACTGGCGGGCATCTGCCAGCGCCCGGAGCCCGAATGCAGGCGCGCGTAGTCCAGTTCCACCTGTTGCGACCCCAGGTAGTCATGGTTGCCCAGCACCGCATAGAAGGGCACGTGGCTGAGCCAGCGGCCGTGGTAGACCTTCTCGAACTTGGTCTGCCAGTTGACGTCATCGACGCCGGTGAGCACCGCGCCGTAGAAGTTGTCGCCCAGCAGCGCCACCAGGTCCAGGCGGCCGTCGCGCTCGGCCACGGTTTCCATGGCGCGGCCCACGGCCCACTGGCGCAGGCTGCCGCTGCCCTGGTCACCCAGGGCGATGATGGACAGGTGCGCAGGGTCCAGGCCGGTGATGGGCGTGTAGGGTTTCATCGGGTAGTAGAACACCCAGCCGGCGCCGCCCAGGGCGCAGGCGACGCTGCCCAGCACCGCCACCAACAGCCAGGTGCCAAGCCTTCGCCAGGGGCGGCGGCGCCGTGGAACAAGGTGATTCATGGGCACGCTCCCCCTGGGGAATCAATGGCTCAAGGTGTCGAGGTCAGTTTGGGGTAGAGCAGCAGGGTCAGTTCGCCGCGGTCGTAGCGGGTGGCGTCCTTGGGCAAAATTGCCAGCTCGCGCTTCTCGCTCTGGGTGCGCACCCGCAGCAGCATGGCCACCGAGCCGCTCTGGCGCTGGCGGGCCAGCCACGGGTTGATGGTGTCGACGTTCTGCGAGCGGCCCTCGGCGTCGGGGTAGCCCAAGCCGTACTGGGCCTCGCCGATCACGTCGTACAAGACCACGTGAGGACGGCCGGTGTGCCAGGCCATGCCGGCGGCGGCGCCCAGTTCGTTGCTGACCAGGGTGTCGGCCTGGCGCAGTTCGTCCAGGTGCTGGGCGGCGAAGGTGTCGGGCATTTCGCCGTCGGTGATGCGGTTGGGCACCGCTGCCGGCAGCACGGCCACGAACACCAGCATGGCCAGGGCCGGGGCCAGGTAATGGCGCAGTGGCTTGGCCGCGGCCATGGCGTTGGCCACCACGAATACGCCCAGCGCCAGGCCGATCAGCAGCAGGTGCAGGGGTTCGTCCACGTACAGCGGCCGTTTGATTTGCAGGCCGGCCAGCACCAGCAGGGCGCTGCCGCCCAGCACCAGGTTGAACAAGGCGTTGGCCCGTGCCCAGCGCCCGGCGCCTTGTTGCACCTGGTCCACCAGGGCATGGCCGATCAGCAGGGCCAGGGGCAGCAGGCACGGCATGATGTAGGTGGGCAGCTTGCCGCGGCTGAGGCTGAAGAACACCAGCGGCAGGGCGAACCACAGCAGCAGGAACATCACCGGCGCCGTGCGCCGCTGCTGCCAGCCCTGGGCCAGCGCCTTGGGCAGCCACAGGGTCCAGGGCAGCGCGGCGGCCGCCAGGATCGGCAGGTAGAACCAGAACGGCCGGGCGTGCTGGGCGTCGTCACCGGCAAAGCGGCGCACGTGCTCGTGCCAGAAGAAGAACCGCCAGAAGTCGGGCTCCTGCTGGTGGATGGTCAGCGCCCAGGGCAGGGTCAGCACGGTGCACACCGCCACGGCCAGCCAGCCGAAGCGGATCAGCTCCGGCAGGCGACGTTGCCAGGCCATGTAGGGCAGGGCGATCAGCACCGGCAACAGCAGGGCCAAGAAGCCCTTGGTCATCAGGCCCATGGCGCAGGCGGCGCCCAGCAGGGCCCAGGCCAGCAGGCGCTGGCGCCCGCCGGTGCCATCCAGCGCATACCACAAGGTCACCAGGCTAAGGTTCACCCACAGGGTGAACAGCGGGTCGAGGTTGGCGTAGCCGGCCTGGCCGGCCACCAGGCCGAAGCTCATGTAGATCAGCGCGCAGGCCAGGCGCTTGGCCGGCGACTGCCACAGGCGCCCGGCGATCAGCCAGGCCAGCAGGCCGCTCAGGCCCAGCGCCAGCGCCGAGGCGATGCGCACGCCGAACAGGTTCTGGCCGAATATTGCCTGGCCCACGGCGATCAGCCAGTAGCCACCCGCGGGTTTTTCGAAATAGCGCAGGCCCATGAAGTGCGGCGAGGCCCAGTGGCCTGTCATGAGCATTTCCTGGCTGACCTGGGCGTAACGGGTTTCGTCGGGAATCCACAGGCCATGGAAGGGCAGGGGCAAGACATACGCCAGCACGAAGGCGGCCAGCACAATAAACAGCGCATGGCGCGCCGTGGCGGCACGGGACAGTTCCGCCGGGGTGCGGGTTATTGATATATCCATCTTCAACGGTCCGGGAAAGGGCAACGCATGCCTGTAAGGCACAAGCGTGTTACACCAGTAGTAAGGGGCAGCAACTATAGAGTAAGCAGTGCCCCCGCAAAGGTGATGAAACTTTGGATTACAAATTATTCTGCTTGGCACTTAATTGCAGTTGCGCCAGGGTCTTGGGCCAGGCGTCCGCGTTGACCACACCGAGGATCACGGCCTTGCCGTGCTCGTCCAGGGTCAGCACCAGGGCGCTGTTGTATTCGGCGCCCGCCGCATGGGGGTAGCCCAGTTGTTTCTCGACATGGCCGATGCAGCCGCTGTGGGTGACGGCCACCAGGTTGCGCTCCGGCACCTTGTGGGCGATGACGTTCTGCAACAGCGAGGTGTCGCAGTTGGCCAGCCATTCGGGGGCGGCAATGCCCTGGCCAAACATGTACTGGGCGGTCTGAGCGGTACGGGTAAGGGGGCTGGTTAGCACGTCGGCGTGGCCCATGCCCAGGGTTTTCAGGGCCTGGCCCACTGTGGTGGAGGTGTCGCTGCCCACCTGGGTGATGCCGTCGGCAGGGCCCAGGCAGGTATTGCTGGAGCGGTCGCAGCGCTCGGCATGGCGCACCAGCATGATCACGTCACCTGCCTGCCAGTGGCTGAGCAACCCCTGGCTGACGGCGTTGTGGCCGCTGCCCAGGTCCGTTGGCGAGCGGTGCAGGTAGCTGAAAGTGCCCAGCACTGCGGCCGTCACGGCCACGGCGGCGGCCGCGATCAACGCCTTGTGGATCACGGCACGGCGCCGTCCTGTGGGCGCTGTGGTGGCAGCCTGTGCGCTGACGCTGTGAGCCATGGGAACACTCCTGCGGGAAAGTTAAACTGTTGTTCAGCTATTTACCGCAAGTTGTGTGACAGCTTGCGCGGCTGGGATGGGCAGGAAGTTAAAAGGCGGGCCGTTGCATTGCGATGAAAAAGATGTAAAAAAATCGGTGTAGGCGGAGGAGCGGTTGGATAAGTCGGGGTGCGTTAAGCATCCGTTAAGGTAAATGTGAAAAAACTGTGCTAACTGGAATTGTTTTGTATTAATTAAACGGTCACTTTTAATTAGGTTCAAACATAAGGGAGCGCCTCAGTCGTCAATCCGATCGCGCACTTCCCAGCCCTCTGGTGCGCCGGTCAGCATCGGGTTCAGGCCGGCGATGAACGCCGAGGTATAGGGTGTGGCCAGGTGTGCTTGGTGAGCGGCGCCATCGGCCCAGCGTTCGTGGATCACGAAGGCGTTGGCGTCATCGCTTTGCTGGTAGACGTTGAATACCAGGCAGCCGGGGGCCAGGCGCGATTGCTCGACCACCCCGCGCACGGCGTCGATGAAGCGCTGGCGCTGGGCCGGCCGGGTGCTCAGGCGCACCACGATGTTCTTGCTGGCAGCCGGGGCATCGATGGCCTTGCGCGCGGGGGCGGGAAGCTCAGGCACCGGCTGCAGGGCGTACAGGCGTTCGGGGCGGGTGAGGGCGGCGGGTAGCAGCGCGGCCACCTGGGGCGGGTTCTGGTGCGTCTCGTAGGCCGCCTGGTCGCGCCAGCTTTCCAGCACCACCAGGGTGGCGTCGGTGGTGCCCAGGTCGAACATGATGTTGGCCGGGGCTGCACGGCTGGCCTGGGCGTTGGCGCGCATGGCAGCGAGGTAAGCGTCGCGGGTGGGCGCCGCCAGCGTCTGGATGTGCAGGTACTGCACCTCGCCCTCATCCCCCCGCGCAGCGCCCAGCACCAGCATCCCGGCCAACAACGTCGCCGCAAACCTGCCCATGGCATCCCCCAAATCAAAAAACTGTAGCAGCTGCCGCAGGCGGCGTCCGCATGCCTCGCGGTGCCAGCGGGAATACGCGGCGCCGGTGGACGCGGCCTGTGGCCGCTGCTACAGAAACCGCGTTGCAAACGACGCGATCGGCGGGTTGCGCACGGCCCCGTAGCAGCTGCCGCAGGCTGCGTCCGAATGCCCCGCGGTGCCAGCGGGAATACGCGTCGCCGTTGGACGCGGCCTGTGGCCGCTGCTACAGCAACCGCGTTGCAAACGGCGCGATCGGCGGGTTGCGCACGTCCCCGTAGCAGCTGCCGCAGGCGGCGTCCGAATGCCCCGCGGTGCCAGCGGGAATACGCGTCGCCGTTGGACGCGGCCTGCGGCCGCTGCTACAGAAACCGCGTTGCAAACGGCGCGATCGACGGGTTGCGCACAGCCCCGTAGCAGCTGCCGCAGGCTGCGTCCGAATGCCCCGCGGTGCCAGCGGGAATATGCGGCGCCGGCGGACGCGGCCTGCGGCCGCTGCTACAGAAACCGCGTTGCAAACGACGCGATCGGCGGGTTACGCACGTCCTCGTAGCAGCTGCCGCAGGCGGCGTCCGAACACCCCGCGGTGCCAGCGGGAATACGCGGCGCCGGCGGACGCGGCCTGCGGCCGCTGCTACAGAAACCGCGTTGCAAACGACGCGATCGGCGGGTTGCGCACGTCCCCGTAGCAGCTGCCGCAGGCGGCGTCCGAATGCCCCGCAGCTACGGGTGCTGGGCGAAACTCGCCAGCACATCTTCCGCGAACGCCCGTTGCGCTTCACTGACTCCTTGGCCACGACGCCCGGCCAGGTAGAACGGCACGTCGAACAGCGCCTGCGCCTGCTCGATGGCGCGCAACAGACCCTTGTCCACCCACGGCTGGGCGTAGTGGCGGGGCAGGTAGCCAATGTGCCGCCCGGAGAGAATGAACGCCAGGGTGCCTTCCACCTGTTCCGAACGCGCCGTGCTGTTGGCCATCAGCTGCGCTTCGCGGTTCTGCAGGAAGCGGTAGGGGTGTTCAACGCGGTCGGCACCGCGCAGCAGCTCGTCGGCATCGCCTCCGGCGCCAAACAGCGGGTGGCCCTGGCCGCAGTACAGCTGTTGCACCTCGGTGAACAGCGGCCGGTAGTCGAACGCCGTCTGGCCCCTGGAGAAGTAACCGATGGCCAGGTCCAGGCGCTGCTCCAGCAGCAGGCGCTCCATGTCCGCCGGCATGGTGCTGAGCAGTTCGATGCGCACCGATTCGTCGCGCTGGCGGAAGCGCTGCACCGCCAGGCCCAGGCGCTGGATGACGCTGGGGTCGAGCGCCTCGGAGAAGCCCAGGCGCACCTCGCCCAGCAGGCGCCCGGCAACGCCGTTGGATTGCTGGCGGAACTGTTCGATGGACGCAAACAGCGTGCGCGCCGCCAGCAGCAGCTGTTCGCCCTTGGCGGTCAGGCGGAAGCCGGCCTTGCCACGGCTGCACAGGCGGTAGCCCAGGCGGGTTTCCAGGCGCGCCATGTGCTGGCTGATGGTGGGCTGGCTCAGGCCCAGCGCGCCTTGGGCCGCGCTGAAGCCGCCCGCTTCGACCACGCTGACGAACAGGCGCAGGTGGTGCAGATCCAGATCGTGCAGTTGGCCCAGCATCAAACATTGCTCCGCTTGAATGTCAGCTTCCGTGGTTCGGTATTTTTTCAATTTAAACCGCGCCACATCATCAGCGCACATCCTTTCTCGAGAGATCCGTCATGCGCCCATGGTTACTGATGCTGTCCTTTGCGCTGGCCTTGCCGGTGCAGGCCGAAGACAAGGTGGTCAACCTCTACAGCTGGGCCGACTACGTCAGCCCGCAGACCCTGCAGCGCTTCGAGCGGGAAACCGGCTACCAGGTGCGCTACGACACCTTCGACACCCCCGAGGTGCTGGAGACCAAGCTGCTGACGGCCGCCAGTGGCTACGACGTGGTGGTGCCGTCCAGCAGCGTGCTGGCGCGGCTGCTCAAGGCCGGCGCCTTGCAGCCCACGGGGCAGCAGGGCATGCCTGGCTACGGCAACCTGGACCCGGACCTGCTGGGCAAGGTCGCCGCCGTGGACCCCGGCAATCGTTATGCGCTGCCCTACACCTGGGGCACCCTGGGCCTGGGCGTGAACCTCGAGGCGGTGCGCAAGCGCCTGCCGGACGCGCCGCTGGACAGCCTCGACCTGCTGTTCAAGCCCGAGTACGCCAGCCAGCTCGCCGATTGCGGTATCTCGCTGATCGACTCGCCCCAGGAGGTCATCGGCCTGGCCCTGCATTACCTGGGCAAGGACCCCTACAGCACCGACAAGGCCGACCTCGACGCCGCAGCCGCGCTGCTGCACCGCCTGCAGCCCTACGTCAGCTACGTCGCCAACGGCCGGCAGATCAACGACCTGGCCAACGGTGCCACCTGCCTGGCGCTGACCTACAACGGCGACGCCGCCACGGCCGCCGACCAGGCGCACAAGGCCAACAAACCGTACCAGGTGCAGTACCACATACCGCGCGAAGGCACGCTGATCTGGCAGGACAACCTGGCCATTCCCAAGGACGCCCCCCACCCCGAGGCCGCGCGTGCCTTCATTGCCTTCATGCTGCGCCCCGAGTCGGTCGCCGACCTGACCAACACCCTGTTCTTCGCCAACGCCAACCAGCAGGCCACGCCGTTGGTGGACGAAGCCGTGCGCAACGACCCCGACATCTACCCCGGCGCGCCCATGCGCCAGCGCCTGTACGCCGACCAGAGCATGAGCCTTGCCGCCATGCGCCAGCGCACCCGCCTGTGGACCGCGTTCCGCAGCCGCGAACAATAAAAAAGGAGCACACCCATGGAACAAGCTTTCGACAATGACCAGGCCCTGACCCGCCCCAGCCTCTACGGCACGGCGGCGGAAAGCACTTACGGCGGCATTACCAGCTTCATGCGCCGCCGCTACAGCCGCGACCTCACCGGCGTGGACCTGGTGGTCAGCGGCGTGCCCTTCGACACCGCCACCAGCAACCGCCCCGGCGCGCGCTTTGGCCCGCGGGGCATCCGCAACGCCTCGGTGCAGTCAGCGTGGGCGCGCCACTGGCCCTGGCAGTTCGACCCCTTCGACCACCTGGCAGTGATCGACTACGGCGACTGCAGCTTCGACCACGGCCGTCCCGAGTCGGTGCCGGCCAGCATCCAGCAGCACGCCGAACACATCCTCGGCGCTGGATGCGCGATGCTGACCCTGGGGGGCGACCACTTCATCACCTACCCGCTGCTGGCCGCCCATGCCAAGGTGCACGGCCCGCTGTCGCTGGTCCACTTCGACGCCCACAGCGACACCTGGCCGGACGAGGAGGGCCAGCGCATCGATCACGGCACCATGTTCTACCACGCCGCCCGCCAGGGCCTGGTCGACCCCGGCCGCTCGGTGCAGATCGGCCTGCGCACCACCAACGACGACACCCTGGGCTTCCAGGTGCTGGACGCCCGCCAGGTCCACCGCCAGGGCGTCGACGCCATCGTCGCGGCCATCCGCGAGCGGGTCGGCGACCATCCGGTCTATTTGACCTTCGACATCGACTGCCTGGACCCCGCGTTCGCCCCCGGCACCGGCACCCCGGTGTGCGGCGGCCTCAGCACCGTGCAGGCGCTGGACATCCTTGGCGGCCTGCGCGGCATCAACCTGGTGGGCATGGACCTGGTGGAAGTGGCACCTGCCTATGACAGCGCCGAGATCACTTCGCTGGCAGGGGCGGCGTTGGCGATGGAGATGGTGTGTTTGTATGCGGCGCGCCACTGCCACCTGACCACACCTCCGTAGCAGCTGCCGCAGGCTGCGTCCTGAGCCTACGGGGTGGCCCAGACGCAGCCTGCGGCAGCTGCTACGGGGGTGCTTGCGTCGTTTGCATCAGGGTTGTTTGGTGGGTTTCGGGTCTTTCGCCGGGTTGTCGATGGGCGGCGGGTGGGGTGGGTCGGTGGCGGGGTCTTCGAGGTCTGGCGAGTCGGGGTCGAACCCCAGGTCGTCGTCCTTGTCGTGGGGCGTATCGCGTGTGGATGTGGCCATGTGGGTGTCTCCTTGAGCGGCTACGGGGCATCCGCACCTACCGTTGAGAAGCCCGCAACTGCCCCAAGTGCCGCGAACCAGACGGGTGGCAGCCCAGCAGCTTGCACCGGCGGAAGAGAGTAGGCAGGATAATGGCTATGTGATATCTCCCACTCCGCGAGGATACAGCCATGGCCCTGCGTATTCGGAAGTTCTCCCAACACGTCAAACTCGAAATGGGCGGCGCCCAGGTGGGGTCCAGCCTGATGGTCGCGCTGATTTTCGGCGGCATAATCTGGGCCATTTTCAACTGAGGCAGCGGCTGTGCGGGCCGCCTGTGGCGGCCCATGACGATCCGTCGCGGGCACTGGTTCTGGAGCTGTCGCGCTTTCCGTGGCAAGGTACGCGCCAAAGACGGGAACGCCAGCCATGGTTGGCGTTGCCCCAGCACGTGCAACGCTGACACTGGAAACCCGCATGCCCGATTCAACGGCGACCTCGCCGCACGCCCCCGAGCCCACGCTCAAACGCAACCTGTCCAACCGCCACATCCAGCTGATCGCCATTGGCGGCGCCATCGGCACCGGCCTGTTCATGGGCTCCGGCAAGAGCATCAGCCTGGCCGGCCCGTCGATTTTGTTCGTGTACATGATCATCGGCTTCATGCTGTTTTTCGTGATGCGCGCCATGGGCGAGCTGCTGCTGTCGAACCTCGAATACAAGTCGTTCATCGACTTCGCCACCGACCTGCTGGGCCCCTGGGCCGGCTTCTTCACCGGCTGGACCTACTGGTTCTGCTGGATCGTCACCGGCATCGCCGACGTCATCGCGGTGTCCAGCTACGCGCACTTCTGGTTCCCCGATGCGCCGCAATGGGCACCGGCCCTGGCCTGCGTCGGCCTGTTGCTGGCGCTGAACCTGATCACCGTGAAGCTGTTCGGCGAGATCGAGTTCTGGTTCGCCATGATCAAGCTGGTGGCCATCGCACTGCTGGTGGCCACCGGTATCTACCTGGTGGCCAGCGCGCCGGCGGCGGTGGCGGGGCACGGCCCGAGCCTGGCCAACCTGTGGAATGACGGCGGCCTGCTGCCCCACGGCTGGATGGGCTTCTTCGCCGGCTTCCAGATCTCGATCTTCGCCTTCGTCGGCATCGAGCTGGTAGGCACCGCAGCGGCCGAGACCAAGGACCCGCACCGCACGCTGCCACGGGCGATCAACTCGATTCCGGTGCGCATCATCCTGTTCTACGTGCTGGCGCTGATCACCATCATGGCCGTCACCCCGTGGCGCGAAGTGGTGGCCGACAAGAGCCCGTTCGTGGAGCTGTTCCTGATTGCCGGCTTCCCGGCTGCGGCCGCCTGCATCAACCTGGTGGTGCTGTCCTCGGCGGCGTCGTCGGCCAACAGCGGTATCTTCTCCACCAGCCGCATGCTCTTCGGCCTCGCCGGCGAAGGCCACGCCCCGCGCTCGTTCCAGCGCCTGGCCCGCAGCGGCGTGCCGGCCAACGGCCTGCTGTTCTCCTGCGCCTGCCTGCTGCTGGGCGTGGTGGTGATCTACCTGGTGCCCGACCTGATGCAGGCGTTCACCCTGGTCACCACCTTGTCGGCGCTGCTGTTCATGTTCGTCTGGACCATCATCCTGGTGTCGTACCTGGCCTACCGCAAGCAGCGCCCGCAGCTGCACGCAGCGTCCAACTACCGCATGCCCGGCGGCCGCCTGATGTGCTGGGTGACCCTGGCGTTCTTCGCCGGCGTGCTGTGCCTGCTGACGCTCAAGGACGACACCCGCCAGGCGCTGTGCTTCGCGCCGTTGTGGTTCGTGATATTGGCGGTTGCCTATCCCTTCGTGCGCAAGCGCACGGCGCTGGCCACGCTGGCCAGCGAGTGAGGGAAGAGGAGGGCGGCCAGCGGTCGCCCTTTTTTTTCGCCTGGCAGTCTGTGCTACGCTGAAACCGGTTTCAAATGGACTCCGGAGGCCCCCATGTTGCGTCGTCATTTCAGCCAACTGGCCGCCCTGGCGCTGGTTGGCAGCTGGAACAGCCTCACCGTCGCTGCGCCGCAGGCGGTGCAGGCCCTGCGCCTGCAGCGCAACGGCTGGGTGCCCAACAACCCGCGCCTGCCGGTGCTGGTCTACCCCCAGGCCATCGCCGTGCACGGCAGCGACCCGGCGGCGCTGTTCGAGCGCACCTTCGCCGCCAACGGCTGGCCGCCACAATGGCGCTACGGGGTGTTCGACTACCACCACTACCACACCGAAGGCCACGAAGTACTGGGCGTCGCCAGCGGCAACGCACGGCTGATGCTGGGTGGGCCGGATAGGCATGTGGTGCAGGTGAGCGCCGGCGATGTGCTGCTGTTGCCGGCCGGCACCGGCCATTGCAACCTGGGTTCCAGCGACGACTTCCTGGTGGTGGGCGCCTACCCGCCGGGGCAGCACGCCGACATCTGCCGGGCGGCGCCCACGGCGGCGCAACAGGCGCGCATCGACGGCTTGCCGTTCCCCGACAGCGACCCGGCGCAGGGCGCTCAAGGCGCGGTGAAGCAATATTGGCTGCCAGCGCGCAACACGTAGCAGCTGCCGCCAGGCTGCGTCCGGCTATGGCGCGGACGTGAGTGTGTTCGGACGCCGCCTTTGGCCGCTGCTACGGGTGCCTGGCGCGATTGCCTCCCGGCGTGCACTGAAGATTTCCGGCGTGGAAAAGGGCCAGCGCAGCCTTCGGCAGCGGCTACACCGAACCCGCGTAGCCGCTGCCGCAGGCGGCGTCCGCCCCACGCGGTGTGCCGGGTTCGGCGCGTTGCTAATGACTCGAAGGGATAGTCGACGAAAATATCCTGATTGGCGAAGCGCTCGCCTTTCTCAATGGGCATTGGCTTCCCCCGCTGCGTTGTAAAAAGTCTTGGTCTGTTCGGCTCATGGGCCGCATGAAGATGGAATTATCCGTTTACGAATTCAATAGGAAATGCCCTACAACTTCGGAGATAATCGCCTTACACGTTACAAAATGGCGCTTGCTGTGAGCCTCTGTTGGGGGGTAATTTCCCGTCGCCGCTGCTTATCAGCGGCCAGGCCTGGAAGCCTGAACAGCGAAAGGTGCCACAGCGTTTTCCCTTTATGGTGGCTGTGCGTGGGAGGCCTCGGCCTGCCGGGATCCTTTTGCCTCGGTTTTCCAGCCTGCGTACAGCTGCCACCCCTTCGCCTGGAAACGAACGTGGCAGCTTCAAGGTAAAAGGAGCTTTGCCATGATCGAATCCACTCCCCACCCACCTGAGCCAAGCGAGCCGCTGGCTGCCTCCGATTGGCTGACGGCATTTCAGCCCTTCAGCCCCTGTCAGGGTGATACCCCGTTGTTGGCCGTTCGCGCCGGAATGCCAGCAGATGAGACGCTTATCCAGGCCTGTGAGTACCTGAAAGGAGTGAGTGCCGGTGCTGCAGAACTGGTGGAGAACGCCCCACCGGGACTGCGTGCCTTGGCACGCATGGTTGAGCACAGTAGCGAAATTTCACGCGCTTTGGTGGAGGCCTGCATAGCGGGCTTGCCCCGTCGGCCCTGACCCCACCTGGCCGCAGCGGCTACGCCTTCGAGGCAAACACCCCGCTCAGCACGAACGAATAGCGCTCCGGCCGGATGTGGAAGGTGGTCCGGTCGCAACAGCGGTCATTGGCGAACCACGAGGTGCGCTCCATCACCAGCAACGCTGCCCCGCGCTTCACCCCCAGCGCACTGGCCAGGGCCTTGTCGGCCTGCTGGGCGCGGATGGCCATGTCGGCGCGGGCCACGGCGCTGCCGGTGACGGTGTGCAGCACCGAGTAGATCGGCTGCTGCTCCACCTCTTCCCATACCACGCTGGCCAGCTGCGCCGGCAGGTAGCTGCGGCCCAGGGCGATGGGTTCGCCGTCGACATAATGCAGGCGCTCCACGCACAGGCATTGCGCGGCGCCTTCGAATAGCTGGCGCAGGGCGTCCGGGGTGGGCACCAGTTGCTGGCCGATCACCCGCATGCTGGGCTGCAGGCCCTGCAACAACAAGGCTTCGTGGAAGCTGCGCAGGGCATCCAGGCCGTGGCGCACCTGCTTGGCGGCGGCAAAGGTGCCCTTGCCCTGTTTGCGCTCCACCACGCCGTCGTCGCACAGCTTGCCCACGGCCAGCCGCACGGTCACCCGGCTCACGCCAAAACGCTGGCCCAGTTCGGCTTCCGAGGGCAGCTTGCCGCTGGGCTCGAAGGCCCCGCGCTGGATTTCGTCCAGCAGTTGCTGGGCAATTTGCTCGTAGAGCGAGGTGGTGCTGTCACGAAGGATGGACACGGCTGGGCTTCCGTTGCTTCTAAGGTTATGAAAATACAATCTTGGTCTAACTTGTATTAATACGTATTATGTCAGGCAATCCATTGTAAACCACCTGACTGCGCTTGCCATGCCCCTGACTCCCTTTGTTTCGCCGCCTGGCGCCAACGCGCTCAGCGTGGACGCCATCCGCTTCAGCTACGCCAACGGCCACACGGTGTTCCAGGATTTCAGCCTGAGCGCGCGGCCGGGTGAGTTCGTCGCTATCCTCGGGCCATCGGGGTGCGGCAAGACCACCTTGCTCAACCTGCTGGCCGGCTTCCAGGCGCCGTCCGCCGGGCAGATCCACATCAACGGCAAGCCGGTGAAGCCCGAGCTGGCCGAGCTGGGCTACGTGTTCCAGGCGCCGCAGTTGTTCCCCTGGCTCACGGCGTTGGAGAACGTGCGCTTCGGCCTGCGCATGGCCGGGCAGGGCAGCGAAGCCGAGCAGCGCCACAAGGCCCTGGGCTACCTGCGCCTGGTGGGCCTGGAACACGCCGCCCAGCGCCTGGCGCACCAGCTGTCCGGCGGCATGCAGCAGCGGGTGTCCCTGGCCCGCACCCTGGCGCTGGAGCCAGGGGTGCTGTTGATGGACGAGCCGTTCGCGGCGCTGGACGCCATCAGCCGCAACACCATGAACGAAGAAACCCTGCGCCTGTGGGCCGAGCTGGGCCAGACCGTGCTGTTCATCACCCACGACATTGACGAGGCGGTGTTCCTCGCCGACCGGGTGATTGTGCTGAACATCGCCCCCGGCGGCATTCACAGCGAGCTGGCCATCGACCTGCCGCGCCCGCGCAGCAACCGGGTGACCCGCCGCCTGCCGGCCTTCCTCGACTACCGCAATGAGCTGATGGAGCGCATCTCCCAGGTCATGGCGCAGTCCCCCAGTGCCATTCCCGCCCCTCCCTTGCCCGAGACCCCCGCATGATCAGAACCCTTCTGCTGGCCGCTTCGCTGTCGGCCCTGGCCACCAGCGCCTTCGCCGCCGACAAACCGCTGCGCATCGGCTACGTGTTCGCCATGGCCAACGCCCCGGCGCTGATCGCCGACAAGCAAGGCTTCTACAAACAGGAAGGCCTGGACGTCGACCTCAAGGCCCTGGGCGACGGCCCGGTGATCCAGCAGGCGCTGGCTGCCGGCGAGCTGGACGTGGCCTACGTGGGCACGCCGCCGGTGTACCAGTGGTACTCGCGCGGCCTGAAAAGCACCATTCTGGCCAAGGTCAATTACGGCCAGGCGGCCGTGCTGGTGGGTGACAAAAGCCCGATCGCCAGCCTGCAGGACCTTGCGGGCAAGAAGTTGGCGGGGGTGAAGAAGGGCAGCGGCATGGACGTGCTGCTGCGCGGCTACGTGCTCAAGGACAAGGCCGGCCTGGACCCGGACCACGACCTGAACATCATCGACATGCCGCCGGGCAACATGAACGCCGCCCTTGAGCGCGGCATCGTCGACGCTGCCTTCGCCTGGGAACCCTTCGTCAGCCAGGCCGAGCTGCGCGGCACCGCGCGGGTGCTGTTCGACGTCAACCAGGCGCTGCCGCAGTACCCCTGGTACGTGGTCATCGCCTTGCCGAAAACCCTGCAGGAACGCCCCGACGACGTGGTCAAGCTGCTGCGCGCGCACCGCAAGGCCGTGGCGTTCCTCAATGACCACCCGGCCGAGGCCAACCGCATCATCGCCGACGCCTTCCGCCTGGAGCCGGTGCAAGGCGCCGACGGCACCACCATCAGCCCCGAGCAGATCGTCGCCCGGGCGCGCACCCGCCTGGGCTGGTCGGCGGAGTTGAAACCCACCGACCTGGCGTTCATCCAGCGCCTGATGAACGACTCCAAGGCCCTGGGCTTCATGGATGTCGACATGACCCCGGCGCAGCTGGTGGACACCTCGTACCTGGAAAAAGCTTCGCACTGAGCCGCTCATGACCTTACCGAAACCAAATTGGGGCTGGGCCTCGCTGCCGTTCCTGCCGCTGGTGTGGATTGCCCTTGCCAGCCGTTTTCCCAGCTACGTGCTGCCGCAGCCGTGGGTGGTGGCCCACGAGGCCACGCGCTGGCTGGCCGACGGCTCGCTGCTGGTGCAACTGCGCGCCAGCCTGCTGGAAGAACTGGCCGGCTTCTGCGCCGCGGTGCTGGTGGCGGTGCTGCTGGGCAGCGCGGCAGGCCTGTCGCGGCATTTTCGCGACTTTGTCGCGCCGCTCAACAGCCTGTTCATGGCTATTCCGCCCATCGCCTGGGCGCCGCTGATCCTGATCATTTTCGGCCTGGGATTCTTCTCCATCGTGCTGGTGATCTTCATCGCCGCCGTGTTCCCCATGGCCGTGACGCTCCAGGAAGGCGTGCAAGGCATTCGCGGCGGCGAAGTGCGCGCCGCTCGCACCCTGGGCGCCAGTCGCTGGCAGCTGCTGGCCCATGTGTACCTGCCGGCGTCGCTGCCGTTTCTCACCGCGGCGCTGCGCATCGGCTTCAGCCAGGGCTGGCGGGCGCTGGTGGCGGCGGAAATGATCGGCGCCTCCCAGGGCATCGGCTGGATGGTGTCCATGGGCGGGCAGATCGGCAACAGCAGCCAGGTGCTGCTGGGCATCGTGCTGATCGGCCTGCTGGCCTGGCTGATGGAGAGCCTGGTGTTCCGCCGCATCGAACGTCACTACCAGGCCTGGCGCGTCAACTGACCGGCCTGCTTTTCCCGAATTGATCACTGCAAGAGGTGTCACGTGAGCACTACTTTCGATCCGCGCGAAGCCGGTCATTACATTGCCCCCCAGGGGCTTTATGAGCGCAACAAGGCGCGGCCATTCCTGGGCGCCATCAGCTGCGACCGCCACACCCTGGTGGCCGGCCAATGGGACGAGATCACCCTGGTGTACGAAGTGGGCGGCAGTGGCCTGGCCGACGGCGCCTGGCTGAAGCTGGCGTTCAAGTTCTACTCCGACTGGGCGCTGTTCCAGACCAGCAACCCGGCGGGCGCCAACTACGTCAGCGCCGAATACCAGGCCGGTGAGCTGGTGCCGGGCCAGAGCCAGGCCACGGTGCAGCACCTGAAGGCGCGCTTCGACCAGAAGGGCCACGAGCGGCCGTTCCAGAAGGCGCTGATCATCGACATCGTCGACGGCTACCTGAACCCCGGCGACCGCATCGTCATCCGCCTGGGCGACCGTCGCCAGGGCGGCGCCGGCACGCGGGTGCAGAGCTTCGTCGAAAAAGGCTTCCAGATGCGCCTGTTCATCGACCCGCTGGGCAGCTCGAAATTTGCCGAGGTGCCGGGCGACCTGCTGCTGGACATCGTGCCGGGGCCGGCCAGCCACCTGCAGGTGATCGCGCCACGCTTGATCAGTGCGGGCGAGGCCTTCGACGTGCTGGTGCGCGCCGATGACGCCTGGGGCAACACCTGCGGGCAGCTGCCGCTGGCCGGCGTGCTGAGCCTGGTAGGGCCTGAGGGCGCAAGCCGCGAGGAACCTTTTGTGCTGGCCGAGCAGGGTTGGGCGGTGGTGCGCCTGGCCGCGCTGCAGTTGCAGGGGCTGGGCGAATGGCAGCTGCGTGCGCGCGTCAACCACCCCGGCGTGGCGCCCAGCGTGGCGTTCGTCACGGTGGATGCCGCCGGCGCCGGCCTGCGCCCGCTGTACGCCGACCTGCACGTGCATTCCGATGACACCGTGGGCACCAACGACACGCTGTACAACCTCAGCTACGGCCGCGACGTTGCCGGCCTGGACGTGCTGGGCTACACCGCCAATGACTTCAACATCACCGAGCAGCGCTGGGACCAGGCCGTGGCGCTGATCAGCGAGCTCAACGAACCGGGCCGCTTCGTCTGCTACCCGGGCACCGAATGGTGCGGCAACTCCTGCGCCGGTGGTGACCGCAACGTGGTATTCCTGCACGACCGCAAGCCCGAGTTCCCGTTCGACAACCAGGGCCGCCTGGTGCGCTCCTTCGAGTGGAACGAGTTCACCGCCGGCACCATCAAGCCCGGCGCCTGGCCGGTGGACGAGCTGTACGCTGCCTACGCCAAGGACCCTGAAGGCCACCTGATGATGCCCCACGTGGGTGGCCGCCGCTGCAACCTGGACTGGCACCACCCTGAGCTTGAACGCCTGATTGAAGTGGGCTCGGCCTGGGGCCAGTTCCACTGGGTGTATGCCGAGGCGCTGCAGCGCGGCTACCGCGTCGGCGCCGCCGCCAACAGCGACGAACACCAAGGCCGCTGCGGCGGTGGCGTGCCGGCGACGGCGGTGTTCGGCTCGCGCGGCGGGCTCACCGGCGTGCTGGCCAGCGGCTTCGACCGCGCCAGCGTCGGCAAGGCCTTGCGCGCACGCCGCACCTTCGCCACCACCGGCGAGCGCACGTTCGCCAGCCTGCGCCTGGGCGAGCATTTGATGGGCGAGGTGTGCAGCGCGCCGGCCAGCGCCACCCTCGACTACCGCCTGCTGGGCGACAGCGGCTGGGAGCAGGTGGATCTGTTCGACGGCGAGCAACTGATCTGGTCGCGCAACCTGCACCAGGAACTGGGCCTGTCCAGCCAGCGCATCCGCCTGCGCCTGGGCGGCGCGCGCATCAAGGACCGTTACCGCGGTGCCTACTGGACCGGTGAAATCCAGATCACCGGCGCGGTCATCAAGGGCTTCACCACCCAGGGCCTGGACCACCCCGAACAGACGGTCTGGCGCCAGGACGCCACGCGGCTGGCGTTCCGCACCGACACCAATGGCGACACCGACAGCATCGAGCTGGAGCTGTCGCAACTGGCGGGCGCGCGCATTCAGGTGCGCAGCCGCATCGACAACTACGTCAAGGTCGGCGACCCGTCACAGCCACAACCGTTCGTGCATGCCCCAGGGGTGGACATCGACCTGAGCGGTGATGCGCTGCTGGCCGCCGGCGAGCACATCCAGCGCCTGCCGGGCGCCGAGTTGCAGGTGTCGCTGGAACGCATGACCCAGGCAGCGCTGCCGCGCGAACTGCAGGGCCGCATCGCCTTGGGCGAGCTGGGCCTGGCGCCCACCCGTGAGCATCCGTTGTTCATCTGCGCGCGCCAGCGCGACCAATCAAGGGTGTGGACCTCGGCGCTGTTCCTGAGCGTGCCAGCTGAATAGGTGCGGTGTGCGCCGGATTTCGCGTAGCCGCTGCCGATAGGCCGCGCTGGCCCCTGAGTGCGCTGAAGATTTCCAGTGTGGACAAGGGCCAGCGCAGCCTTCGGCAGCGGCTACAAACCGCGTTGCCTGTCTCGCACTACAGGCTGTACGCAACCCCCGGGGTAGGCGTACAGGACCTCGGCGTTGTTCCTGAGCGTGCCAGCTGAATAGGTGCGGTGTGCGCCGGATTTCGCGTAGCCGCTGCCGACAGGCTGCGCTGGCCCCTGAGTGCGCTGAAGATTTCCAGTGTGGACAAGGGCCAGCGCAGCCTTCGGCAGCGGCTACAAGCCGCGTTGCCTGTCTCGCACTACAGGCTGTACGCAATCCCCACCTGCACCGTCCGCGGCGCGCCGGGGTAGGCGTATACGTTGCCGAACGCGCCTTCTTCGTAGTAGCGGTTGAACAGGTTCTTCACGTCCAGGTTCAGCCGCACGTGTTCGTTGACCTTGTAGTAGCCCAGCAGGTCGAACACGCTGTAGCCGGCCATGGCGAACGCGGTGTTGGCGGTCTGCCCGGCGCGCTCGGCCACGTAGCGGCCGCCGGCGCCCAGGCCCAGGCCCTTGAGGCTGCCGTCCTGGAACTCGTAGACGTTGAGCAGGCTCAGGCTGTTGCGCGGGATGTTGGCCAGGCGGGTGCCCGCACGCAGGGTGTTGTCCTTGGTCACCTCGGCATCGACGTAGGCGTAGCCGCCGGTCACCCGCCACTCGGGGGTAAGGTTGCCCGCCACGTTGATGTCCAGGCCACGGCTGCGCACCTGGCCGGCGGCGACGCTGTAGCTGCTGTCCACCGGGTCGGTGGTCAGCACGTTGCGCTTGTCGATCTGGTAGACGGCGGCGTCGACGCTGAGCGGGCGGTCGAGGGATTGCCACTTCACCCCCAGTTCCACCGACTTGCCTTTCTCCGGGGCAAAGCCTGCACTGCTGGTGCTGCCGCTGGTGCTGCCGCTGGCGGGGCGGCTGGCGCCGGTGTTGGGCTTGAACGAGCGGGCGGCGTCGGCATACACCGCCAGGCTGTCGGTCAGGTCGTAGATCACTCCCACGCGCGGGGTGACCGCGTTGTCGGCGGCGGTCCAGTTGCGGCCGCCGGCCACGTAGGTTTCGTAGTCATGCTCGAAACGCTCGAAGCGCGCGCCGGCCAGCACTTTCAGGCGCTCGGTCAGCGCCACCTGGTCCTGGACGAAGGCGGCGTAGGTCTTGAGGTTTTCCTTGTCGTGGGTGGGGGTGCGCGTGAGGGCCGGGCGCGGCTGGCCGTACGCCGGGTCGAAGAGGTCGATGGGGTAGGCGCCGACCGCGCCGCTGGAGCGCTGGATGATCGACTTGTAGTCGTAGGTTTCGACCTCGATGCCGGTCAGCAGCGTGTGCTCCAGGCCGCCGGTGGCGAAATGGCCGGAGAGGTTCAGCTGGCTGTCCTTGTCGGTCCATTCCAGCTTGCGGTAATTGAAGTTGCGGCCCAGGGTGCGGCCGTCGGCGCCGATGCCGTTGGCCTCCACGGCGTTGCCGGCCAGGGTGCCGTCCAGCCACTGGAAGCCGCCGCCCAGGGTCCAGTTGTCATTGAGGAAATGCTCGAAGCGCAGCTGGGCCATGTTGTTGTCGTTGTGCAGCTTGCCGGCGTCTTTCTCGCCGAAGAAGGTCGAGCGCGAAGCCGTGCCGAGCTGCCCAGGGTAACGGGTCACGCCGCGGTCCAGCGGATGGTTGTTGCGCATGAAATCGCCTTCGAACACCACCTTGGTGTCGTCGCTGACCTGCCAGCTCAGCACTGGCGCAACGCCGTAGCGCTCGGTCTGCACGTGGTCGCGGAAAGTGTCGCCACCTTCGCCCACCACGTTCAGGCGGTAGGCCAGGCGGCCTTGTTCGTCCAAGGGGCCGCTGGCGTCCAGGGTGCCGCGGCGCATGCCCTGGCTGTCGACCTGGCTGCCCAGGGTCACGGCGGGCGCGGCCAGCGGCTGCTTGGACACCACGTTGAACGTGCCGCCGGGGTCGCCACGGCCGTACAGGGTCGTGGCCGGGCCGCGCAGCACCTCCAGGCGCTCGATGGTGTTGGCGTCGGGCATGTTCGGGTAGCCGCGGTTGACGGGGAAACCGTTGCGGTAGAACTCGCCCGTGGTGAAGCCACGCACGGTGAAGGTGGTCAGCCCCTGGCCGCCGAAGTTGTTGGCGCGGCCCACGCCGCCGGCGTAGTCGAGGGCGTCCTGCAGGCGGGTGGCGCCGATGTCGTCGACCACGTCGCGGGTCACCACGCTGATCGACTGCGGGGTGTCATGGATAGCGGTGTCGGTGCGCGTGGCGCTGGCCGAGCGGGTCGCCAGGTAACCGGTGACCGGGCCCTGGGCGCTTTCGGCGTCGGCGATGCCGGTGATGGCGGTGGCCTGGAGTTCCAGCTGGCCGTTTTCAGCGCGGGTTTCTTCCGCCCACGCAGCAGGGGCGAGCACGTGCAGCACGCAAAGGGGGAGCAGGGTACGACGCATGGATCGGGGTCTCGACAGGGAGTCTGGGAGGGTCGGCGTCCGTGCCGTAGATTGTATCGAAATGATAACAATACGTAGATACAAATGACATTCGTTATTGTTTGTCATGTTGTTGCAAGAACCCGTAGCAGCGGCCCCCAGGCCGCGTCCCGCCCAACTCAAAAAAACACAACACTTGAAATAGTTCGTATACTGAGCATATCGTAATGGCGCGTCGCATCCCTTCAATAACAACAAGGACAACGCCCCATGCAATTCCACCTCAACGGCTTCCAGCCCGGTGACCCGGACCTTCATCCCGCCGCCTGCGGCGATACCACCGCGCTGCCCGAAGCGGTCGATGTACTGATCGTCGGCAGCGGCCCCGCCGGGCTGGTGCTGGCGGCCCAACTGGCCCGGTTTCCCGGCATCGTCACCCGCGTGGTCGAGCGCCGCGCCGGTCGCCTGCAACTGGGCCAGGCCGACGGCATCGCCTGCCGCAGCGTCGAGATGTTCCAGGCGTTTGGCCTGGCCGAGCCGCTGCTGCGCGAGGCCTACTGGGTCAATGAAACGGCGTTCTGGCGCCCGGCTGCGGCCGACCGCCAGCGCATCGAGCGCACCGGCCGGGTGCAGGACACCGAGGACGGGCTGTCGGAATTCCCCCACGTCATCGTCAACCAGGCACGTATCCAGGATTACCTGCTGGACAGCATGCTCAAGGGCCCCCAGCGTCTGGCGCCGGACTACAACCTGGCGCTGGCGCACCTCACCCGCGATGAGCATCCCAGCCACCCGGTGCAAGCCACCTTGCAGCGCACCGACGGTGGGCCTGAGGTGCAGGTGCGCGCCCGCTACCTGGTGGGTTGCGACGGTGCCCGCAGCCAGGTGCGCGCGGCCATCGGCCAACAGCTGCGCGGCGATGCCGCCAACCACGCCTGGGGCGTGATGGACGTGCTGGCAGTGACGGATTTTCCTGACGTGCGCCTGAAGGCCGCGGTGCAGTCGGCGGCGGGCAACATGATCCTCATTCCGCGCGAAGGCGGGCACCTGGTGCGCCTGTACGTGGACCTGGGCGAGGTCACCGAGGGCAACCGCGCGGCCATTCGCGCCACGGCGGTGGAGGCGTTGATTGCTACCGCGCAGCGCATCCTGCAGCCGTATGTGCTGGAGGTGAAAAGCGTGGTGTGGTCGTCGGTGTACGAGGTGGGCCAACGCCTTACCGACCGTTTCGACGACAGCGTGGACGCCGCCGGGCGAGTGCGCGAGCCGCGGGTGTTCATCGCCGGCGATGCCTGCCATACCCACAGCGCCAAGGCCGGGCAGGGCATGAACGTGTCCATGCAGGACGCCTTCAACCTGGGCTGGAAGCTGGCGGCGGTGTTGCAGGGGCGTAGCCCGGCGTCGCTGTTGGCCAGTTATTCGCAAGAGCGCCAGCCGGTGGCCCAGGAGCTGATCAACTTCGACAAGGAGTGGTCGGCGATGATAGGGGCGCCGCCCAAGGACCCACTGAACCCGGCCGCTGGCGGCGTCGATCCCAGCGAGCTGCAGGCCTATTTCGTCCAGGCCGGCCGCTACACCGCCGGCGTTGCCACCCGCTATCGGCCGGGGCCATTGACCGGGCAGGGCACCTGGCAGGCCCTGGCCAGTGGCTTGCCAATCGGCGCGCGGTTCCATTCTGCGCCGGTGCTTCGCCTGGCGGATGCCCGGCCTATGCAACTGGGGCACGCTGCAGAGGCAGACGGGCGCTGGCGGCTGTATGCCTTCGCCGATGCTTCGGGGCAGGCGCTGGTGGGGCTGTGCGAGTACCTGCTCAATGACCCTGGCTCGCCGGTGCGGCGTTTCACCCCGGCCGGTGCTGACCTGGACAGCGTGCTGGATGTGCGTGCCGTGTACCGCCAGGCGCTGCCCGTCGAACAGCTGCCGGCCCTACTGCTGCCGCGCAAGGGTTGCTTCGGGTTGATCGACTACGAGAAGGCCTTCGTCGTCGACCCGGCGGCCGACATTTTCGCCCTGCGCGGCATCGACCCGGTGCACGGCGCGCTGGTGCTGGTGCGGCCTGACCAGTACATCGCCCATGTGCTGCCACTGGACGGCCACGGTGAACTGGAGGCATTCTTGCAGCCGATTCTTGTTCCGCAATAGAAGGCAGTCCACTGTGCCGCTTGACGCTCACCCTCGCATTCTCGTGCACACCGGCAGCCTGATACGCCGGGCGCAACAACGCCACGTCGCCATCTGGCAGCGCGAAGTGTCCACGGAAGTCACCAGCGTGCAGTACGCGGTGCTGCTGGTGCTGGAGCAACGCCCCGGCATCAGCCAGCGCGAGCTGGGCGACGAGCTCGACCTGGACCGCTCCACCATCGCCGAACTGGTGGCGCGCATGGTGCGCAACGGCGTGCTTGAGCGGGTGGGCGACCCTCAGGACAAGCGCCGCAACACCCTCTACCTGACCGCGCCCGGCCGGGCGCAGCTGGGCGAACTCAAGCCGCGGGTCGCCAACGTCGAACAGGTGCTCACCCAGCACCTGAGCAGCGAAGAGCGCGAGCAACTGCGCGGCCTGATGGAACGCCTGCTGACCCCCCTCCCGTAGCAGCGGCCAAAGGCCGCGTCCGGCCACGCCGCGCTGTGCCTGAAAATACGCGGCGCATTCGGACGCGGCCTGCGGCCGCTGCTACGCGGTGTTGCGCGCGCATTATTTCGCGTAGCAGCGGCCGCAGGCGGCGTCCGGCCACGCCGCGTTATTCCGGAAGACACGCAGCGCATTCGGACGCGGCCTGTGGCCGCTGCTACGCGGGTTCCGCGCTCGCCCTTGCCAACCCCGCCACCGACGCCTCCACCAACGCCCGGGCGATCTCGCTGGCGTGCTCCACATGGCGCGCCAACGCGCGCAGGTGCGGCGGGCCGTTTTCCACCAATTCCGCTGCGCCCGCGCTCACGCCTTTCAGGTATTCGCACGCCTGGGTCAGTGCCTCGGTTACGGGCATGCCGTCGCGCACCGCCAAAATTGGCAAATCGCCTGCGCAAGGGCCAAAGGCGTGGTGAGTGGTGAGTGAATCGGTCATGGGTTGGGCGCTCCTGCGCAGTGGTTCAGGGTGGAATCGATCAGCACGTGGCTCAACAGCAATTGGCCGCGCACGGCGTCCAACGCTTCCTGGATGAAGGGTTCCTCGGCCACGACGGCATCGACGATCGGCAGGCGCTGCTCCAACAGGTCCAGCGACTGATTGGCGCGGTCAAGGGTGCGTTTGAGCGCGTGCAAATAATGGGGGATGCGTGGCAGGTTGGCAGGCAGGCCTTGCAGCAGCGCCAGGCTGAGCAGGTCCTTGAGGTCCATGTCGATGCCATTGAAAGGAATATCGGGTGGGTCGGGGGTCGGCTTGACCATGGTGATGCTCCTGACGGTTCAGATGAAACCGCCAAGACTCGCTGCTAAACGAAGAGGTGGCGGTTGTACGTGGGTTAGCAGACCGGTCCGTCAGGTACCCGGCGCATCCGAAGATGCCCCACGCACACCCGCCATAAACAACATTGAAGATGGTTCACCATCCTGCAACGGCTACGAAGGTGCATGCGCCTGACGAAGATTCGGACTGCTAAATCCGGCCACTGATGAGCAGCGGCGGACGGAGATTAGCCTCGTCAAAAAGTCAGTGCAAGCGAAAATCACGAACGACGATGATAGAAACATTTCGTCATTATTTTCTGTGTGTAAGGGGATTATCTCAGATCTTGTGTGAAATTTCCTAGGACATTTCCGAAGACGGATTAAAAGGGCCTTTACCGCAACTTTGCAGCGTCGTAAACCTCACTACGTGATCGCTTTCCAATTGCCACAATTGTCACCACTACTCGGTCATCTTCAACCCGGTAAACGAGGCGATAGCCTGCGCTCTTCAACTTGATTTTGTAGTGATCCGGCATCCCGGCCAATGCATCGCCAGCGACTCTTGGGGCCTCCAGCCGCTGACGCAGCTTTTTCTTCAACTGTTCTCGCAGTGTATGGCCCAGCTTTTCCCATTCCTTGAAGGCTGCTGGGACGAACTCAAGCCTATAAGTCATCCAGGTCTACCGGGATGCCCTTTTCGTGTTGACGGGATTTGGCAATTTCGACAAGGTCCAGATCATCCAGACGTTCCATCATGGCTTCAAAAACCTCAGCCGGCACCATGTACCCCATCACTCGATTGTGGTTGAGTACCGCAATCGGCTGACCTTCAGCACTGTTCATGACAGCTGTTGGATTCTTCTTCAGCTCGGAGACGCTGACGGCCATTTCGGCGAGAACGCTTTGCATAATTTAAGCCCTCAATTAAGGTCTTTATTTTGGTCTTTTGTGTGTGACAATGCAAATCTTACACACCCCCACTGGTCCGCCCTAGAGGTAGCGGTGTGTTATGGGAATACGAGATGTCAATACACCGGCTTATAACTCACCCTCAACCCCGCCCCCACATCCCTCGCCAACCCCGGCACATCCTCCATACCTATATTCGCCACGCTCACCCGAATCGCCGCGCCATCCCCCAAGTGAAACGGCTTGCCAGCCTGCACCGCCCACCCATACGACGCCAGCGCCTGCACCGCCGTGGTCTCATCGGCCACGGCAATCCACACATGCAACCCTTCGCCCGGCCCCTCGCAGCGCACGCCTTCGGCGTTCAGCGCGCGAATCAATGCCAGGCGCCGCTGCGCGTAGCTGTCGGCGGCGCGCGCCAGTTGCCCATCGGCCACCACCTGCTGCCACAACCCGGCGGCCAGCCGCTGCAAAAGGTGGCTCACCCAGCGCGACGCCACCGCCTGCAAGCGCTGCATGTCGGCCAGCAACGCCCCGTTTGCCGCCACCACCGACAGGCGCAAATCGGGACCGAGGAATTTGCTCACCGAGGTGATGTGCAGCCAGCGCGCGGGCAGGGGCGCAAGCTGCGCGGGCCCGCCTTGGCTCAAGGGCCCCCAGTGGTCGTCGAGGATCAGCAGCGTCTCGGGGCTGCCTTGCAACGCGGCCGCCCATTCGCGCCAACGGGCGGGTGAAAACGAGCGCCCCGTGGGGTTGTGCGCCCGAGGCGTGAGGATGACAGCGGCCACATCGCCCAACCCGGCAGGGGGGCAGGCGCCGTGCACGTCGCCGGCCAACGGCACGGCCTTGAGCCGCAGGCTCGCCAGCAACGCCAGCACCGGCGGCCAGCAGGGATCTTCCACCAGCACCCGGTTGCCCGGCCGACAGTGCGCGCGCAGGGCTTTTTCCATGGCGTCCATGGCACCGTGGAACACGCCGATATGCTCGGTGGGCAACTGCTGGTCGCGCAGCCATTGCGCGGCCGTGGTCAGCAGCGCCGGATGGTCGCTCTGCAAGTCATGACCCGTGTCGGCGGGCAACTGGTTCAGCCAGTCACCTTGCAGCCGCGGCAGCAACCTGGGGTCGACGTTGCCGCTGGCCACGTCACGCAAATGCGCGGGCAGGGCATGCCGCGCCACGGCTGGCGCCACGCGCTCGGCGACGCGGGTGCCGCGGCGCCCGTCGGTGTCCACCCAGCCGGCATCGCGCAGGTGCTTGTAGGCCGCCGCCACAGTGTTGGGGCTGACCTGCAGCTGGCTGGCGAGCTGGCGCACGGCTGGAAGCAGTTGCCCGGTAACAATTTCGTGGGCACGGATTGCCCGCTCAATCGATTCAGCGATCTCGACAGCGGTGGTGCCTGAAGCCAATAATGTATTCATACATTCACTATATTGTATTGGTACAAATATGAAAAGCGCTTGGTTAGTAAGACATGTGCCGTTTGAGGGTATTGGCGTGTACGGCGCCGTGCTGGAACAGCGTGGCTATCAGCTCCGGGTCATCGAGGCGCCGTTGGCAGCACTGGCCGAACTCGATGCCGGCGAGCCCGACCTGCTGGTAATGCTCGGCGGCCCGCTCGGCGCGTTCGACGAGGCCACGTACCCTTACCTGGCCCAAGCACTGCGCCTGGTGCAACAGCGCCTGGCCAGCGGCAAGCCCTTGCTGGGCATCTGCCTGGGCGCGCAGCTGATCGCCCGCGCGCTGGGCGCCGAGGTCCGCGCCATGGGCTACAAGGAAATCGGCTACGCGCCGGTGACCCTGACTGAAGCGGGCCGGCAGTCGGTGTTGGCCCCCCTGCAAGGGGCCGGGCCGGTGCTGCACTGGCACGGCGACCAATTCCAGATTCCGGCCGGCGCCACCCACCTGGCCCGTTCCGAGCACTGCGCAAACCAGGCGTTCAGCGTCGGCAATGCGGTGCTGGCGCTGCAGTTCCACCCCGAGGCCGATCCACGGCAGCTGGAGGCCTGGCTGGTGGGGCACGCCGCAGAACTGGCCGGCGCCGGTATCGACCCGCGCACGTTGCGGGCACAGGCGGCAATGGTGGGGGACGACCTGGTGCGTGTGAACCAGCACCTGTTCGCGGCCTGGCTCGACCAGGCCGGCGCCTGATGCGCCTGGGCCAACTGGACGCCTTGCTTGTAGGCAAGGCCGTGCCTTTTGCACGCAGGGGCACCCGCAGCGCCATCGCCAAGCAGGCCGTTGAAGGGGCGTTGGCGGCTACGGCCCTCGGCCTGGCGGGCGATGAGCAGGGTGACCTGCGTATTCATGGTGGCGTGGACAAGGCCATCCACCTGTACCCCCGGGAACACTACGCGCGCTGGCAACAGCTTATTGGCGAGCACCCGCTGCTGGCCGCGCCCGGCGCCTTCGGTGAAAACCTCGCCACGGTGGGCATGACCGAGCCAACCATCTGCCTGGGCGATGTCATCCGCTGCGGCACCACGCTGCTGGAGGTCAGCCAGACCCGCCAGCCGTGCTGGAAGCTCAACGACCGTTTCGGCGTGCCGGACATGGCCTTGCGCATGCAGGGCACCGGCATGACCGGCTGGTATTTCCGAGTGCTGGAAGGTGGGCAAATGCGCGCCGGTGACCGCTTCGCCCTGGAGGCCCGACCCCACCCCGACTGGAGCCTGGCGCGGGTGGTGGCGGTGCTGTACCAACGCACCCTGGACCGCGATGAGCTGCTGGGGCTGGCAGCGTTGCCGCTGGTGCCGTCGTGGCAGCGGCTGGTGCAGCGCCGGGTTGAGCAGGCGCAGGTGGAGGATTGGAGTGGCAGGCTATGTGGGCCTGCGCAAATGACAGTAGCAGGGGGTTGAGATGGATATGTACAGGGTTGTGGTGTGCAAGGATAAAAAGCGCTGGTGCGTGGTCGACATCGAACATCTGGACGCCAGGACGATATTGGCCGACGTTACCGCGCGTTTCCCCTTGGAACAAGGCTTCGATATATCGGTGGTGAAAAAGCATGGCGAGAAGCGCCTGCTGGAGGTTTCTCCTGCGGGGGTGAAGATGTTGTCTGCCGAACCACTTTTCGAGTTATTCCCATTTAATTGATTATTGCGGGTCGGCCTTCGTTTGAATGTAGGAGACTTCTGATTTTGCCCGATAGGGTATTCGCTTGAACAAACTTGCATGATAATCATTTTCCTTGGATCCCGATGCCGGGTGACAAGAAGAATCAAGATGATTTATCACGCTAGCTGCTCAGGAGGAACACAATGTCGGACGTGTATCGGGAATCCAATCCAGTCATGGAGATGCTGGCCAAGCTATCCGAACTGTGGAGCACCCGGGCTGCAGTCAATAAGCCTTCCCTGGATATCTCGGCCTTGTTGTTTGATTCAACTCGGCCGGATTTCTGCGAAGCGCTGTTGCCATTTTCCCAACATGACGCATGGCGCGGCGCCGATCCACAGGTGAAATCAAGCTGTCTCTCCTATGCCTGGATCATTTATAACCTGAAGACCATTTATATTGAGTGCGATATTGTCACCCCGGCATGCGAGGACCTGCTCAAGGTCTCGCCGCTCACGGGAGATAGCCGCAGGATGTTCCAGGCGGCCATCGCCGAGGCTTTGCTGGACGAAGCCCTGCACACCAAGATGTCAGTCAGCGCCTGCAACTACATCTACTGCCACCGGCAGCTACCCGTGCTGCAGTTTACCGACTTCAACCTGCTGCGCTGGAAAGACGAGATTCTTTCTTCCTGTTGCGCTGAATGGGAGCGTCGCCTGACCCGCTTCGGCATGGCGTGTGCCAGCGAGACGATGATTACCGACTACCTCAAGCGAATGTCCGAAGACAACGCTATCCAGGCCGTGTGTCGTGAAGTGACACGCACTCATGCGGAAGATGAATGGAGCCACTCAAGCGTGTTCTCCTTTGCCGCCATCGAAATTGTTTCCGACCTGACCAAGGCTGAGCGTAATTACTTGCAGCGCATTATCCGTAAAACAGTGCATATGTTTGCCGATAATGAAATGGGGGCGTGGGGCAGGGTGTTCGCCATGGTCGGCCTGCAAGAGGGTGCCGATATAGTTGCCGACAGTTCCAGTTTTGCCGAGGTCGAAGTCTATACCGATTCGGTGAATTCCCTGTTATCCCGAATTGGCCTCGCATAAACCCGTCACGCCGTTCCTGATATTTATGAAGTTGAGAGGTTGGACGCTTTATGGGCGCGTTTTTATCGTGCGAGTTTGTCAGGCAAGAGTCAGTGGATGTCTGGTCGTTTGGTTTCAAGGCCATGCAACCGCAGCCGGAGCAAACCTTTGACCCGGGGCGTTTCGTGATGATTGATTTTCCCGACGTGCAAGGCAACAGTGGCACCCGTTGTTATTCGATATCTGGCGCTACTGCGCCGGATACGTTCGAGATTTCGGTGCGGCGCAAGGGCGACGGTGGGGTTTCCGATAATTTGGTGAGGCGCCTGCAGCCCGGCGCGCTGGTCAACCTGGTCGACGTTGCAGGCCAGATAACCTCACGGCAACTTGCCGGTAACAGCACGGTACTCATGCTGGCAGCGGGTATCGGTGTAACCGTACCCATTGCGTTGGTGCGGGATATCGCCAAGCAGCATCTGGCGGGCGTCGGTGTGCCCAAGGTGAGGCTGGTCATCGTGACGCCGGTGCTGGAGTGCTTGCCGTTCCTGACGGAGTTGCTGTCCCTGAGTTTGACCGCGGCGTGGTTTGAGTTGAGTGTCAGGCTTACCCGCCAGGCCGTGGTGTCTGGCCACTCCTGCTTCGCTGCGGGTCGGCCCACCGCCGAGGAGGTATTTGGCGGCTCGTCATGGGACAGCGTGGTGATTTGTGGCGGCCTTGCCTTTGCCGATTTTTTCCAGGCGCAGGCGCGTCAACGGCTGCCCCACTGCACGTTGTTCGTCGAAGCGTTTTCGGCCGCTGAGGCGCCGCAACCGCAGGGTGGCGCGAACGCCGTGGCGGTAAAAATCGGCAGCGACACAGTAGTTATAGACTCGGCCAAGAACCTCCTTACAGCGCTTGAGGAGCAAGGCGTCAGTATCCAGCACCAATGCCGTGCGGGCATTTGCGGCCGGTGCAGGATCAAGGTGGTGGACGGCGATTACCGTAGCAACGCCCAGTTGGCGCTTAGCGATAAAGAGCGTCAGCAGGGCTATGTGCTGGCGTGTTGCACGTTCGCGACGGGCGCTGGAATTTCCATCGAAACTGCGGGATAAGCCGGCGTTGGCTGTGACGCGGCCTGCGGCCGCTGCTACGGGTGGGGTGTCAGTGGGAGCCGGCCGCGGGCGGGGCTCCCCCGGGCGGGTGCGGGTGGTGGTGCCGCCCCCCCCCCCCCCCCCCCCCCCGTCCGGCACCCCCCCAGTCATAACTCCGCAAGTTCCACCAACCCCCCATCCCGCCCCAAACGATACCGGCACAAGTCCCCCGCCAACACCAACCGCCCGCCATACTGCGCGGCCGCCTCTTCCCGCACATCGCCAATGCAAGGGCTGCGCTGCGGGTTGTTCTGGTACCGCGCGCTGAAGTGCGTCAGCACCAGGTTCGGCACCCCTGCAGCCTGCGCGAAGCGTGCCACGGCTGCGGCGGTGCTGTGGCCATAGCTGGTGCGGGCGCCTGCCAGTACAGGCTCGGTGAAGGTAGCCTCGTGCACCAGCACGTTGGCGCCCGTGGCGACGCTGGCCAGCAGCTCGGGGCGGTCGTTGTCGCCGCAGACGATCACCCGGTGGCCAGGGCGGGAAGGGCGCTGGTAGTCGCTCGCCCGTATCAGCCGGCCTTCATGGGTCACGTCGTGGCCGCGGGCCAGCTCGCCCCACAGCGGCCCGCGGGGCACGCCGTCGGCCTGCAGGCGGTCGGTGTCCAGGCACGGCTCGGGGTTCAGCTCGTCGAACACGTAGCCGTAGCTGGGCACCCGGTGCGACAGCTCAACGGTGCTCACCTTCATGCTGGCGCAACTCCACGTGCCCAGGGTTTCCAGGGCGTGCAGGCGCAGCTCGTAGGGCAGGTGGGTGTCGCTCACGGCCAGGCTCTGCAGCACCCAGGCCTGCAGGGCATCGGGCAGGATCAGCTCCAGCGGTTCGCTGCGCCCGGACATGCCAGCGCTGGCCAGCAGCCCCGGCAGGCCGAAGCAGTGGTCGCCGTGCACGTGGGTGATGAAGATGGCGCGCAGGTCGCGCACCGACAGCGGCGTGCGCAACAGCTGGTGCTGGGTGCCCTCGCCGCAGTCCACCAGGTACCAGGCCTTGCCCGATGCCTCGATGACGGCGGTGGCGCTGACGTTGCGGGCCTTGGTGGGGACCCCGGAGGAGGTGCCCAGAAACTGCAGGTCCATGGGTTGAATGCCTCGCTGGCAAAAACCCAGTGTAACGCCTACGGGGCGGTGCCGGCAGCCGCCTGGGGGCCGGCCTTCAGGTAGGCGTCGGCGATGCGCTGCAGGGTGCCGTCACTGCGCAGGTTGTCGACGGCCTGGCGCAGGCTGCGCACCATGGCTTCGTCACAGCGTTTGGAGCAGGCAAGGTAGAGGTCCGACTGCATCAGCGGCGGGCTCATCTGCAAGGGCCGGTCCGACACGCCGCGCCAGATGTAGCGGGTTTCCGGCACGCCGTTGAACCAGGCGTCGACGCGGCCCATCAGCAGCAGTTGCGCAGGGTTCTCGCCGATCTGCAGGGGGTAGATCTGCTCGTCGCTGAAGCCCTCCTCGCGCAGTTTCTGCTCCTGGGCGCTGCCGCGGCCCACGGCGATGCGCGCGTAGGCCTGGTGGGCCTGGGCAAACGTCTCGACGCGGCGGTCGAGGCTGAAAAAGGCCCGGTCCATGCTCATGATCGGCGCGATCCAGGTGTAGTCGTTTTCCCGGTCCGGGGTGCGTGACAGGGGGATGATCAGTTGATTGATGCCCTGGCGCACGTCGTGTTGGGCACGCGGCCAGGGCAGCACCAGCAGGTGCAGGTCGAGGCCGGCCTGGGCGGCGGCCTTCAGCGTGGCTTCGCCGACGATGCCGTGCTGGCCGGCGCTGCCGCTCATGCTCAGGGGCGGCGCCTCGGGCAGGTACAGGTCCACCGTGCGAGCCGCCACGGCAAGCGCGGGCAACAGCAGCACGAGCAGGCCGGCGCAGCAGCGCAGCGAACGCTTGAAATGACTCATGGCAGTGACTCAAAACGGGTACGGGGGTGATGCTGTTATTGGCAGGAGCATAGGTGTAAATCGCCATCACTGCACCTGCCCGGGCCCTGTAGCCGCTGGCGAAGCCTGCGCTGGCCCTCCAGTGCGCTGGAAATCTCCAGTGCAGGCGAGGGCCAGCGCAGCCTGTCGGCAGCGGCTACGCAAGGGTCAATTGATGCGGGGGTGCTGTTGCACCAGGTTTTCGCGCTTGGCCTGCAGTTCGGCGATCTGCGCGTCGATGTCCTCGATTTTCTGCTCGATGTTGTCGTGGTGCTCCTGCAGCAGTTCCTTCGCCTCGGCAAGGTCCGACGCGGCGGGGGCGGCGCCGCGCAGCGGCTTGTTGGCGGTTTCCTTCATCGACAGGCCGGTGAGCAGGCCGATCACCGCCACCACCATCAGGTAGTACGCCGGCATGTACAGGTTGCTGGTGGTTTCCACCAGCCAGGCGGCCAGGGTCGGGGTCAGGCCGGCGATCAGCACCGAGATGTTGAAGGCGCTGGCCAGGGCGCTGTAGCGGATGTGGGTGGGGAACATCGCCGGCAGGGTCGAGGCCATGACGCCGATGAAGAAGTTCAGCAGCACGGCAATGACCAGCAGGCCGGCGAAGATCAGCCCCAGGCTGCCGCTGGTGATCAGCATGAACGCTGGAATCGCGAGCACGAACAGGCCTACGCTGCCGGTGATGATGAACGGGCGGCGGCCGACCTTATCGCTCAGCAGGCCGAACACCGGCTGCACGAACAGCATCCCCACCATGATGGCGATGATGATCAACACCCCGCGGTCTTCGCTGTAGTGCAGGTTGTGCGACAGGTAGCTGGGCATGTAGGTGAGCAGCATGTAGTAGGTGACGTTGGTCGCCACCACCATGCCCACGCAGGTCACCAGGCTGCGCCAGTGCTGGGTAGCCACCTCCTTGAACGACACTTTCGGGCCGCCGGCCAGGCCTTCGCGGTCACCCTGTTCAAGCTTTTCCACGTGCTGCTGGAACGCCGGGGTTTCTTCCAGCGCGTTGCGCAGGTACAGGCCGAGCATGCCCAGGGGCAGGGCGAGGAAGAACGGCAGGCGCCAGCCCCATTCCTGGAACTTGTCCTCGCCGATCACCGTGGAGATCAGCACCACCACCCCGGCACCGAAGACGAAGCCGGCAATCGAGCCGAAGTCCAGCCAACTGCCGAGGAAGCCGCGCTTGCGGTCCGGGGCGTATTCGGCGACGAAAATAGAGGCGCCGGTGTATTCGCCGCCCACCGAGAAGCCCTGGGCCATCTTCGCCAGCAACAGCAGGATCGGCGCCCAGATGCCGATGGAGGCATAGGAGGGAATCAGGCCAATGGCGAAGGTGCTCAGGGACATGATGACGATGGTGGCGGCCAGCACTTTCTGCCGGCCGTACTTGTCCCCCAGCGCGCCGAAGAACAGCCCGCCCAGGGGGCGGATCAGGAACGGCACGGAGAAGGTCGCCAGGGCCGCAATCATCTGCACGCTGGGGTTGGCGCCGGGGAAGAAGACCTTGCCCAGCACGTAGGCGACGAAGCCATACACGCCGAAGTCGAACCACTCCATGGCGTTGCCCAGCGCGGCGGCGGTGATCGCCTTGCGCATCTTGACGTCGTCGACGATGGTGATGTCTTTCAAGCCGATGGGCTTGACGCGTGTCTTGCGTAATTTCATACGGATTACTCGGTACCAGAGGTGTCTATCGCATCAGATACGTTGGCACGCAAAATAATTCCATCCTCCCCCCGATCCCGCATCCCGTAGCAGCGGCCACAGGCCGCGTCCCCCCCCCAAAAAAAAACACTTGGATAAATGGTAGTTACACAGGTGTAACACCTGTACTACAGTCAAAGCCGTTATCCGAACTTTGCCACTCGTGTTGCGCGTGAACTTCACGTCGCACCGCGATTGTGCGTGCGCGCAGGAAAAGTTCGAGTTTTGACGCCAGTTAATCGCCGCACCCTGAAGGATGAATTGGCGGCGTCAAATTTAAATAAAGCCACCGCCGCCATTAAACAGAGAGTCAAACAAAATGAGTGCACAGGAAAGTGTTATCTACAGCAAATTGACCGAAGTCTTCCAGGACGTCTTCGACGAGGATGACTTGGCGCTGACCCCCGATACCACGGCTGATGACGTGGAGGGCTGGGACAGCATGGCCCATGTGCGGCTGCTCCTGTCGATCAAGAAGAAGTTCGGCATAGAGTTCGCCGCTTCGGAAACAAGCTCGTTAAAGAACGTCGGCGACCTGGTCGCGGTCATTGCCAAGAAGAGCAAGTAGTCCGCTCACTTTTTATTGATGGGGAACACACCATGTCTCGATTGATCAGCGAACTTCCTTGGTTGGTACATGCACCCGACGACTTCTCCGTGCAATGCCGCGGTTTAAAAGCAGATGCCCCCGAACTGGGTCGAAGTATTCAAGCGCTGGCCAATTGCGCCATGGACGGCAACCAACTTCAAAAACTCGCCGGCGCCATTGGCAAGTTGCAGGCCAGTGATGTTTCCCTGGCGCCATTGACGCCCCTGCGCCTGGCGGTGCTGGGCAACGGCACCCAGGATTTTGTCGCCGCAGCCCTGGTGGCCAGCGCCGCCCGCCATGGCCTGGCGCTGCAGGTGGTGAAGGGTGAATACGACCAGGTGCTGCAGGAGGCCAACGAGGCGCACTCCACGGTCAACGCCTTCCGGCCCCAGGCCGTGCTGATTGCCGTGGACTACCGTGCGCTGCCCTGGCAGCCCACGCCGGGTGACGCCGGCACGGGGCTGGCCAACGTCGAGATGGCCATGAACTACCTGCAAGGCGTGCGCGACGCGGTGCACCGCCACAGCGGTGCCATCTGCATCGTGCAAACCCTGGCGGCGCCCCCGGAAACCCTGTTCGGCAGCTTCGAGCGCCGGGTACCCGGCACCCCGCTGTGGCTGGTGGACGAGCTGAACCGGCGCCTGGTGGACAGCCTGGCCAAGGGCGAAGACCTGCTGCTGGACGTGGCGCAATTGGCCGCCACCGTTGGCCTCGACGCCTGGCACTCGCCCGGCGAGTGGAACCTGGCCAAGCTGCCGTTCGCCAGCGACTGCCTGCCGCTGTACGCCGACCATGTGGCGCGGCTGCTGGCGGCCTGGCGCGGGCGCAGCCGCCGCTGCCTGATCCTTGACCTGGATAACACGGTGTGGGGCGGTGTCATCGGCGACGATGGCGTGGAGGGCATCAAGGTCGCCCAGGGCGACGCCACGGGCGAGGCGCACTTGGCGGTGCAGCGCATGGCCCTGGCGCTGCGCGAGCGCGGCATCGTGCTGGCGGTGTCGTCGAAAAACACCGAGGAAATCGCCCGCAAGCCGTTCCAGGAACACCCGGAGATGCTGCTGCGCGAAGACCATTTCGCTGCGTTCCAGGCCAACTGGCAGGACAAGGCCACCAACATCAAGGCCATCGCCGAGTCGCTGGCCCTGGGCCTGGACGCCATGGTGTTCCTCGATGACAACCCGGTGGAGCGCGGCCTGATCCGCCAGATCCTGCCCCAGGTGGCGGTGCCCGAGCTTGAGGAAGACCCAGCGTCCTACGCCCGCACCCTGGCCGCCGCCGGCTATTTCGAGGCGGTGCTGTTCTCCGAGGAAGACCGCAAGCGCGCCGCCCTGTACCAGGAAAACGCCCGGCGCATCACCCTGCAGCAGCAGGCCGGCGACGTGAACGCCTACCTGGCCTCGCTGGACATGGAAATCGTCTTCAAGCCCTTCGACGCCATGGGCCGCGCGCGGGTGGCGCAGCTGATCAACAAGTCCAACCAGTACAACCTCACCACGCGCCGCTACACCGAGGCCGACGTGCTGGCCGCGGAACAGGAGGCCGGCACCCTGACCCTGCAGGTGCGGCTGATCGACCGCTTCGGCGACAACGGCATGATCAGCGTGATCATCTGCCGGCCCTCGGCCCCCGACACCTGGGCCATCGACACCTGGCTGATGAGCTGCCGGGTGCTTGGCCGGCAGGTGGAAGACAGCGTGCTGTGCGAGATTCTGGCCCAGGCCCGGCAGCGCGGCATCACCCGCCTGGTGGGCGAGTACATCCCGTCGGAGCGCAACATGATGGTGCAGAAGCACTACCAGAAGCTGGGCTTTGCCCAGGTGGGTGAAGAGCCCAACGGCACCACGCTGTGGGAGCTGGGCACTGACGTCGAGAAATCGGCACCGCTGATGCGCGTACGGCACGAAAGCGCCTGACCGTCCCAACAACAAGAACAACGGAGCAGGCTGATGGACGACACTCCCAACGAGCAGAGCAAGCCCAGGCTGCCGCGGCGCGACCTGGTGCTGATACCCATGCTGGTCGGCGTCACCCTGGCGGTGCTGCTGGGCGCCGGCGAGGGCTTGGCGCGTTATTTCTACCCGGCGCAGCAGCTGGACAGCTGCCAGATTCCCGACGACATCATGGGCACGCGGTTCAAGCCCGACTGCACCTCCAGCACCAAGGCCCCCGAGGGGCCCTGGGTGACCAACCACTACAACGACTGCGGCTTCCGCTCCCAGGGCAGCTGCGCCAGCAAGCCGGCGGGTGCGTTGCGCATCGTCGCCTTCGGCTCGTCGCTGACCCAGGGCTACCTGGTGCCGTACGAGCAGTCCTACCCGGTGCGTGTCGGCGCCAGCCTGGCTACCTCTTGCCACCGCGCCATCGACGTGCAGGACGTGGCCAGCATCGGCTACAACTGGAGCCGCGCCAAGCTGGACTTCGATGAGGCGGTGAAACTGGCGCCGGACCTGCTGATCACCAGCATCGTGCCGTTCGACCTGGAGCGCGACCCCGCCGACTTCGAGGCCAGCAGCGCGCCAGCGGCGCCGGCCCCCGAGCCGCCACTGCTGAACCGCCTCTACGTGGCCATCAAGGAGCAGGCGCGCTCGGCGTACGTTGCCCAGTACTTCTACTTCAAGAACGCCGAGGCGTTCACCGACCTCTACCTGCACTACGGCGAGAAGGCCAACTTCCTGCGCACGCCGTTCACGCCGTTCTGGCAGAGCCGCCTGGACACCTACGAGAAACTGCTCGCCGACATGGCTGACCAGGCCCGTGCCGCCCACGTGCCGCTGGTGCTGGTGTACGTGCCGCAACGGGCGCAGGTGGCGATGATCAGTGGCACGCGTACGCCGCCGGGCGTCGACCCCTGGGCGTTCAGCCGGGCCATCGGCGACATTGCGCGGCGCCACGGCATTGTTTACGTCAACACCAGCGACGAGTTCAGCCACCTGAGAAACGCCGCCGACCTGTATTACCCGGTGGACGGCCACCCTTCGGGGGCAGGCCACGCGGTGATTGCCGACGCCGTGGTGCAGCGGCTGGTAAACCTGCCCGACGACCGCTTCGCCAGCTGTGCCACTGGGGCGGCCACCGCCGCCTTGCAGCCGAGGACCGCGCCATGAACGTACCGTCATTCGAATTCCTGGGCTTTGCCGCCATTGCCGCGCTGGTGTTCAACCTGTTCCTGGCGGCAGGCTGGCGCCAGGCGGTGCTGCTGGCCACCAACCTGGTGTTCTTCGCCACCCTGATGCCCAGCGCCACCGCCCGCGTGCCGTTCCTGCTGTTCCTGGCCTTCGGCTTCGGCCTGATGCGCCTGGTGCAGCGCACGCCGGGGGCCGACCACCGGCTGCTGTTCGCCGGCTCAGTGCTGGCGATCGTGCTGGTGTTCGCCTGGCTGAAGAAGTACGGGTTTTTCCCCTCGGGGATGTTCCTGGCGTTTCCCTACGCCACCGTCGGCCTGTCCTACGTGTTCTTCCGCGTGCTGCACCTGGTGATCGACGCCCGTGGCGGCACCTTGCCGCCGATCACGGCGCTGGGCTACGTCAACTACACGCTGAACTTCACCGCGTTGATCTCCGGGCCTATCCAGCGTTACCCCGACTACAAGGCGCAGGCCGACACGCTGTCGCGGCCCGACCTGATCATCGCCGGGCAGGGCGTGGAGCGCATCTTCATCGGCTTCTTCAAGGTGTTCGTGCTGTCCCATGTGCTGCATGACCTGCAGTTGCAGGCGCTGGCATTGCTGCCGGAAACCCCCGGGCTGTGGGGCACGGCGGCCCAGGGCGTGATCGTTGCCGTGAGCTACCCGCTGTTCCTGTACTGCAATTTCTCCGGCTACACCGACGTGGTCATCGGCGTGGGCTATTTCTTCGGGCTGCGCCTGCCGGAGAACTTCAACAAGCCCTTTATCGCCGAGAACTTCATCAACTTCTGGGGCCGCTGGCACATGTCGCTGTCCAACTGGTTGAAGACCTACGTCTACAACACCGTGCTGATGAGCTTGATGGAGCGCTTCCCGGCGCGCAGCGTCGAGCCGTTCCTGGGCGTGCTGGCGTTCTTCGTGACGTTTTTCCTGGTGGGTATCTGGCACGGGCAAACTTCGGAGTTCGTGATGTTCGGCCTGTTGCAGGGCGGCGGCGTGGCGGCGAACAAGCTGTACCAGATCCAGATGGCGCAGCGCCTGGGCAAGAAACCGTACAAGGCCTTGTGCGCCAACCCCCTGTACCTGATTGCCGCGCGTGGGCTGACCTTTGCCTGGTTTGCCTTCACGCTGTTCTGGTTCTGGGCCAGCTGGGCGCAGATTGGTGCCTATTACGCGGCGCTGGGCTGGGTCGGCACCTTGCTGGTGTGGGCACTGGTGTGGGGCGGCGCAGCAGTGGTCATCGAAGCGGTGCGCCAGCTGTGGGCCGTGGTGCTGTTGCTCAAGGCCGGTGGCGCGCCGGTGGCGCAGTCGCGCTACACGCGCACCGTGGCGATCACCGTGGTGGCGACCCTGACCACGGTATTCATCCTGCTGGCCAACTCTCCAGCCCCGGACATCGTCTACAAAACGTTCTAGCCCCTGCGGCGCAGGATTCGCGTAGCAGCTGCCGAAGGCTGCGTCCAAAAACACTGCAATGCACCTGATACAACGCGGCGCCGGTGGACGCGGCCTTCGGCCGCTGCTACGGAGGACTCGCGTAGCAGCTGCCGAAGGCTGCGTCCGGAAACACTGCGGTGCACCTGATACGCCGCGGCGCCGGTGGAGGCGGCCTTCGGCCGCTGCTACGGGAGGAGTGTGGCGATTACCTTTGCCGCCATCCGTGCCTGCAGCGCCTGCCCCTGCGCTGTCAGGTGAATGCGGTCGCTGGCGAACAGCGGCGGCGGGTAGGGGCCGGCGGGGCGGTTGAACGCCGGCTCGCTGGCCCAGTCGATCACCGCGTCGCAGCTGTCCAGCGGCGCGCGGAGGGCGGCGTTGACCACCATCAAGGTGCTGTTGGCGCGTGGCTCGGCGCTGCGGATCACGTCGGCCACGCACACCACCTTGGCCCCGGCCTTGTGCGCCAGGGCGGCGCCGCGGCGGTAGGTGGCGAGGATGTCGTCGGCGCTTTGCCCCGATTGCTGGTCGTTGTAGCCGCCTTGCAGGATGACGACCTTGTTCGGCGAGCGGCTCGCGGCAAGGTTGGGCAGGGCATATTGCGCCCACAGGCCCACGGCGTCGGCTAGCCGCCCGCCATAGCGCGCGGCATTGACCAACTGGATATCGTCGCGGCCCAACTGGCGGATCATCTGCTGCGGCCAGCCTTGCTGGAACGGCGCGCCGCTGCCATCGGAATGGCTGTCACCCAGCACCACGATCACCCCGCCCGTAGGCGCCGGCAGGCCGAAGGTCTGTGCCAGCGAGGCGTTCAACGCGACACGCGTGCCAGCGTCCAGCGGCCAGGGCACGATGATCGCCGCCGACATATTCACCAGCCCCGAGCGATCGCCGCCGCTCAGGCCCAGGCTGCCACCGGCCAGCGGCGTGGCATTGCCGCCGGGGGTGGTTGTGGAAGTGCCGAGCATGTCCAGGGTCTTGCCCTGGGCGTCGGCGCTGCAGACGATGATTGCCGGGGTCTCGGTCGGTACCACGGCGGCGTACGCGTTTTCACCCGCGCCGTCGCAAGCGGTGGGCCGGGTGCTGTAGTGGGCGAATTCCAGGCCCGCATTGCGGTCGGCGATATCGCCCACCGTCACGAACCCGACTGGCGCGAACGCCGAGGTGGCCGCGCCGATCACCGCCAGGGTGAAGTGGTTGGCCGCCAGGGTCACGCTGGCGGGCAGGTTCAGGTAGGTGTTGGCCGGGTCCCATTCACCCGCACCCGCGTGGGCGTCGAACAGCACCGCGCGGCTGTTGCCGTGGCGGCGCTCGGCACTGAGCACGGGGCGCAGGGTGGCATCGGGCTGGGTGGCATCGTTGTTGCCGCCGCCCTGGTCGTGCCACACCGCAATACGGGCGAGGGCGCCGGGGGCCAGCGATCCGTCGGCGAGGAAGCTCAGCGCCTTGCCTTCAGCCGTGATGGCCGGGCCCTGGTAGCAGCGGCTCAACAGGTGGGTGCCGTAGGCGGTGGGGCGCAGCACGGCCAGGGCGAACTGCGCGCCGCTGCCGTGGGTGGAAGAGGCCGTTACAGGCTCGGGCCCCAGGCAGTCGTGCAGCAACGGTTGGGTGACGCTGACCTCGGCGATGCCTGTATCGGCGGTCACCTTCGCGACGCTGACCGTGGCGCCCCCGGGCAACGCCAACGTGTCGCCAGCCCGGTAACCGCTGCCAGCCACTACCGGCGTGGCGCCGGTGACATACAGCCCGATCGCATCCAACGGCAGCGGCGCCGCCTGCACGCCGAGGCTCGCCACCCATAACCACGCCAGCACACCGGGTTTGCAAGGGCACGCCATGGCCACCTCCTGAGGGTAAACCAGGTAGCGTAGCCGCTGCCGCCAGGCTGCGCTGGCCCTTGAGTGCACTGAAAATCTCCAGTGTGGGTAAGGACCAGCGCAGCCTTCGGCAGCGGCTACGGGTAGCTTCAGGCGCTTTGCAGCCGTTCCCTGGCCCAGTAGCGCGGGTCGTCCATGACGCGGTTGTCGTTGTGCAGGTGGCCGGGCATGCGTGCCTGCAGGTAATCGATCCATGACTTTATCTTGGCATCGACGAAACGCCGCGACGAATACAGCGCATACACGTTGCGGTCAGGCGCCTTGTACGTCGGCAGCACCCGTTGCAGGGTGCCGGCCTTCAACGCGTTGGCGGCAATGAAGCTGGGCAGCAGGCACAGGCCCATGCCGGCCACGGCGCCCGACAGCAATGCATCGGACAGGTTGACCCGGAACGTCTCGCCCGGGGTAAAGCTTTCCTCACCCTTGGGCCCGACCAGGCTCCAGGTGTCGTCGCGCAAGGGCAGGGCCAGCCGCAGGCAGGTGTGGCTCGCCAGGTCGTCGAGGCTGCGCGGCGTGCCGTGCCGTTGCAGGTACTGGGGCGCGGCGCAGATCACCCCACAGAAGCGCCCCAGCGGCTGGCCGACCATCTCGGAATCGGGCAGGTGCTCGGACAAGGCAATGGCCATGTCGAACTGCTCTTCCACCAGGTTCACCGGCCGCCGCTCCAGCGTCAGGTCCAGCGTGACCTGGGGGTGCAGGCGGGTGTAGTCGGGCACCAGTGGCATCAGGCATTCCAGGCCGAACTCGGTCACCGCGTGCACGCGCAGGCAGCCGCTGGCCGTGAGGCAGGCCTCGCCGGCTTCCAGGGTGGCGTCGTCGATCAGCGCGAGAATTTCCCGGCAACGCGCCAGGTAGCGCGCGCCCACTTCGGTGAGCGAGCGCGAGCGGGTGGTGCGCTGCATCAGCCGCGCCTTGAGGATGTTCTCAAGCTCGGTGACCGAGCGCGACGCCTGGGCGGTGGAAATGCCCAGGCTGTGCGCGGCAGCGGTGAAGCTGCCGGTTTCGGTGACTTTGACGAAGGCCTGCATCGCGTTGATGAGATCCATTGGTTAAACCCTTGCTGACAGTGGGCTTCAACCACCGCCGGCCAGCGCCATGATGCTGGCCTTGCAGGTGTGAAGCGATTCGATGAACAGGTCGGCGCGCGCCTTGAAGCGCGCAGTGGGGGCGACGATGGCCACCGCATGGGGCCCGGCGAACGTCGGCACCAGGATGGAACAGGCGCTGATACCGGTGACGAACTCCTCGTGGTCGAAGGCGACGCCGGTCTGGCGAATGCCGGTCATCTCCGCCAACAGCGTGGCCAGGTCATGGGTGGCCGGGGTCAGGCGTGGCAGCGCCTGGCCCAGGCAGTCGGCGACCTCGCGGTCGGTGAGGGTCGACAGCAGCACCTTGCCGTCGGCCGTGGCGTGCATGGGCATCGGCTGGCCCACCGGGAACACCACACGCAGCGGGTGCTCGGCCACCACCCGGTCGATCACCGAGGTCTGGCCCCGGCGCATGCACGACAGGGTCACGCTTTCCTGCACGGTGTCGCTCAGCTCGTCCAACGCCTTGTGGGCGATGGTGACGATGTCCACGTGGGTCTGGTGGACCAACTGCGCGAACGCCGGCCCCAGGCGAAAACCCGTGCCCGGGCGCACCGGCTCCACCAGCGCCTCGCTTTCCAGTGCCGCGACGATGCGCTGCACGGTGGAGCGCGCCAGCCCGACCTGCTGGGCGATGGCCGCCAGGCTCAGGCCTTTGGGGTGCTCGCCCAGGCTGCGCATGATGGCGCTGGCGCGGGCGATCACCTGAATGCCGCCTGCGCGCGTGTCGTCGATGTCGTGTTGCTCTTTCACCTGGCCTTGCCCTCTGGAATGTGTCGCGGCTGCCTGCCAGCCGCCAAGGAAGACGCGCAGTGTACCGATTCGTCGTCCTGGCCTGCACCGCGGCCTGAGGTTGCGTCGTCGCCGATAACCACATTATGATACATCGAATCGCATCGTGGTTAAATTCTCATCCCATTGAATTTCCCCTGTCGGGTTCCAGCCCGACGGGCGGGGCGAGTGCGTTTCATCTGGAACCTGGAGAACGAACATGAAGATCAGTCCCAACCGCAGCCGTTGGTGCGCCTTGCCGCTGTCGGCCCTGCTGCTGTGCGCCTGCAAGGAGGCCCAGCCGCCTGCCGACGTGCGCCCGCCGGAAGTCGGCGTGGTCACCCTGAAGAGCCAGCAGGTGCTGCTGAGCAGTGACCTGCCGGGCCGTACCTCGGCCTACCGCGTGGCAGAAGTGCGCCCGCAAGTCAGCGGCATCGTGGTCAAGCGCTTGTTCGAAGAAGGCGCGGTGGTGAAGAAGGGTCAGCAGCTGTACCAGATCGACCCGGCCACTTACGAGGCCGCGGTGGACAAGGCCCAGGCCAACCTCGACAGCACCCGTAACCTGGCCCAGCGCTACCAGCGCCTGGTCGACAGCCGCGCCATCAGCCGCCAGCAGTACGACGACGCCGACGCCAACTACCGCCAGGCCCAGGCCGACCTGAAAACCGCGCGCATCAACCTGGAATACACCAGGGTGCTGGCGCCGATCGACGGCCGTATCAGCCGTTCCGCCGTCACCGAGGGTGCGCTGGTCAGCAACGGCCAGGCCGATGCATTGGCCTCGATCAACCAGCTGGACCCCATCTATGTCGACGTCACCCAGGCGTCCACCGACATGCTCAAGCTGCGCCGCGAACTGGATTCCGGGCAGCTGGCCATGGCCGGCCCCGACCAGGTCAAGGTGCAACTGCGTCTTGAAGATGGCACGGCCTACAGCGAGGCCGGCGCGCTGAAGTTTTCTGAAGTGACGGTGGACCCCACCACCGGCGCGGTCACCCTGCGCGCGGCGTTCGCCAACCCCAGGGGCATCCTGCTGCCGGGCATGTTCGTCCATGCCACGTTGGCCGAAGGCGTGCGCGAGGATGCCATCCTGGTGCCGCAACAGGGCGTGACCCGCGACCTCAAGGGCGAGGCCACGGCGTTGGTGGTAGGCGCCGACAACAAGGCCGAACTGCGCTCGGTCAAAACCCTGCGCGTGGTAGGCAACCAATGGCTGGTGGAATCGGGCCTGGCGGCCGGTGACCGGGTGATCACCGAAGGCGTGCAGCGCGCACGGCCGGGCATGAGCGTGGCGGCGGTGGCGGCGCAAAACGTCGACGTTGCAGCGCCCCTGGCCAGCGCCGCCCGGTAATGGCGGCGTCCCCTTTCTTTCAAGGTAACTGCGTAAATGGCTAACTTTTTCATCAACCGGCCGATCTTCGCCTGGGTGGTCGCGATCGTGATCATGCTGGCGGGGGGGCTGGCGATCCTCAAGCTCCCGATCAACCAATACCCCAACATCGCGGCCCCGGCGGTGAACATCACCGTGACCTACCCGGGGGCCTCGGCGCAGACCGTGCAGGACACCGTGGTGCAGGTCATCGAGCAGCAACTGAACAACCTCGACGGCCTGCGCTACATGTCGTCGGAGAGCAACAGCGACGGCAGCACCAACATCACCGTCACCTTCGACCAGGGCACCGACCCGGACATCGCCCAGGTGCAGGTGCAGAACAAGCTGCAACTGGCGACCCCGCTGCTGCCTGAAGAAGTGCAGCGCCAGGGCCTGCGCGTGGCCAAGTACCAGGTCAACTTCATGCTGATCGTGGGCCTGTACTCCGAAGACGGCTCGATGGACGACTTCGACATCGGCAACTACATCGCGTCGAACATGAAAGACCCGGTGCTGCGCACCAAGGGCGTGGGCGACTACCTGATGCTGGGCGCGCAGTACGCCATGCGCATCTGGGTCGACCCGGAAAAGCTGGTGAGCTACCAGCTGACGCCCCAGGACGTGATCGATGCGGTGGCGTCGGAAAACGTCCAGGTGTCGTCCGGTTCCCTGGGCGGCCTGCCGACCCGCAAGGGTGTGCAACTGAACGCCACCATCCTGGGCAAGTCGCGCATGACCACTGCCGAGGAGTTCCGCGAGATCCTGCTCAAGGTCAACCCCGACGGCTCCCAGGTGCGCGTCAAGGATGTGGCCGAGGTTGGCCTGGGCGCGGAGAACTTCTCCATCTCCGGCACCTATAACGGCAAGCCGGCGGCGGCCTTGGCCCTGCGCCTGGCCACCGGCGCGAACCTGCTGGACACCGTGAAAAACGTGCGCGACACCGTCGCCCGGCTGCAACCCTACATGCCCAAGGGCCTGAAGGTGGTGTTCCCCTACGACACCTCGCCGGTGGTGGGCGCCTCGATCCATGAGGTGGTCAAGACCCTGTTCGAAGGCATCGTGCTGGTGTTCCTGGTCATGTACCTGTTCATGCAGAACCTGCGCGCCACGCTGATTCCCACCCTGGCGGTGCCGGTGGTGCTGTTGGGTACCTTCGGCGTGCTGTCGGCGTTCGGCTTCACCATCAATACCTTGACCATGTTCGGCATGGTGTTAGCCATCGGCCTGTTGGTGGACGACGCCATTGTGGTGGTGGAAAACGTGGAACGGGTGATGGTCGAGGATCACCTGTCGCCCAAGGAGGCCACGCAAAAATCCATGGGCCAGATACAGGGTGCGCTGGTGGGCATCGCCATGGTGCTCAGCGCGGTGTTCGTGCCCATGGCCTTCTTCGGCGGTGCCACGGGCATCATCTACCGGCAGTTCTCGGTGACCATCGTCTCGGCCATGGCCCTGTCGGTGCTGGTGGCCATGGTCTTTACCCCGGCCCTGTGCGCCACGCTGCTCAAGCCGGTCAGCCACGACCATCACCACAAGCAAGGTTTCTTCGGCTGGTTCAACCGCACCTTCGACCGTGGCGCCGACCGCTACAAGGGCGGGGTGGCGGCCATTGCCAGGCGCAAGGGGCTGTTCATGCTGGTGTGGGCGGTGATCGTCGCCGGCGTGGTGCTGCTGTTCCCGAAAATCCCCACGGCGTTCCTGCCCGATGAAGACCAGGGCACCATGGTGGTCCAGGTGCAGATGCCGCCCAATACCGCCGCCGGGCGCACCCAGGTGGTGCTGGACCAGGTGCGTGATTACCTGCTGAAAGACGAAAGTGCCATCGTCGAATCGGCCTACACGGTAAACGGCTTCAACTTCGCCGGGCGTGGGCAGAACTCGGGCATGCTGTTCATCGGCCTCAAGCCCTGGGAAGAGCGCGAGGGCAAGGACACCTCGATCTTCAACCTGGCTACGCGCCTGCAAAAAATGGGCTCGGCCATCAAGGACGGCACCGTGGTGGCCATCGTGCCGCCGGCCATTCTCGAGCTGGGCAACGCCAAGGGCTTTGACCTGTACCTGCAGGACAACACTGGCATGGGTCATGAACAGCTGATGGAGGCGCGCAACAAGTTCCTGCAACTGGCGGCGCAGAACCCGCTGCTGATGAACGTGCGCCCTAACGGCCTGAACGACGAACCGCAGTACAAGGTGGTGATCGACGACGAGAAGGCGCGGGCGCTGCAGGTGAGCATCGCCGACATCAACGAGACCATGACCACCGCCTGGGGCTCGTCCTACGTCAACGACTTCGTCGACCGCGGGCGCGTGAAGAAGGTGTACGTGCAGGGCCAGGTCGACTCGCGCATTTCGCCCCAGGACTTCGACAAGTGGTACGTGCGCAACAACAAGGGCGAGATGGTCAAGTTCTCGGCGTTCGCTTCGGGCTACTGGACCTACGGCTCACCGAAGCTTGAGCGCTACAACGGCATTCCGGCGGTGGAGATTCAGGGTGAACCGGCGCCCGGCCACAGCACCGGCGAGGCCATGGCCGAGGCGGAGAAGATCCTTGCGCAGCTGCCTTCGGGCATCGGTATCCAGTTCACCGGCATTTCCTATGAGGAGCGCTCGGCGGGCTCCCAGGCGCCGGCCTTGTACGCCATCTCCCTGCTGATCGTGTTCCTGTGCCTGGCCGCGCTGTATGAAAGCTGGTCGGTGCCGGTGGCGGTGATCATGGTGGTGCCGCTGGGTGTCATTGGTGCGGTCATCGCCACCCTGGCGCGTGGCCTGTCCAACGACGTGTTCTTCCAGGTCGGCCTGCTGACCACGGTGGGGCTATCGGCGAAGAACGCCATCCTCATCATCGAGTTCGCCAAGGCCTTGCATGAAGAACACGGCAAGCCGTTGCTGGAAGCCGCGGTGGAAGCGGCGCGGCTGCGCCTGCGGCCGATCATCATGACCTCGCTGGCGTTCATGCTCGGCGTGCTGCCGCTGGCCATCTCCAACGGCGCCGGCTCCGGCAGCCAGCACTCCATCGGCACTGGCGTGGTCGGCGGCATGGTCACCGCGACGTTCCTGGCGGTGTTCTTCGTGCCGATGTTCTTTGTGTTGATCTGCAACCTGTTCAGCAAGAAACCCGCGCAACAACCTGCGCCGGCGGTGGGAGAAGAAGCATGAGACACACAGGCTTGAAACTGGCCGCGCTGGTGGCGGCCATGGCGCTGGGCGGCTGTTCGCTGATCCCGGCGTACCAGCGGCCCGAGGCGCCGGTGCCGCAGCAATGGGACAGCCCGGCGCAAGCAGTGGCCGGGGGCACCCTGGCCAGCTGGCCGGTGTTCTTCAAGGACGCGCGCCTCAAGGACCTGATTGGCCAGGCGCTGGAGAACAACCGTGACCTGCGCGTGGCGGCCTTGAACGTCGAGAAGGCCCAGGCGCTGTACCGCATCCAGCGCGCCGACCTGTTGCCCACCATCGGCGCCACGGTGGCGGGCGACAGCCAGCGCACGCCGGCGGACCTGAGCACCACCGGGCGCACCCAGGTTACCCACGTCAACAGCGCTGGCATTGGCTTCACCGCCTATGAGCTGGACTTCTTCGGGCGGGTACGCAGCCTGAACGAGGAGGCGCTGGAAACCTACCTGCAGGGCGTGGACGCGCAGCGCAGCGCGCACATCGCCCTGGTGGCGGAAGTGGCCAGCGCCTGGTACCAGCTGCAGGCCGACCAGCAGCTGCTGGCCATTGCCCGCCAGACCCTGGCCAGCCAGCAGGCCAGCTATGCGCTGGTGAAGAGCAGCTACGACAATCAGGTGTCCACCGAGCTGGACCTGAGCCAGGCCGAGAGCACCGTACGCACGGCGCAGTCGAGCCAGGCGCAGTACACCCGCCAGGTTGAGCAGGACAAGAACGCCCTGGTGCTGCTGGTGGGCAAGCCGCTGGCACCCGAGGTGTTCCAGGCGGTACAAGGCTTGCCGGCTGGCATGGACGAGAACCTGCCGGTGGGCCTGCCTTCGGACCTGCTGACCCTGCGCCCGGACATCCAGGCGGCCGAGCACGCCCTGAAGGCTGCCAACGCCGACATCGGCGCCGCGCGCGCAGCGTTCTTCCCCAGCATCAGCCTGACCGCCTCGGCGGGCTCGGCCAGCAGCGACCTGGGCCATCTGTTCGCAGGCGGGCAGGGCGCCTGGAGCTTTGCGCCGAGCATCAACCTGCCGATCTTCAACGCTGGCCGCAACCGCGCCAACCTGGACGCGGCCAAGGTGCAGAAGTCCATCGAAGTGGCCAACTACCAGAAGGCCATCCAGGTGGCCTTCCGCGAAGTGGCGGACGGCCTGGTGGCCCAAGGCACGTTGAACGACCAGGTGAACGCCGACAGCCTGTTGGTGACGGCGAACATGCGCAGCTACCAGCTGGCCGACCGGCGTTACCAGGAAGGGGTGGACACCTACCTCAACAGCCTGGATGCACAGCGCAACCTGTTCGCCTCGCAGCAAACCCTGGTGCAAAGCCAGCTGGCGCGGCTGAACAACAGCGTGTCGCTGTACAAGGCGCTGGGCGGCGGGCAGTAGGATCGGCGCCGGTGACGCGGTACGGGGATCTGCGTCCGCTTCACGCGGTGAGTCAGGTACACCACCGCGTCGGTGACGCGGCCTATGGCCGCTGCTACGGGGATTTGCGCGGCGTCCGGGGGCTCAGAAATCTTCCGCCTGGATCTGGTAAAGCGCGTCGCTGCCCGCGCCTATCGCGGCCTCCAGGCTGAGGACGCGCGGCAGCAGCTTGGCGAAATAAAAACCGGCGGTGGCCAGCTTGGCGCCGTGGAAGGCCTCGTCTTCGGCGCGCTTGAGTGTCGCCACCCTTGCCATTCGCGCCCACATGTAGGCATAGGCCACGTAGCCGAACAGGTGCAGATAGTCCACGCAGGCGCAGCTGATGGCATTCGCATCCACCGCCGCCTGGTCCAGCAGCCAACTCCCCACTTCCTCCAACCGCTGCAGCGCATCCAGCAGGGTCTGCGCATGCGGGCAGCCGGGCAGGGCGGCGTACGCGCGAATTTCATCGGTAAAGATCCGCAACGCCTCGCCACCATTGGCGATCACCTTGCGCCCCAGCAGGTCCAGGGCCTGGATGCCGTTGGTGCCTTCGTAGATCTGCGCGATGCGCACGTCGCGTACCAGTTGTTCCTGGCCCCATTCGCGAATGTAGCCGTGGCCACCGAACACCTGCTGGCCGTGGATGCAGCTCTCAAGCCCGGTGTCGGTGAAGAAGGCCTTGGCCACCGGCGTCAGCAGCGCCACCAGCGCCTGGGCGCGGTCGCGCTCGGCGGCGTCGGGGGCGTGCTTGGCCAGGTCCAGCTGCTGGCCCACGTAGCAGGCGAACGCGCGGCCGCCTTCGGTCATGGCCTTCATGGTCAGCAGCATGCGCCGCACGTCACCGTGGACGATGATCGGGTCGGCGGCCTTCTGCGGCGCTTGCACACCTGCTGCCGCACGGCCTTGCAGGCGGTCGCGGGCGTAGGCCACGGCGTTCTGCCAGGAAGCCTCGGCACAGCCGATGCCCTGCAGGCCGATGGACAGGCGCTCGTAGTTCATCATCGTAAACATCGCCGCCAGGCCCTTGTGCGCCTCGCCCACCAGCCAGCCGGTGGCGCCGTCGAAGTTCATCACGCAGGTGGACGAGGCCTTGATGCCCATCTTGTGCTCGATGGAACCACAACCCACGGCGTTGGCCGGGCCCAGGCTGCCATCGGCATTGACCAGCCGCTTGGGCACCAGGAACAGGGAGATGCCCTTGGGCCCGGCCGGCGCGTCGGGCAGGCGGGCCAGCACCAGGTGGATGATGTTCTCGGTGAGGTCCTGTTCGCCACCGGTGATGAAGATCTTGCTGCCGCTGATGGCATAAGCGTCGCCACCGGCCGGCACGGCACGGGTGCGGATCAGCCCCAAGTCGGTGCCGGCATGGGCCTCGGTCAGGCACATGGACCCGGCCCAGCGCCCTTCGTACATGGCCGGCAGGTAGGTGGCCTTGAGCGCCTCGCTGGCGTGCACGTCGATGGCCAGGCAGGCGCCGGCGCTGAGCACCGAGTACAGCGCCAGGCTGGAGTTGGCCGCGTACAGCATCTCCTCGAACTGCACCGCCAGCATCTTCGGCATGCCCATGCCGCCCCAGGCCGGGTTGCCGCTCAAGCCCACCCAGCCGCCGCCACTGTAGGTGGCGTAGGCCTGCTGGAAGCCAGCCGGGGTGTGCACCTGGCCGTCCTCCCAGCGCGCGCCTTCCTCGTCGCCGCTGCGGTTGAGCGGCGCGAGGATGCCGGCGCTGATCTTCGCCGCCTCCTCAAGCACCGCGTCGGCGGTGTCGGCGTCCACCGTCTCGGCCAGGCCAGGCAGGCGTGCCCACAGCGCGGGGCCTTCGAATACATCGTGCAGCACGAAACGCAGGTCTTTCAGCGGGGCGGTGTAGGCGGGCATGGCGGGTAAAACCTCTTGTGATTGTTAGGGGGGAAGCATGTGGCAGAGCGGTTTGAAAAATCGCTCAAAAAAACTATTGATGACTCTATCAAAAATGATGACTATATCAATAGTGCTCGACCCGGCCCCTTCCACTGGGTACGAGCGGACAACAACAAAGACAAACAGGACGACACCATGAACGCGATTGATCCCGCTGCACGCCCGCACGCCGCCACTGGCCAGGACCGCAGCACTGTGCTGCGCGACTACGCCCGCGGGCTGATTCCCACCCTCAAGGCCCGCGTCGCCGAGACTGTGCGCCTGGGCCGCTTGCCCGCTGAAACCATTGCCGACCTGGAAGCCGGCGGCCTGCTGAGCATGACCACGCCGCGCCTGTACGGCGGCGACCCGGTCAGCGTGCGCACCTTCCTCGACGTGGTGGCCGAACTGGGCCGCGCCGACGCTTCGGTGGCCTGGGTCGTCGCCCTGACCAACGTCACCACCTGGGCCGCGGCGGCGCTGTTCAACCAGCAGACCGGCGACGCCATCTTCCGCGGCGACCAGCCGGCGCGGGTCACCGGCGTGCTGTCGCCGCGCAAGGCGGTGGTGCGCAAGGTGGAAGGCGGCTACGTGATTGAAGAAGGCCTGTGGGGCTTCAACTCCGGCGTGTACCACGCCACCTGGGACTTCCTCGGCATGCCCATCGTCGACGCCGCCGGCAAGGTGCTGGACCAGGGTGCGGCGATGATCCCCGCCCATGAGCTGGAAATCCTCAACGACTGGAACGTGATCGGCATCTGCGGCAGTGGCAGTTCCAGCGTCAAGGTCACTAACCTGTTCGTGCCCGACGCGCGCGTGACCTCCATGAGCCGCGCCATCGAGGGCGACTACGCTTCCAGTCACCTGGCCGACGAGCCGCTGTTCCGCACCGCGTGCATGCCCATGCTGGCCATCATCCTGGCGTTCCCTGCCCTGGGGCTGGGCGTGGCGGCGCTGGAAACCTTCCTGGAAACCCTGCCGCGCCGGGGCATCCAGTACTCCTGGTACGCCAAGCAGTCGGAGGCGCCCATCACCCACCTGCAGGTGGGCGAGGCGTCGGCGAAGATCGACGCGGCGCGGGCGGTGCTCGAACGCCACGCCGCAACCATGGACATCAGCGCCGCCTCCGGCCAGTACATGGACTTCCAGGAACGCGCGCGCATCCGCCGCGACGTCGGCTACGCCGAAAAGCTGATCTGGGAAGCGGTGGACCTGCTGGCCTCGGCCTCCGGTGGCTCGCTGGCGTCGGTCAACAACCCCATGACCCGCATCTGGCAGGACGCGCGCATCGCTTCGCTGCACGGCGTGGTCAGCCCCAACACCAACTTCGAGACCTACGGCCGCATCCTCTGTGGGCTGACGCCCGGCACCCCGTTCATCTGAACCCGGCGTCATTCATCTCAGGAGACAGGCACATGCAGGTTGAGCAAATCGACGCCCGCGCCTTTCGGCGGGTCATGGGCAAATTCGCCACCGGCGTCACGGTGGTCACCTTCGAGCACGAGGGCAGCACTGCTGGCATGACCGCCAACGCGTTCATGTCGCTGTCGGTGGACCCGCCCATGGTGCTGATCGCGGTGCGCAACCCGTCGCGCTTCGCCAGCAGCGTAGCGGTGGGCGACCCGTTCGGCATCAGCTTCCTGCGCGAGGAGCACGAAGCGCTGAGCAGCCACTTCGGCGGCCGGCCGCAGCCGGGCCACGCGCCGGCCTTCGTGCCGGTGCAGCAGGTGCCGGTGCTGGACGGCGCGTTGGTGCAGCTGGCGGTGCGCGCCAACGCCGTGCACGTGGGCGGCGACCACCTGATCTACACCGCCGACGTGCTGGGCCTGGCCGAGTCGGACGGGCGCCCGTTGCTGTTCTTCTCCGGCGCCTACAAACAGCTGCACGCACTGGACCCGGCCACCTGCTGGTTCGACGTCGGCTGACCGCCGGCAGCCTTTGAACACGGCTTCCCCACACGGTCCCGCGGGCACCGTGCGGCCCCCCTTTGCCCGCGAATTTACAAGAACAAGGAGCACAAGATGATTGCCGTTCGCGATATTGCCTACGTGCGCTACCAGGTGCCGGACCTCCTCACCCAGGCGCGCTTCCTCGAAGACTTCGGCCTGCGCGTGCACCAGCAGAGCGCCTCGGCGCTGGTGATGGCCAGCCATGCCGGCGGCTACCCGGCGTACCTGGCCAGCAAAGGCCCGGCCCAGGCCCTGGGCGCAGGGTTCGTGGTGCAGAGCCTCGCCGACCTGCAGGCGGTGGCCGCGCAGCAGGGCACCGAAGTCAGCTTCAACCATGAACTGGGCGCCGGCTCCGTGGTGCACCTGCGTGACCCCGACGGCTTCCAGATCGACCTGCTGTTCGGCGGCGAGACGGTGCCGCCGGCACCGGTGCGCCGCCCGCTGCAGCTCAACAACGCCGGCGAGCGCCGCCGGGTAGGGCGCACCAACCGCGTGGCAGGCCAGGCCTCGCAGGTGATGCGCCTGGGCCACGTGGTGCTCAAGACCGTGGACTTCCCGGCGATGCTGGCGTTCTACCAGGACGTGCTGGGCTTCCGCGTCTCCGACAGCTACCACGGCGCAAGCCCCGAGCAGACCGTGGCGGCGTTCCTGCACTGCGGCCTGGGCGAGCAGTTCACCGACCACCACACCCTGGCGCTGCTGGGGCTGGGCAACGCAACGCCGGCCTTCGACCACAGCGCCTTCGAGGTGCTGGACTGGGACGACCTGGCCTGTGGCAGCCATCACCTGCAGGCCAAGGCGTACACCCATTCCTGGGGGATCGGCCGCCACGTGCACGGCAGCCAGGTGTTCGACTACTGGCGCGACCCGTTCGGCAACAAGGTCGAGCACTGGACCGACGGCGACCTAGTCAACGACCACACGCCCACCACCCACACCCCCCTCAACCCCGATGCGCTGGCGCAATGGGCGCCGCCGCTGGCCCCGGATTTCCTCGCCTGAAGCCTTTTTATTGGAGCAACCACGATGAAACTTGCACGCTATAGCCACGACGGCAAAACCTGCGTGGGCAAGGTTGAAGGCGACCGCGTCGTCGACCTCACCGCCCTGGCCACCCCCCATGCGCTGCTGGACGTGGCCGCGCTGTTGGCGCCAGCCACCCTGGCCGCTGCCGCCGACATCCAGGCCACCGACAGCAACAGCCTGGCCCTGGACCAGGTGCGCCTGCTGGCGCCGCTCGTGCGCCCGGGCAAATTCCTCTGCCTGGGCATGAACTACAAGGACCACGAAGCCGAAGCCCGGCGCCTGGGCGTGGCGATACCGCCGTCGCAGGTGTGGTTCAGCAAGCAGATCAGCTGCATCACCGGCCCCTACGACCCGGTGCACGACCCCATCGCCTGCGAGCGCCTGGACTACGAGGCCGAACTGGGCGTGGTGATCGGCAAGGGCGGCCGGCGCATCAGCGAGGCCGAGGCGCTTGACCACGTGGCCGGCTACTTCGTCGCCAACGACGTCAGCGCCCGCGACTGGCAGGCCAAGAGCCCGACCTGGACCCTGGGCAAGTCGTTCGACACCCACGGCCCCATCGGCCCGTGGATCGTCACCGCCGACGAGATCCCCGACCCCCAGGCCCTGGGCATCCGCCTCAGCGTCAACGGCGAAGTGCGCCAGGACTCCAACACCCGCCTGATGAACTACAGCATTGCCCGGCAGATCGCCTACCTCAGCGAGGTGATGACCCTGGAGCCGGGCGACATTCTCATCACTGGCACCCCGGCCGGCGTCGGCATCGGCATGGACCCGCCGCGCTTCCTCAAGGCCGGCGACGTGGTGCGCGTGGCCATCGACGGCATCGGCCACATCGAGAACACCATCGTCAACGAAGCGTCCTGAACCTGCGGGCCGGCAGCGCCTGCCGGCCTTCACCCTCGACAATAAAAAGGAACACCCCATGGCTGCCAGCAACCGCAAAGTCATCATCACCTGCGCCATCACCGGCTCCATCCACACCCCGTCGATGTCGCCGTACCTGCCCATCACCCCGGCGCAGATCGCTCGCTCGGCCATCGAGGCCGCCGAGGCCGGCGCTGCGGTGGTGCACCTGCACGCCCGCGACCCCGAAACCGGTATGCCCAGCCAGGACCCGGCGCTGTTCGCGCAGTTCCTGCCGGTGATCAAGCGCGCGTCCGACGTGGTGCTGAACCTCACCACCGGCGGCGCGCCGACCATGAGCATCGAGGAACGCCTGGCGCCGGCGCTGCAGTTCCAGCCCGAGGTGGCCTCGCTGAACATGGGCACCATGAACTTCGGCTCCTATGAGCTGCTGGAGCGCTATTCGAGCTTCCAGCACGCGTGGGAGCGACCGTACCTGGCCGACAGCGACGAGCGGATTTTCCGCAACACCTTCCGCGACATCGCCTTCATTCTCGACGCCTGCGCGGCCAACCGCACCCGCTTCGAGATCGAGTGCTATGACATCGGCCACCTGTACACCGCCGCGCACTTCCGCCAGCGCGGGCTGGTCAAGGACCCGCTGTTCATCCAGTCGGTGTTTGGCATCCGTGGCGGCATCGGCAACCACCCCGAGGACATCACCCACATGAAGCGCACCGCCGACCGCCTGTTCGGCGACGCCTACAACTGGTCGGTGCTGGGCGCCGGCGCGCAGCAGTCGCGCATCGCTACCCAGGCGTTGCTGCAGGGCGGCCATGTGCGCGTGGGCCTTGAAGACAACCTGTGGCTGGGCAAGGGCCAGCTGGCCGAGAGCAATGCGCAGCAGGTGCGCGCCATTCGCCAGGTGGTCGAGGCCCTGGGCTTCGAGGTGGCTACTCCGGACGAGGCGCGGCAGATCATGGGCCTGAAAGGGCGCGACAGCGTGGCCTTCTAACCCCGGCAGGGGCGTTTTACCAACGCGTTATCCAATAACAATAAAATCAGTGCGGGTAAACACATGACTCACAAGACAAGCGCCGCCGCGTGCGTGGCCGGCGCGCTGCTGGCCAGCGCCAGCGCCCACGGCATGAACTTCAACATCCCCACCTCCGCCAGCATCGAGTCGGCGCAGATGGGCGGCGCCTCGCTGGCGTTCCCCCAGTCGAGCATGATCGCCAGCGACAACCCGGCGGGTATGGCCATGCTCGGCAACCGCACCGACGCCGGGATGCAGCTGTTCCTGGCGCACTTTCGTTCAAGCTTTGGCAATGAGAACAACCGCGACGATTTCAAGGTGGCCGCGCCCATTCCCAGCGGCGGCATCAATTGGATGGCCAGCGAGCGCATGAGCCTGGGGCTGTCGATGTACTCGGTAGGCTCGGGGGTGGACTACGACCATGCCGCCGTGCCGGGCCAGGGTTTCCCGGCCGCGAAAACCAAGGTGGCGTTCCTCAACTTCGCCCCGACTCTGGCGTACAAGGTCACCCCGGACCTGAGCCTGGGCGTCTCGGCGCTGATCGGCGTGCAGCACCTGCAGGCGCGCGGCATGGTCGCGCCGCAGGCGGACGGCAGCCTGGGCCTGCTGCCCAGCCACGGGGTGTCGACCAACATGGGCTATGGCGCGCGCGTCGGGGCGCTGTGGAACCTCAACAGCACGGTCAGCGTGGGCGCGTCGTGGTCGCCGAAGATGCGCTTCGGCAAGGCGGACGGCTATAAGGACGACCTGCTGGCGGGCGCCGGTGGCCACCTGGACCTGCCCGAGCAGTACGGGGTAGGGGTGGCGCTGCATGTCACGCCGACGCTGACCCTGGCCGCCGACTACCTGCGCATCGAATGGAGCCACGTCGGCTTTCTCGACGACCCCCAGGGCGCCGGGCTGCGCAGCCAGAACGTCTACCGGGTGGGCGCTGCGTGGCAGGCGATGCCGGCGCTGACCCTGCGCGCCGGCTTCAAGCAGGCGTCGCGGGCGGTGGACTCCGACCACACGGCGGCCAATTACTTCTCGCCGGGCATCCTCGACAATTCCCTGAGCAGCGGCTTCAGTTGGCAGGCCACGGCCTCCACGGCGCTGTCGTTGGGCTGGGAGTACCACCTGCCGCAGACGGTACGCGGCACCGGGCCGAGCACCGGCAGCAACCTGGGAGCGCATTATTCGCAGGTGCTGTTGGGGCTGGGCACGCAGTTCTAGGGCAACGCCCTTGGCGGGGATAATCGTCTTGCCGCGCAGAGTCGAGTATCCTGTGGGCCGTCACGGTCACGTCTGCATTAAGGGAAGGTTATGCCTGCCAAGGGCGATCAGCACGGCGCACCCCAGCCGAAAATCAATCACAAGGCCCGTGAGCGCACGCGCGGCAAACTGCTGCGCGCCGCGCGCACGGTCATGGGCAGCAAGGGCATCGACGCCACTGCCATCAATGACATCACCGAAGAGGCCGGGCTGTCGTTCGGCTCCTTCTACAACTACTTCAGCAGCAAGGAAGACGTGGCGCGGGCGGTGTTCCAGGAAGACGCCCTGCTGATGGCCGACCTGCTGGACGCCGCCACCTTGCCGGACGCCGGCATTGCCGAAGTGGTGGGGGTGAACATGCGCCGCACCATCCACCGCGGCCTCACCGACCCGGTGTGGGGCTGGTTCATGATTCACTCGGTGTACAGCATCAACGACATGGTCGTGACCATGGGCACCCGCCTGGCCCGCGACCTTGAAACTGGCAAGCGCGCCGGGGTGTTCAACGTCAAGGAAATCGACGCCACCGTGGACTGCGTGGTGGGCGGCATGCTCTACCTGCTGCGGCAGATCCTGGAAGGCGCGCGCCCGGCCACGGCGGTGGAAAGCATGGTGCATTTCGTGCTCAGCGGCCTGGGCGTGGGCAGCGAAGAGATCGAGCGTATCAACAGCATTGATTTGCAGTGAGCCCGGACGCGGCCTGGTGGCCGCTGCGACGCAATATTGGTTTGATTGGAGACGCACGGATGCAACCCCTGGACATTCGCCCGCTTGAACGCACCGACGCACCTGCCTTGCTGGCTTTCGAAACCGCGAACCGCGGCTGGTTCGAGGCGCATATCGACCCGCGGGATCCGGGCTTCTATTGCCTGGAAGGCGTGGCCGCGCACATTGATCAATACCTCACCGGCTTCGCCCAGGGCACCTGGCACCCGCTGGTGATCGTCGACGCCAAGCAGGCCATCGTCGGCCGCGCCAACCTCAAGGACATTGACCTGCTCACTCGCAGTGCCGAAGTCGGCTACCGCATCGCCGAGCGCGCTTGCGGCCAGGGCCTGGCGACCCTGGCGCTGCGGCGGCTGATCGACGAGGCCCGTGGGCGCTGGCAGCTGACCCGGCTGGTGGCCCAGGTGTACGACAGCAACCTGGGCTCCCGGGCAGTGCTGCAGCGTTGCGGCTTCGTGCCCGGCGCCACTGGCTTCGTGCTCACGCTATAAACGCTCAACGCCGCCCGCTGCGGGTGCTGACGTCGACCCACACGGCCAGCACCAGGATGCTGCCCTTGACGATCATCTGCCAGTAGCTGTCGACGTCGAGCATCGACATGCCGTTGTCCAGGCTGGTGATCACCAGTGCGCCCAGCAGCGCGCCGTACACCGTGCCCGAGCCGCCGCGCATGGAGGTGCCGCCGATGAAGCAGGCGGCGATGGCGTCCAGTTCGCCCATGTTGCCCGCCGACGGCGAGCCCGCCGCCAGCCGCGCGGTGTTGACCAGCCCGGCCAGGGCGCACATCACCCCCATGATGCCGAAGATCCACAGTTTCACCGCCTGCACGTTGATGCCCGACAGCCGCGTGGCCTCCATGTTGCTGCCCACCGAGTAAATGCGGCGGCCGAACACGGTCTGGCTGGTGACGTAGCTGAACACCCCCAGCAGCACCAGCAACAGCAGCACCGGCACGGGAATGCCGTCGTAGCTGTTGAGGGTGTAGACGAAGCCCGCCAGCACCGCGCCAATCAGCACCACGCGCAGGCCGTCACGCAGCAGCGGCCGCGCGGCCAGGCCGTGCAGGGCGCGGTTGCGGCGCTGGCGCCAGGTCAGGTACAGCGTCAGGGCGAACAGCAGCACGCCCAGCACCAGCCCCACGGTGGGCGGCAGGTAGCCCTGGCCCACGTACACCAGCGGCGCCGACACCGGCGCAATGGTGGTGCCGCCGGTCACCCCCAGCAAAATGCCGCGGAACGCCAGCATGCCGCCCAGGCCGACAATGAACGAGGGAATGCGCAGGTAGGCGGTCATGTAGCCGTTGGCCAGGCCTATCACCAGCCCGCACACCGCCACCAGCGCCAGGTTGCCCAGCAGCGGCACGTGGTAGACCACGTCGAGAATCGCCGCCACGCCGCCCAACAGGCCCAGCAGCGAGCCCACCGACAGGTCGATCTCGCCGCTGATGATCACCAGCACCATGCCGCAGGCGAGGATGCCGGTGATCGACATCTGCCGCAGCAGGTTCGACAGGTTGCGCGGGGTGACGAAGCCGCCCTCGGTCTGCCAGCTGAAAAACAGCCAGATAATGGCCACGGCAATCACCAGCGCGAGCATTTTATAGCGGGTGAACAACTGTTTGACCTGGTTCATCTACGCGAACTTCCCGTTCTGGTTGGCAGGGCGTGGGGGTTGAGTGATAGCGGCGGCCAGCACCTGTTCCTGGGTGAGGTCCTGGTTGGCGAAGTCGCCGCGCAGCTGGCCTTCGCCGATCACCAGCACGCGGTCGGACACCCCCAGCACCTCGGCCAGTTCCGACGACACCATGATGATCGACACGCCCTGGGCGGCCAGGGCGCTCATCAGCTTGTAGATCTCGTACTTGGCGCCCACGTCGACGCCGCGGGTGGGCTCGTCGAGAATCAGCACCCGCGGCTGGGCCAGCAGCATCTTCGCCAGCACCGCCTTCTGCTGGTTGCCACCCGACAGGCTGGTGATGGGCAGGAACGGGCTGGCGGTCTTCAGGTGCATGCGCGCGATTTCCCGGTCGATGCTGCCCAGCTCGGCCTCGGCGTCGATGCGGGTCAGCTTCGAGTAGTTGTCCAGCACTGCCAGGGTGATGTTCTGGCCCACCCCCAGGTCGGGGATGATGCCCTGGCGCTTGCGGTCCTCGGGCACCATGCACAGGCCCGCGCGAATGGATTTCAACGGCGTGCGGGTGTCGATGCGCTGGCCGTCCAGCCACACCTCGCCGTGGTAATTGCCGGGGTAGGCGCCGAACACCGCTGACACCAGCTCGGTGCGGCCCGCACCCACCAGGCCGGCGATGCCGAGGATCTCGCCACGCCTGAGCACGAAGGAAATGTCGTCGACGCGCTTGCGCCGCGGGTTGTCGACGTCGAAGCAGGTGAAGTGGCGCGCCTCGAAGATCACCTCGCCGATGGCGTGGGCCGTAGTGGGGTAGAGGCTGCTCATCTCGCGGCCGACCATCTGGGTGATGATCTGGTTGATGTCGAGGTCAGCCATGGCCGTGGTGGCGATGTGTTTGCCGTCGCGGATCACGGCGATGGTGTCGCACACCGCCGCCACCTCGTCGAGCTTGTGCGAGATGTACACGCAGGCCACGCCCTTGGCCTTGAGGTCGCGGATGATGTCCAGCAGCACCTCGATTTCCGAGCGGGTCAGCGCCGAGGAGGGCTCGTCGAGAATCAGCAGGCGCGCCTGCTTGTTCAGCGCCTTGGCGATCTCCACCAGCTGCTGGTAGCCGCCGCCATACTGCGACACCGGCAACGACACGTTCATGTCCGGCACCTTCAGCTCGCGCATCAGCGCCTCGGCGCGGTGGATCATGGCCGGGTAGTTCATGCGCCCGCCGGGCAGGGTCAGTTCGTGGCCCATGAAGATGTTCTCGGCCACCGACAGGTCGGGCACCAGGGTCAGCTCCTGGTGGATGATGACGATGCCGGCGGCCTCGGTCTCGCTGATGGACTGCGCGCGCAGCGGCTGGCCGTCCCAGAGGATCTCGCCCTCCCAGGTGCCGTGGGGGTACACCGCCGACAGCACCTTCATCAGCGTGGATTTGCCGGCGCCGTTCTCGCCACACAGGCCCACGCACTCGCCGGGCCTGACCTGGATATCGATGCCGTTGAGGGCTTTCACACCGCCAAAGCTTTTGACGATGCCGTTCATTTGCAGAAGGAATTGGGACATGACTGCGGGCTCGACGAAGGGGGAGGGACGCGGCCTGCGGCCGCTGCTACGGGCGTAGCAGCGGCCACAGGCCGCGTCACGGGTTATCACTGCCCGGCGATTTGCGCCTTGCTGTAGAACCCGTCCTTCTCCAGCAGGTCGATGTTGTCCTTGGTCAGCGGGGTAGGGGTGAGCAGGATGGTGTCGACCTTCTTGCTGCCGTTGTCGTACTGCGAGGTGTAGGTGGGTTTCTCGCTGCGGGCCAGTTGCACCGAGAGCTTGGCGGCTTCCGAGGCAATCAGCTTCAGCGGCTTGTACACGGTCATGGTCTGGGTGCCATCGAGCACGCGTTTCACGGCCGCAAGGTCCGCGTCCTGGCCCGAGATCGGCACCTTGCCGGCCAGCTTCTGCGCGGCCAGCGCCTGGATCGCGCCGCCGGCGGTGGCGTCGTTGGAGGCGACGATACCGTCGATCTTGTTGCCGTTGCGGGTCAGGGCGTTCTCGACAATGCTCAGGGCCTCGGTGGGGTTCCATTCCTTCACCCACTGCTGGCCGACAATCTTGATGTCGCCCTTGTCGATGGCCGGCTGCAGCACTTTCATCTGGCCTTCACGCAGAATCTTCGCGTTGTTGTCGGTGGGCGCGCCGCCCAGCAGGAAGTAATTGCCCTTGGGCGCCGCCTGCAGCACGCCGTTGGCCTGCATCTCGCCGACCTTTTCGTTGTCGAAGGAAATGTAGGCGTCGATGTCGGCGTTGAGGATCAGCCGGTCATAGGACACCACCTTGATCCCGGCCTTCTTCGCCTCGGCCACGGCATTGGTCAGCACAGTGGCGTTGAAGGGCACGATGACGATGACGTCGACGCCGCGGGAGATGAGGTTTTCGATCTGCGAGATCTGCTTCTGCTCGTTGGCGTCGGCCGATTGCACGTAGACCTTGGCGTCCATCTTCTCCGCCGCCGCCACGAAGTAGTCACGGTCGCGGGCCCAGCGCTCCAGGCGCAGGTCGTCGATGGAAAAGCCGATCTTGGGGTGGGCGGCGTCGGCCATCACCGGCAGCGAGAGCAGGGCGAGGGCACTGGCCAATAGCGTACGTTTTAACGATTTCATGCTGGGCGTCCTTTTATTGTTGTTTGAGACACTACTTGTCGCCTGAAACTGTAGAGCGTGATTGATACCCGCGCGCAGAGAATTGTCGCGCGAATGTAACCGCCGCCCTCAGGGGTAGATAAAGCGGTTGACCACGCCCTCCAGCAGCTCCTGGCGGCCGCTGACGGCCTGGGGATCGAGGTTGTTGTCGAAGGCATGCTCGGCCAGCGCCTGCAGGCTGAACTCACCCGCCAGCACTGCCTGGCCGAAGGGCTGGCGCCAGCCGGCGTAGCGCTGGTCCTTGAAACGCTGCAGCTGGTCGTTCTCGACCATGGCGGCGGCGCGCTTCAGCGCCAGGGCCAGCACGTCCATGGCGGCCACGTGGCCGTGGAACAGGTCGGTATCGTCGACGCTCTGGCGGCGCACTTTGGAATCGAAATTGAAGCCGCCGGTGCGGAAGCCGCCGGCCTTGAGGATCTCGTAGGTGGCCAGGGTCATTTCCTCGACGCTGTTGGGGAACTGGTCGGTGTCCCAGCCGTTCTGCGGGTCGCCGCGGTTGGCGTCGATGCTGCCGAAGATGCCCAGCGAGACCGCGGTGGCGATCTCGTGGTGGAAGCTGTGGCCGGCGAGGGTGGCGTGGTTGGCCTCGATGTTGACCTTGATCTCCTTCTCCAGGCCGTACTGCTGCAGGAAGCCGAACACCGTGGCGCTGTCGTAGTCGTACTGGTGCTTGGTGGGTTCCTGGGGCTTGGGTTCGATCAGCAGGTCGCCACGGAAGCCGATGCGGTGCTTGTGTTCCACCACCATGGTCATGAAGCGGCCCAGTTGCTCGCGCTCGCGTTTCAGGTCGGTGTTGAGCAGGGTCTCGTAGCCCTCGCGGCCGCCCCACAGCACGTAGTTGGCGCCCTTGAGCCGCTGGGTGGCGTTCATGGCGCTGAACACCTGGGCGGCGGCCACGGCGAACACCTCGGGGTCGGGGTTGCTGGCGGCGCCGGCGGCGAAGCGCGGGTTGCTGAAGCAGTTGGCGGTGCCCCACAGCAGCTGGATGCCGGTGTCCTGCTGGTGGCGTTCGAGGCGGTCGACCATGTGCGCGAAGTTGTTGCGGTACTGCGCAAGCGATTTGCCTTCGGGGGCCACGTCGGTGTCGTGGAAGCTGTAGTAGTCGATGCCCAGCTTGGTGAAGAACTCGAACGCGGCCTCGGCCTTGGCGATGGCCATCTCCATGGGGTCGGCCACCTGCTGCCACGGGCGGTTGAAGGTGCCCACGCCGAACATGTCCAGGCCCGGCCAGACGAAGCTGTGCCAGTAGCAGGCGGCCATGCGCAGGTGCTCGCGCATGGGCTTGCCCAGCACCAGCGCGTCGGCGTCGTAATGGCGGAAGGCAAGGGGCGACTCGCTGGCCGGGCCCTCGTAGCGAATCTTGTCGACAGCGGGGAAGTAGGACATTCGCGTTTCCTTTGTTGTTCTTGGCGGTGTGCTGATGGTAGCGAGGCCCCGGCCTGCGCCGATCATGAAAATCACCAACAGGCAGTGCGATTTTGCGTTGAGCTTCTGGCGGTACCGGCCTAGGCTGGAAGCACTGGCCAAGGACAACAACAATGAAAAACCTGCCTCCTGCCCACCGTATCGCGCTGCTGTTCAACGGCAGCAAGGTCTATGACCGCGGCATCATCAGCGGCATCGGCAACTACCTGAGCAGCACCCGCGCGTCCTGGGACCTGTTCCTGGAGGAAGACTTCCTGTGCCGGCTGAACGGCATCGAGCGCTGGCAGGGCGACGGCATCATCGCCGACTTCGACGACCCGCAGATCGGCGAGGCCCTGGCCCACAGCCGCCTGCCGGTGGTGGCGGTGGGCGGCTCGTACCAGGACGCCAGCGCCTACCCGCGGCACATCCCCTACGTGGCCACCGACAACGCGGCGCTGATCAAGCTGGCCTACGACCACCTGATCGAGGCCGGGCTGACGCGCTTTGCCTGCTTCAGCCTGCCGCCGGCCCAGGCCAACCGCTGGGCCCAGGAACGGGAAACGGCGTTTCGCCAGCTGATGCGCCGTGATGGCCTGCACGCCGAGGTGTACCGCGGCCTGGGCACCAGCGCGCCACTGTGGGACAGCGCTGTGGAGCAGCAGATTGCCTGGCTGCACAGCCTGCCCAAGCCCATCGGCATCATTGCGGTTACCGACGCCCGCGCCCGCCAGCTGCTGCAGGCGTGCCTGACCGCCGGCATCGCGGTGCCGGGGCAGGTGGCGCTGATTGGTATCGACAACGACCCGCTGACCCGCAGCCTGACCCGGGTGCCGCTCAGTTCGGTGATCCAGGGCACGGAAACCATGGGCCGCACCGCCGCGCACCTGCTGCACCAGATGCTCCATGGCATGCCGTCGACGGCGCAGCAGATTCTGGTGCCGCCCGACGCGGTCAACGTCCAGGCGTCCAGCCTGCACCAGCCGCTGGACAACCCTTATGTGATGCAGGCGCTGCATTTCATTCGGCAGTACGCCTGCCAGGGCATCAAGACGGCGCAGGTGGCGGGGTATGTGGGGGTGTCGCGTTCGTCGCTGGAGTCGCACTTCCGCAAGGCCCGGGGCTGCACGGTGCACGACGAGATACTGCGCTTCCGGCTGGCAGCGGCGGCCAGCCAGTTGCAGGACGGCGCGGTGGCGATCGCCGAGATCGCCAGGCGTTGCGGGTTCACCTCGGCGCAGTACCTGCACACGGTGTTTCGCCGTGAGTACGGCTGCACCCCGCGCCAATATCAGCGCCTTAAAACCGTGGATACCGCCTGACGCGGCCTGAATCACCGCTGTAGCCGCTGCCGCCAGGCTGCGCGGGCCTGCGTGAACACTGGAAATCTCCAGCGTGGAGTGGGCCCAGCCCAGCCTCCGGAAGCGGCTACGCGGCAGGGGTGTCAGCGGCGGCAGCGGCTACGCGACGGGGTGTCAGCGGCGGCAACGTGGTA
>NZ_JBWGIG010000025.1:57693-98637 GCF_056312595.1 Pseudomonas sp. GYB4201 | reverse complement strand
CGACCTGGTCTACGACCGACAATTTAAAGGCTAGCGTGTAATCGCGCTGACTCCGCCTTTTGCCTGAATCCATTGATTCCTCCTGAGGATTGGTCAGAAGGTGTAAACCTTATTCAGGACGGGACACCAGGCACAAAAAAGCCGCTGGCTGGCAGCGGCTTTTTCGTTGACTCGGATCAGGCGACCGGGTTGATCGGCTTTTCCGGGTACCAGGCGTCCAGCAGCGGGCTGACTTCAATGGTGGTCAGCTCGTCGCGGCCCTTGAGCCAGGCTTCAACGGCAGCGCGTTGCTCTTCGTTGACCGAGCCACGCTGAACGGTGCACACCAGGCCCACGTCATCGGTACCGACGTAGTCCAGGCCGTTGGCGTCCATGGCTTCAGCCAGGAAGGCGTCGAGGAAAGCGTCGATTGCCTGGTCGTCCAGGTCTTCCTTGAAGCCCAGGTTCAGTTCGAAACCCAGCTCCTGGAATTCATCCACGCAGAGTTTTTTGCGCAGACGGCGGGAACGGTTAGTGGCCATGAAACAATCCTCTTGAGTATTAACGCGCGGCACTTTACCAGTTTCGGCGGCCGCCTGCCCCGTTTCCTGCGGCCAAACGCGCCCAAGCGTCGAAAAAAACATGAATTAGCGGTCAGCCCGGGCCAACGCACTAAAAGCTTGGGGCATAATGCCGACACTTTTATGTCCGGGGGCCTTCATCTTTTCGTGCCCTCATTTTTTCACCCCTCGCCCGCAGGGTCTTTTTCGTCATGATCAAATCGTTCCGCCCCCTTCTGCTCGCAGGTCTCATGCTGCCCCTGGCCCTGCCCGCCCACGCCGCCGCGCTCAACACCACCCTGCCGCCCAAGGTGGCCCAGGCGTTGAAGACCAGCAAGATCGGCGACAACTCGCTGTCGCTGGTGATGGTGCCGCTCAACGGCCCCGGCACCCCCACGGTGTTCAACGCCGACGTGTCGGTGAACCCGGCCTCCACGATGAAGACCATCACCACCTTCGCCGCCCTGGAACTGCTGGGCCCCAACTACCAGTGGAAGACCGAGTTCTACACCGACGGCACCCTGAGCAACGGCGTGCTGCACGGCAACCTGTACCTCAAGGGCGGCGGCGACCCCAAGCTGAACATGGAAAAGCTCTGGCTGCTGATGCGTGACCTGCGCGCCAACGGCGTGCAGCAGGTCACCGGCGACCTGGTGCTGGACCGCAGCTACTTCATCCAGCCGACCCTGCCGGTGTTCGACGACGACGGCGGCGACGAGAACGCGCCGTTCCTGGTGCGCCCGGACGCGCTGATGGTCAACCTCAAGGCCTTGCGCTTCGTGGCCCGCAACGACGGCGGCAAGGTGTCGGTGTCGGTGGAACCGCCGATCGCCAGCATCCACGTCGACAACCAGGTCAAGGCCCTGGCCAGCAAGGACTGCGGCGGCGACGTACGCTACAACCCGGTGACCGCGCCGGACGGCATCAGCGTGGTGGTCAGCGGCAACCTGGGCGAAGGCTGCAGCTCGCAGACCTACCTGTCGCTGCTCGACCACCCCACCTACACCGCCGGCGCCGTGCGCGCAATCTGGAACGAGCTGGGCGGCAGCATCGCCGGCCGCGACCGCGAAGCCGTGGTGCCCAAGGACGCCAAGCTGCTCGCCCGGGCGTTCTCGCCGGACCTTGCGGAGATCATTCGCGACATCAACAAATACAGCAACAACACCATGGCCCAGCAGCTGTTCCTGACCATCGGCGCGCGCTACCGCACCGATGCCGACGCTGACGACGCCAAGGCCGCCCAACGCGTGATCCGCGCCTGGATGGCGCGCAAGGGCATCCCCGCCAGCCACCTGGTGATGGAGAACGGCTCGGGCCTGTCCCGTGGCGAGCGCGTCAGCGCCCGCGAGCTGGCGACCATGCTGCAAGTGGCCTGGAAAAGCCCCTACGCCGCCGAGTTCATGAGCTCGCTGCCGATCATCGGCACCGACGGCACCATGCGCAAGCGCCTGAAAACCACCGCGCTGGCCGGCGAAGGCCACGTCAAGACCGGCACCCTGAACACCGTGCGCGCCATCGCCGGCTTCAGCCGCGACGACAACGGCAACACCTGGGCAGTCGTCGCCATCCTCAATGACCCTAAGCCCTGGGGCGCCTCCTCGGTGCTGGACCAGGCGCTGCTGGACCTGTATCGCCAGCCCAAGGGCGCCAGCCAGGGTGTCTCGCTGAACCCCTGAGCGTGAACGACGCGCCGCACTGCTACGCTTGACTCCATAAAGGAGGCCCAGGCGATGTGCGGACGTTTCTCACAGGCAGCACGGATGGACCAGTACCTGCTGGAACTGGAATTCATCACCCGCGCCGTGCACGGCGACCCGCCGGCCACGGCGCGCTACAACGTGGCGCCCACCACCCGGGTGCCACTGCTGCGCGCCGACGGGCAAGGGCTGCACATCGATACTGCCCGCTGGGGCTGGTCCCCGGCCTGGGCAGCCGACAAGCGCCCCGCCCCTATCAATGCCCGCGTCGAGACCGTCGCGAGCAGCCGCTTCTTCAAGGCCCTGTGGCCATCCGGCCGCGTGCTGGTGCCCGCCGACGGCTGGTACGAATGGGTGAAAAACCCGGCGCAACCCAAGCTCAAGCAACCCTTGTTCATCCGCCTGAACAACGGTGCGCCACTGTTTTTCGCCGGCCTTGCGCAGGTGGACGGCGACCATGACGGCTTCGTCATCATCACCGACGCCAGCGACCAGGGCATGGTCGACATCCACGACCGCCGCCCCGTGGTGCTGGCCCCCGACGCCGCCCGCGCCTGGCTCGACCCCGGGCTCGACGCCGCCCAGGCCGAGGCTCTGGTGCGCCACGAAGGCCGCCCCGTGGCTGACTTCCAGTGGTACCGCGTGGGCCGCGAGGTAGGCAACGTGCGCAACGAAGGCCCCGGGCTGATTGCACCGTTGAGCACGCCCGACTCGGCAGGCGACCTCTTTCTGTGAGAAAATCAGCATTGATTTCAAATGCTTGGAGAAACACGGTTTGGTTACACACTACTCACCGAACGGCAGCGACATCGCCTGTGGCCGCAACACCCCCAACGTCGTCAGCTGCGCGAACCCTGAGGAAGTTTCCTGCAAATCCTGCCTGAAATCCCTGGGCAAGACCGATGCAGCGCCCAAGGCGGCGAAGAACACCACCCCCTCGCTGGCCGAGATCCGCCAGCAGCGCATGCAGGCCCAGGCCGCCGCCAAGGCACAGCCCAAGGCCGGCTTCTGCTTCCACGCCAACTGGCGCCAGCGCCTGACCGCCCTGCCCAACACCTGCCGCCTGCCGCGCGGCAGCGCGAACGCCCAGCCGTTCGTCTGAGGCCTGCGTGCCGGACGCGGCCTGCGGCCGCTGCTACAGGTTCTTTGTAGCAGCGGCCGCCAGGCCGCGTCACGGCCACCGCGCGATTGCGTTTCGCCCAAGGTCCCAGCTGTGAGACAATGGCCGCAACGTCCGGTATGACTCCCGCACTCCTCTCCCCGCAGCTCGGCCGACTGCTACCTTTCAAAATCGTCAAGCCAGATAGAGCAAGCCCTTGCCGGGATTCACCGAGACATCCCAGCGCGTCACTATGGCCATCCCACCCTACGCTCGATGTAAGCCTTCTCCTACATGCCACGTAGACAAATACGACGCCCAAAGCCATCCACACGAGATTACTTTTAGCTTAATATTGGTATGAATTCGGCCCGCTGATGGAGTCTAAACTCTTAGCTGCGTGAACACGCTGAGAAGCGCTCGCAGAATGTGGACCTACGATTGGAGCAATCAACCATGGAAAATCGCAATCACGCTATGCAGCTGGTGTTCTCGGCTATGGCTCTGATTGGTTGCTATGGCGAAGCTCAAGCCCATGCCCAGACCTCTGTCGGGTATGCTTCGTGCTATCAGACAAGCGCGAATTACGATGAGATAGCTAGCATCAAGAAGGATCTTGCCATGCTGACCCAAGGTTTCAAGGAACTTGATGGCGACTACGCCAAGCTTTTACGTGTGGTGCTCAAGCGAGACACCGTTCGCCATCAAGAATTCGCCAGGACTACGCAGCTTTTACATGTCCTCCGCGGAGTGGAAGCGTCCATGAAAGCCGCTACGCCGCCTACAGAACTCGCCGCAGACCACATGGCTCTGCGCCGAACAGTTGCAAGCTTGCGCGGAAGGCTGACTCAGCTTGAAAGTCTTCACAAGCAAGCGACTACAGTTCCGAGCTATATTGACACTGAAATCGATTTCAATGGATTGAAAATGCTGGCCGAGATGACATCGGAACGCATGGCGGGACCCGCCTAAGGAAGCCGATGTCGTGCAGAGTTGCGTTTCATCCTGCGACCTTTGAACAATATTTTAAGCCGGTTGATCTCCAATTTCCGGGGCTTTCCAGCCGGCTGCTGGCCGACTTCCAGAGTTACATCAATTCTGGACGTGACCTAGTCCCTCGGTATTTCGGTCGAGATGCGCCCTACACCGAACCCCACTTCGTCCTGAAGGCCCACCTCTCTCATATTCATATCAAGCTTCCCCCAGGTGAATTCCGTCAGGACATTTGCCAGTATGACCGCACCTGTGCACGTGGGCGTCCCGACCAAGATGCTGCTCTGGTCTACGTTCAAGGTGAGCTAGAGGAGCACGAGTACCTTTTGATGGCATTCTTCCATCCAGATGCACATGGCAGCGCTCGAAGCTTAACTGTAATGCGATATTTATCTCAGCTGGCTTCGGACTGGAGAGACGAAAACTAAAATCGACTGTTTGTCTCCGCCGCGCACCTGGACCGACGAGGGCCGGCCCAAGCCTGGCTTCTGCTTCCACGCCAACTGGCGCCAGCGCCTGACCGCCCTGCCCAACACCTGCCGCCTGCCGCGCGGCAGCGCGAACGCCCAGCCGTTCGTCTGAGGCCTGTGTGCCGGCCGCGGCCTGCGGCCGCTGCTCCCGGTTCTTTGTAGCAGCGGCCGCCAGGCCGCGTCACGGCCACCGCGCGATTGCGTTTCGCCCAAGGTCCCAGCTGTGAGACAATGGCTGCAACGTCCGGTATGACTCCCGCACTCCTCTTCCCGCAGCTCGGCCCCACGGCTTGATGCTGCTGTTGACGTTTGCGCCCCAAGTTATTGATAGGTAAGTCTTTTGATCTCCACAGCCAACATCACCATGCAGTTCGGCGCCAAGCCGCTGTTCGAGAACGTCTCGGTCAAATTCAACAACGGCAACCGCTACGGCCTGATCGGCGCCAACGGGTGCGGCAAGTCGACCTTCATGAAAATCCTCGGTGGCGACCTGGAGCCGTCGGCTGGCCAGGTGATGCTGGAGCCGAACGTGCGCTTGGGTAAACTGCGCCAGGACCAGTTCGCCTACGAGCAATTCACCGTGATCGACACCGTGATCATGGGCCACGAGGAGCTGTGGAAGGTCAAGGCCGAGCGCGATCGCATCTACTCGCTGCCGGAAATGAGCGAAGAAGACGGCATGGCCGTGGCCGAGCTGGAAACCGAGTTCGCCGAAATGGACGGCTACACCGCCGAATCCCGCGCCGGTGAACTGCTGCTGGGCCTGGGCATTCCCCTGGAACAGCATTTCGGCCCGATGACCGAAGTGGCGCCAGGCTGGAAGCTGCGCGTGCTGCTGGCCCAGGCGCTGTTCTCGGACCCGGAAGTGCTGCTGCTCGACGAACCGACCAACCACCTGGACATCAACACCATCCGCTGGCTGGAAACGATCCTCACGGCGCGCAACAGCACCATGATCATCATTTCCCACGACCGTCACTTCCTCAACAGCGTGTGCACCCACATGGCTGACCTGGACTACGGTGAGCTGCGCCTGTTCCCGGGCAACTACGACGAATACATGACCGCGGCCACCCAGTCGCGCGAACAGCTGCTGGCCGACAACGCCAAGAAGAAGGCGCAGATCTCCGAGCTGCAGACCTTCGTCAGCCGCTTCTCGGCCAACGCCTCGAAAGCCAAGCAGGCCACCTCCCGCGCCAAGCAGATCGACAAGATCCAGCTGGCCGAGGTCAAGCCATCGAGCCGCGTGAGCCCGTTCATCCGCTTCGAGCAGACCAAGAAGCTGCACCGCCAGGCCGTGACCCTGGAACACGTGTCCAAGGGCTTCGACGGCAAGACCCTGTTCAAGAACTTCAGCTTCACCGTCGAAGCCGGCGAGCGCGTGGCCATCATCGGCCCGAACGGCATCGGCAAGACCACCCTGCTGCGTACCCTGGTGGGCGAGCTGGCCCCGGACGCCGGCACCGTGAAATGGACTGAAAGCGCGGAGCTGGGCTACTACGCCCAGGACCACGCCCACGACTTCGAAGCCGACGTCACCCTGTTCGACTGGATGGGCCAGTGGACCCAGGGCGAGCAGATGATCCGTGGCACCCTGGGCCGCATGCTGTTCTCCAACGACGAGATCCAGAAGTCGGTGAAGGTGATCTCCGGTGGTGAGCAAGGCCGTATGCTGTTCGGCAAGCTGATCCTGCAGAAGCCGAACGTGCTGATCATGGACGAACCGACCAACCACCTGGACATGGAATCCATCGAGGCGCTGAACCTGGCGCTGGAGAACTACCCGGGCACGCTGATTTTCGTCAGCCACGACCGCGAGTTCGTGTCGTCCCTGGCCACCCGTATCATCGAGCTGAGCGACAGCGGCGTGGTGGACTTCAGCGGCACCTACGACGACTACCTGCGCAGCCAGGGCGTGACCTTCTGATAGGCGCCTGAGGGCCGGACGTGGCCTGGCGGCCGCTGCTACAGGCGTAGCAGCGGCGGCCAGGCCGCGTCGGCAGCCTTCCAATTCCTCGCAACCCCCGCCATCATGAGCCAACTCTCCAACCGCCCGCCCGCGAACGAGTTGCCATGACTGCCGCCGAACCGCTCCCGCCCGCCAGCAACCTCAGCATCACCCTCAAGATCGTCTCGATCGTGTTCTACACCTTCATCGCCTTCCTCTGCATCGGCCTGCCGATCGCGGTGCTGCCCGGCTATGTCCACGACCAGCTGGGCTTCAGCGCCGTGGTGGCCGGCCTGACCATTGGCTCGCAGTACCTGGCCACCCTGCTTAGCCGGCCCATGGCCGGGCGTGCTGCCGATGGCCTGGGCACCAAGCGCGCCATCGTGCTGGGGCTGGGCGGCATTGCCGTCAGCGGGCTGCTGACCCTGGTGTCGACGCTGTTGCAGGCCCTGCCCCTGGCCAGCCTCGGCATCCTGGTGCTGGCGCGGGTGCTGCTGGGCATTGCCCAGGGGCTGATTGGCGTGGGCACCATCAGCTGGGGCATCGGCCAGGTGGGCAGCGAGCAGACGGCGCGGGTGATTTCCTGGAACGGCATCGCCTCCTACGGCGCCATCGCCCTGGGCGCGCCGCTGGGGGTGTGGATGGTCGACGCCGGCGGTTTCAATACGTTGGGCGTGGCCTTGTCAGCGCTGGCGGTGCTGGCCCTGCTGTGCATCCGCCGCAAGCCCTCGGTGCCAGTAGTGCGCGGCGAGCGCCTGCCGTTCTGGGCAGCGTTCGGCCGGGTGGCGCCGTATGGGGTAAGCCTGACCCTGGCGTCCATCGGCTACGGCACCCTGACCACCTTCATCACCCTGTACTACCTGGACCGCGGCTGGACCGGCGCCGCCTATTGCCTGAGCGCCTTCGGCTTGAGCTTTATCGTATCGCGGCTGGTGTTCATCAACGCCATTAACCGCCTGGGCGGGTTTACCGTGGCGGTCACCTGCATGGCCATTGAGACCCTGGGCCTGGCCCTGGTGTGGCTGGCGCCATCGACGGCAGTCACCTTGCTGGGCGCTTGCCTGGCGGGGTTCGGCCTGTCGCTGGTGTACCCGGCGCTGGGCGTATTGGCCATCAGCCAGGTGCCCAGCACCAGCCGGGGCGCCGGGCTGAGCGCGTTCGCGGTGTTCTTCGACCTGGCCCTGGCGCTGGCCGGGCCCTTGATGGGCATGATCGCCCTGCACCTGGGCTACCCGTGGATCTTCTGCTGCGCAGCGCTGCTGTCGCTGGGCGGCCTGGGCCTGGTGCTGTTGCTGGCGCGCCGCTCAGCGGCTCACTGATCGGCGGTCTGCATGCCGGCGTGGCTCGGTTCGTTCAGGGTCTGGCTGAAGAACTGCCCGGCCTGGCGCACCAGGTCGCGGTGGATGTCCACGCGGTTGACGCCCTCGGCGTCGTTGCACAGGCCCGGCATGCGCGCTTTCTGCTCGTCATCGCAGGGCGCCATGAAGACGAAATGCCCGGCCCCGGCCAACAGCTTGTAGTCCGACACCTTGGGCAGCTTGCGCGCCAGGGCGGCGGCGTTCTTGTCCAGGGCCAGCAGTTTGTCGCTGTCGCCGCTGTAGATCAGCGTGGGCACCTGCACCTGGGACAGCGCCTGGCGGTTGAACATCAGGCCCAGCGGCGCCATCAGCAGCAGTGCCTTCACCCGCGGGTCGGCGGCGGCGTGCAGGTCGTCACGGTCCACCACCAACTCGCCATGGGTCTGGCAGGCATCGGCGTCGTTGGGGAATTCGGCGCAGTATTTGCGCAGGCGGTCGAGGTTGGGCTGGGCACCGGAGAGGATCAGCGCAGTCTCGCCCCCCGCCGAGTAGCCGATCACGCCGATCTGGGCCGGGTCGATGAAGGGCGACAGCATCGGCGCCGACAGCGCCGAGGTGATGGCCTCGGAGATCTGCAGCGGCCGGCCGTACAGGTTGCTCACCGCGCCCAGGCGGCTGTGGTCCTTGTAGTTGTCACCGGGGTGGTAGACGGCCACCACCACGAAGCCCTTGCGGGTCAGCGCGGTGATCAGGTCATGCAGCGCCAGCGGCGTGCCGGCGTTGCCATGGGAGAGCATCAGCAGCGGGTAACGCCCCATGGCGATGCGCGCATCCTCGGTGGCCTCGACCTTGTAGCCCTCGATGGCCGTGACCTGCTCGCGCTGGTTCGACGGGTAGAAGGCCAGCGCCTGCATGGGCTTGTGGTCCAGCGGGTCGAGGAATGTGAGGCGATGGAAGCCCACGCTCCAATGCACGGGAGGGGCCGCGGACACTTGCACCGAAACCAGGCCAATGGCCAGGCACATGAGAAGATTTGCACAAAGACGCATCATGGGATGCCCACCTTTGCTACCCGCCTGATAGGAACCTTTCGCAGTGATCACAGTGTACGTCCAGTCTGGGCCGCCACCGAATGAAAGGTTAGTCAGCTATGCACAAGCATAACCCGGGCCAAAAGCCGCGCATCATACGCGAATGCCGCGCAAAACAAAGCGCCCGTGGTGCTTTGAGCAGCCACGGGCGCCGGGGTTCAGCGTGTTTCGTTGTAATCAGGCAGCGAACAATTTCGAATCGATCTTGGCCTGGGCACCGGCCAGGGCCTTGGTGCGAACTTCGTCACCGTAGGCCAGGCCTTCGGCGCGAACGATTTCGATGTCGGTGATGCCGATGAAGCCCAGCAGCACTTTCAGGAACTCTTCGTGGGCCACGCCCGATGGCTGGCCAGCGTGGATGCCGCCCGACGTGGAGACGATCACCACTTTCTTGCCACCGCACAGGCCTTCAGGGCCGGCTTCGGTGTAACGGAAAGTAGTGCCGGCCACACAGATGCGGTCGATCCAGGCTTTCAGCTGGGTAGGAATGGAGAAGTTGTACATCGGCGCGCCGATCACAACCACGTCGGCAGCCAGGAACTCGCCCAGGGTGTCAGCCGACAGCTTGGCTTCCACTTCGCCGCCAGCCAGGGTGGCGGACGAGAAGTGAGTCAGGGCTTCGGCAGCCAGGTCACGGTAGGTGACTTCAGCGCCTTCGAAGGACTGGACCACGGCGCGGCTCAGCTGACGGGAAGCGGAATTGTCGCCGAGAATGCTGGAATCGATGTGCAACAGTTTCATGGAAATCTCCTGTCTATGAAGCCGCCGGGGCAGCTGGAATGGTGATCATCCTACCGGGAAGTGGAATAGATGATTAGTCCATTGATATGCGTTAGATTGTCCCACAAATGAGACAGTCGGGAAAACGCCCCATGCAAGATCTCAACGACCTGTACTACTTCGCCAAGGTGGTGGAGGCCGGCGGTTTCGCCGCCGCCGGGCGCCAGCTGGGCGTGCCCAAGTCGCGCCTGTCGCGGCGCATCGCCGAACTGGAGGAGCGCCTGGGCGCGCGGCTGCTGCAACGCACCACGCGGCAACTCAAGCTCACCAGCGTGGGCGAGCGCTACCTGCGCCACTGCCAGGCCATGCTGCTGGAGGCGGAGATGGCCGACGAGGTGGTGGCCAGCCTGTCCAGCGAACCGCGCGGCCGCCTGCGGGTGTCGTGCCCGGTGGGCCTGGCCCACGAGTTCCTGCCCAAGGTGATCAGCAGCTTCCTGCAGGAATACCCCCACGTGCAGCTGGACATGGTGCTGCTCAACCGCCGGGTCGACCTGATCACCGAGGGCATCGACGTGGCCCTGCGCGTGCGCGAGCCGTGGGACGAAGACCCGGGACTGGTCACCCGGCGCCTGCGCGAGGCCCGCGCCATACTGGTGGCCAGCCCGGCGCTGCTGGCCGGCAACACCATCGCCAGCCCCGACGACCTGGTGGTGCTGCCGGTGATGGGCGCGCTGGAGGCCGACCGCATGGTCCATTTGCGCCTGCTGGATGAACAGGGCAACAAGCGTGACCTGGTGCTGGAAGCGCGGCTGGGCATCGAGGATTTCGTGGTGCGCAAGGCCACCGCCATCGCCGGCCTGGGCTTTACCATGCTGCCGCTGATGCACTGCGAGGCGGAGCTGGCCAGCGGCGAGCTGGTGCAACTGCTGCCCGACTGGTCGCTGGGCGGTGGCTGGCTGCAGGCGGTGTACCCGCACCGCCGCGGCGTGCTGCCGGCAGTGCGGGCGTGGATTGACCACCTGGTGAAGACACTCGAGGAATGTGGGGAGCGCTTCATATGATGAACGAGCAACAGCTGGCCGCGTATTGCCTGGGCCTGCCCGGCGCGCAGGAAGACTACAAGTGGGGCGGTATTCGCGTGCTGTCGGTGGCCGGCAACAAGATGTTCGCGGTGTTCGGCCTGGCCGGTGACAGCCTGTCGTTGAAGGTGGGCAAGGAGCTGTTCCTGGGCTACGTCGACCGCCCCGGCTTTCGCCCGGCGCCGTACCTGGCCCGTGCCCATTGGGTGAGCCTGGCGCTGCCGCTGGTGGTCAGCGACGATGAGGTGCGCGAGCTGCTGCGCCGCTCGCACCAGCTGGTGGTGCGGCGGTTGCCGAAGAAGACGCAGGTGGGGTTGTTGTTGGACCTGTGACGCGGCGGCGATTGGGACGCGGCCTGCGGCCGCTGCTACGGGCGGGGTTACAGGGCGTGCTGGGTGAAGACGTACAACCAGCCAAGCTCATGGGCCAGTACAATCAGCCAGAACACCACCTGGTAGCTGACCTTGCGCGTCTTGTGCCGGAACGCTTGCTGCGCCAGCAGCGCACCGGGCCAGCCGCCCAGCAGCTCGGCGGCATGCAGCAGCTTCTCCGGGGTGCGCTGGCCCTCGCGGCGGGCCTGGTGCTTGTCGCGCCAGTACAGGCCGAAGGTCACCAGGCTCATCACCAGGTACACCAACAGCACCACCGGCCGGCCACCGCGCAGCCACTGCATCACCACGCCGCTGGCCGGCAACGCGCACAGCACCACCAGCGCCAGCAGCTTCAATTTGAGGTAACGCACCCCAGCCCCCTTCACCGCTTGCGACGCCCGCTGGGCGCCGGCGCTACGGCTGGACATGGTCCCAATCGATCCAGCCGAACCACCAGGTGGCCAGGATCAGCATGCCAAAACCGATGCGGTACCAGGCGAACAGGTCGTAGGTGTGGTTGGCGATGAACTTCAACAGGCCTTTCACCGCGACCATCGCGAACACGAACGCAGTGACGAAGCCCAGGGCGAACACTGGCAGGTCACTGGCCTGGAACAGGTGGCGGTACTTGAACCCCGAATACACCGCCGCACCGACCATGGTGGGCATGGCCAGGAAGAACGAAAACTCGGTGGCCGCCTTGCGCGACAGGCCGAACACCAGGCCGCCGATGATGGTGGAACCGGAACGCGAGGTGCCGGGGATCATCGCCAGGCACTGGGCGAAACCAATTTTCAGCGCGTCGTGCCAGCGCATGTCATCCACGTGCTCCACCCGCACCACGTGCTCGCGCTCTTCAGCCCACAGCATGACTATACCGCCGGCCACCAGGGCCACCGCCACGGTCACCGGGTTGAACAGGTACTGGTGGATGGCGTCGGCGAAGATCACCCCCAGCACCACCGCCGGCAGGAAGGCAATCAGCAGGTTGGCGGTAAAGCGCCGCGCCTGGGGCCGGGTGGGCAGGCCGGTGACGATCTCGATGATCTTCTGGCGAAACTCCCAGACCACCGCCAGGATGGCACCCAACTGGATAATGATGTTGAAGGCCATGGCCCGCTCACCACCAAAGTTCAGCAGGTCAGCGACAATGATCTGGTGCCCGGTGCTGGAAATGGGCAAAAACTCCGTGAGCCCCTCGACTATCCCTAGAATCAATGCCTGTGCGGCGGTCCATAAATCCATCAATTCCCCCAAGTGGAAGCCTGCTCATGGGCAGGTTCCTGATTTTCTTTATAAGTGAAACAACACGCCGAAAAAGCGGCGAAATGCTATCAGAAGACAGTAGCCCACTCCGCTGACAAATCGATGAAAACCGCTCTATTGCCGCACTTTCGTGTATCAAGGTGCGAGCAAAGCCTGCCGACGCAGCCCGGCCACGGTTACAATCGCCACGTTTGTCCCACGGAATCGGTAAATGTTCCCCACCCCGCGCCCGCGCCGGCCAGCCGGCCCATGAAAATCCTGGTACTGACCGGCCCCGAATCCACCGGCAAGAGCGTGCTGGCCCAGGCCCTGCAGGCCAGGTTCGGCGGCCTGGTGGTGGGCGAATACGTGCGCCACTTCATCGACAGCCAGGGCGGCCGCGACACCTGCCTGGCCGATATCACCGCCATCGCCCGTGGCCAGCTGGCCTGGGAGGATGCCGCCCGTGCCCAGCAACCGTCGCTGCTGATTCTCGACACTCACCTGCTCAGCAACCTGCTGTGGAGCCACACCCTGTTCGGCGCTTGCCCGGCCTGGATCGAACCCGCGCTGCTGGAGCGCGACTACCACCTGCACCTGTTGCTGTCGCCCCGGGGCGCCACCTGGGTGGATGATGGGCAGCGCTGTCAGCCTGACCTGGAGCAGCGCCTGGCGTTTTTCGCCGACTGCCAGCAGTGGCTGGACGCTCACCAGCGTCCCTACGCCGTCATCGAGGGAGACTGGCCACAACGGCTGGCCGCCGCCAGTGCCCAGGTGGAAAGATTGCTGGGCTGACGGCAACAAGTGTCCATTTCTGAAACACATGCCGTAGGTGCAAGGCCCGCCGGCAGCGGTTGCAGCGAAACGCCAGCCCACTTGTTAGGCCAGCGTTACACCCAGGTTAGGGGGGAACAACGGCCACTGGCCATTGTCTGAGACCGCTTTTCATTTGGAACTGTCTCAGCGCTGTTACAGCAAAAATCCGGCACGGCCGGCTTGATAGGCCAACTCCTTGATTTAACAGCCGTTCTCAAAACTGGCACACGCCCTGCTCTCTTCCTCGCAACGCCAACAAGGCCGGCGCACACAAGAAGAGGGATGGCCATGATCGGGACTACCAAACAAGGCATTGCCTGCCTGCTCCTGCTGGGGTGCTGCTACAACCTGGCGGCCCAGGCCGCTGGCGACGGCGTCATCGTCATCCAGCGCGAAGTGCAGCCACGCATCGCCACACGCCCGACCATGCGCCCCGACCCCAACCCGGTCACCGTCAACACCAACATGTCCCGCGAAGTGAACGCCGCGGTCAACACCGAGTTGAGCGACGGCGACATCGCTGGCATCAACACCGGCAGCAGCGTCACCCGCCTGATGATGCCCGATGGCAACCTGCGCGGCCTCAGCGCAGTCACCGGCAGCGCCCTGCCGGGCGTCTCCGCAGGCCACTCCGGCGGCGCTGGCGGCGGTATCTCCAACACCGTGAACTCGGCGCTCAGCCAGGGCCTGGCCCCGCTGCAGATGATGACCGGAGGCAAGTGAGATGAAACCTACCCTGCTCTTCATCGCCCTGCTGGGCTGCGCCAGCGCCTTCGCCGACAGCAGCGTGCCCGTGGTCAACAACGCCGTGATCAGCAATGCCGGCGTCGGCTACAACGGCAACATGGCCGTCAACCAGGCCGCCGGCGACCAGCAACAACAGGCCAACGCCCGGGCCATCGCCAGCGGCACCCAGGCCAGCGCCACCACGCACATCAAGCAGGTTTCCAAGGCCGTGGTCGACCCGGTGATGAACGCCCGGTCGTCGATTCAAGGCAACTCGTTCAGCAACGGCAACGGCGCCCTGGGCATCAACCAGACCGCCGGCGCCAACAACCAGCAAGCCAACGCCATGCGCCTGACCACCAGTGCGCAGCCGCTCAGCGTTGACGACAGCGCCCTGTCACAACAGAACGTGGCGCTGGCAAGAGGCTCCGACTCAGCAGGTTCACTCGGCTCCCGCCAGGTCAACACCGATGACCAGGCCTTCACCGGAAGCCGTGGACTGATCCAGCTGAACCAGAGCGCCGGGGTGGGGAACCGCATGGGCAACACCCTGAGCGTAAGGGTCGCTGACTGACCCTCCAAGACAGAAACAACACTTAACTAAAATAAAATAAGTACGGAGAAACACCATGAAACCTACAATGGCCCTCAAGCCTCTGGTCTTCGCCCTTGCTGCCGTCATGGCCGTCGCCGCTCACGCGGGCGACGATCGCAACCAAGGTGGGCATGGCGATCCGCACCATGGTGGTCATCAGCAGCAACCCGATCCCATGCTGCAAATCCAGCTGACCGCTGGTGCTGCCGCCGTGGTGTCCGACGCACAAACCAGCTCGGGCAACGCCGTAGTCAACGAAGGCACCAAGAACTCGGCCTCGGTGAATAACTCTGCTGGCAGCTCCAACGGCAACCTGGGCGTCAACGTGGCTGGCGGCGACGCCAACCAACAAGACAACGCCGCTGCCATCGCCACCGCCGACGAAAGCTTCATCTTCGGCAGCGCCTACTCGCAAACCTCGGCCACTCAAAGCAACACCGGCAACGCCGTGGCCAACTACTCCACCAGCACCAACACCAGCCTCAACGGTACCGCCAACGGCAGCTCGGGCAACATTGGCATCAACGTGACCTCGGGCGACTACAACCAACAGAAAAACAACCTGGCCATTGCCGTCTCGGGCGGCCGTGTAGCAGGCGCCAGTGCCTCGGCCAACCAGACCTCGACGGGTAACGCTGTCAACAACGTGGCCGACCGCACCTACACCAAAGACACCCTCACCGCGTCGTTCCGTGCCACTGGCACCTACAAAGGCACCGGCACCGGCACCGTGGGCGGTGGCGACCCTCATGGCGGCCAACCTGGCGGTCATGACAGCCTGGCCAGCAACAACAGCGGCTGGGGTGGCGACAAAGGCGGCCACAAAGACCCAACCCAGCCTCTGCAGTTCAAGGAAAGCGGCAGCTTCGAGCTGGGCGGCGTAGCCTCCTATCAAGTGCTGACCCCAAGCGGCTGGGCCAACCCTGTGACCAACACCGCTTCGCTGAACAACTCGCTGAACAACGTGTCCGGCAACGTCGGCGCCAACGTCTCGGCAGGTATCGGCAACCAACAAAGCAACTCGCTGTCGATTGCTGCCGGCAAAACCAGCATGTAATCACGACGGTCTCGAGGGCCCCCGCAAGGGGGCTCTTTTTCAGCTCCACCAAGCAAGGCGACTCGACCATGCGCACTTCTGCCCTCCTGACACTGCTGCTGTTGGCTGGCCCTGCCTGGGCCTCGAACATGTCCATACCCGCCCTGCCTGGCGGTACGGTGATTCACAAGTCGATCCAGAGCATGCGTGAGCGGCACTTTTCCGACCTGGTCCAGCAGAAGACCGACTTCAGTTGCGGCGCCGCCGCGCTGGCCACGGTCCTGCGCCAAGCCTACTGGCTGGACGTCGACGAGAAACAGGTGATCGAAGGCATGCTGGCCCATTCCGACCAGGACACCGTCAAGGTGCAGGGTTTCTCCATGCTGGACATGAAGAAGTATGTGGAAAGCATCGGCATGCGTGCCCGTGGCTACCGCATACCCGCCGACAGCCTGGACAAGATCAACATTCCCGTCGTGGTGCTGATGGACATTCGTGGCTACAAGCATTTCGTTGTGATGCAGCGCGTGCAACGCGACTGGGTCTATGTCGGCGACCCGGTGCTGGGCCACAAGCGCTACGCCCGTGAAGACTTCGTGAAAGGCTGGAACGGGATCATTTTCGCCGTCATTGGCCAGGGCTACGACAAGACCAACACCTTGCTCACCCCGCCCGTGCCACTGACCGCCAAGGGCCAGCTGGATCAGTTCAAGCCCGTGCAAGACGCGGATCTCATGGACTTCGGCTTCATCCAGAGTGATTTCTTCTAAATAAATAGGGGCATGAAGCTCCAGGAGCACCCGATGAATACTCAACAGTGGCTGCTGGCCGTGTGCCTGGCTGCCAGTGTGCCGGTGCACGCCGCGCCGGCATTCCAACCGATAGAGGTCAAGGACTCCGAGCTTTCCACCTTGCGCGGCCGCTTTGTCATGCCCGGACGCATCATCAGCTTCGGCGTGGTGATGTCCACCACCTGGCAGAACGCCAACGGCGACATGCTGGGTGCGCGGGCGAACATGCAGGTGCAGTCCACCACCATCACCCCGCAGTTCTACGTGCAAACCTTCAATAGCAAGGGCAGCGGCACCGCTGACCTGGCGCAGAACCCCGGCACCGGCATTGTCACCGGGGGCGCCGGCCTGACCACCACCCAGGGCGTGACCCAGTCGGTGCGCGCCGCAGGCGATAACAACAGCGCCTACAACAACGTCGACATCAACGTCTCCCAAGCGAGCGCCGCCCCGACCCCGGCGGCGCCGCAAGGGCAGGTCCTGGCCCCGGGCAGCACCATTACCGGCACCAATGGGGCGGGCAGCCTGACCGTGGCCAGCAATGGCAGCGGCGTGCAGATGTCGATCCAGGCCAACAACAACCAGGGCACCACCAGCCAATCGCTGGGCCAGGGCGGCCTGTCGCAACTGACTACCCTGCTGGGGGGCTCCAACCAAGTCAGCAACCTGACCCAGCTCAACGTGGTGATGCGTAACAACGTGCCCGCCAGCGGCAATATCGACTCGGGCCTGAGCCAGCTCAGGGGCCTGCGTAACATGGGGTACTAACCTACGCTGCATGAAAATCTGGACTACGCTTCGTCTCAAAATAATGCAGTCAACAGGGACGGCTCACCATGCAACGATCGTTTTCGTTCAATGCGGTTGTCTGCTTAAGCGCTCTGCTTCCCGCAACGCTTTTGCAGGCAGCCCCCGACCCCCAGGTCGAGGAACTCAAGGCAGAACTGCTGCAACTCAAGCAACGTTACGATCAACAGCAACAGGCACTGATGGTGCTGGAGCAACGGGTCAAGCAGGTCGAGGAAACCCCGGGCACGCCACCGCCCAAGCGCCTGAGCAAGTCGCCAGCCGAGCCCAGCAAGGCCCAGACCATCGCCACCGGCGCCCCGGGCACCAGCAGCGGGGGTGCCGCAGGCGGCGCGTCGTACGGCCAGTCGCTCAAGGACGACTCCACGCCGGCGCAGAGCGTCAACAACCTGTACGATGAGAACACCGGCTTCTTCGGCGGCGGCAAGTTCAGCCTCGAGACCGGCATCACCTATTCGCACTACGACACCCGGCAACTGGTGCTCAACGGCTTCCTGGCCCTGGACTCGATCTTCCTCGGCAACATCAACATCGACCGCATCAAGGCCGACAGTTGGACCCTGGACGTAACCGGCCGCTACAACATCAACAACCGCTGGCAGTTCGACGTCAACGTGCCGGTCATCTACCGCGACTCCACCTTCCAGTCCGCTGGTGCAGGCGGTTCCACCACTGCCATCTCCCAGGAATCGGTCAGCCGCGACCCCACCATCGGCGACATCAACGCCGGCGTCGCCTACAAATTCATGGACGAGGGCCCCTACCGCCCCGACGCGGTATTCAGCGTGCGGGTGAAAGCGCCTACCGGCAAGGACCCATACGGCATCAAGCTGGTAAAATCGCCGAACAACGACAACCTTGCCGTGCCTGACTCGCTGCCCACCGGCAACGGCATGTGGTCGGTCACCCCGGGCATCTCGCTGATCAAGAGCTTCGACCCGGCCGTGCTGTTCGGCAGTTTCTCCTACACCCACAACTTCGTGAACAGCTTCGGCGACATCGACCCCAACGTCGGCACCAGCATCGGCGGCAAGGTGGACCTGGGCGACAGCTTCCAGGTGGGCATGGGCGTGGCGTTCGCCTTGAACGAGAAGATGAGCATGTCGTTCTCGCTGTCCGACCTGATCCAGCGTCGCGCCAAGATCAAGCAGGACGGCGGCGACTGGCAGGGCGTGCCCTCCAGCGACGCCAACGCCGGGTACTTCAACATCGGCATGACCATCGCGGCCACGGATGCGCTGACCATCGTGCCGAACCTGTCCATCGGCATGACCGATGACGCGCCGGACTTCACCTTCAGCCTGAAATTCCCGTATTACTTCTGATGGTAACGGACGCGGCCTGTGGCCGCTGCTACGAAACCCCGTAGCAGCGGCCACAGGCCGCGTCCTCGCACGTTCAACGAATCTGGTGTTTATGCAGCAACCGGTAAAACGTCGGCCGCGAGATGCCCAGCACCCGCGCGGCAATGCTGAGGTTGTCGGAATGGCGGTTCAGCACGTCGCACAAGGCCTGCCGCTCGGCACGGTGCTTGTAGTCTTCCAGCGTGCCCATGGGCACCACCACCGCGGTCTGGCTGGTCAGCCCCAGGTCCTGGGCCTCGATCTGCCGCCCTTCGGCCAGCACCAGCCCACGGCGCACGCGGTTGGCCAGTTCGCGCACATTGCCCGGCCAGTCATGCTTGCCCATGGCAATCAGCGCGTCCTCGCTGAAGCTGCGCGGCCGCCGGCCGGTTTCCTGGCTGTAGAAGTGGGCGAAGTGGTTGGCCAGCATCGCCAGGTCGCCATGGCGCTCGCGCAGCGGCGCGGTCACCACCTGCAACACGTTCAAACGGTAGTACAGGTCTTCGCGGAAACGCCCGGCGCTGATCGCCGACTCCAGGTTGACGTGGGTCGCCGCCAGCACCCGCACGTCCACGGCGATGGGCTGGCTGCCGCCCACCCGTTCGATGTGTTTTTCCTGCAGGAAACGCAGCAGATTCGCCTGCAGCTCCAGCGGCAGGTCGCCGATTTCATCGAGGAACAGCGTGCCGCCGTTGGCCGCCTCGATGCGCCCCACCTTGCGCTGGTGGGCACCAGTGAACGCGCCCTTCTCGTGGCCGAACAGCTCCGACTGAATCAGGTGCTCGGGAATCGCCCCGCAGTTAATCGCCACGAACGGCTTGGCATGGCGCTGGGACTGGCGGTGCAGGGTGCGCGCCACCAGCTCCTTGCCGGTGCCGCTCTCCCCGCGGATCAACACCGGCGACTCGGTGGGCGCCAGCTTGCTCAGCAGCTTGCGCAGGTCGCGGATCGGGCGGCTGTCGCCCAGCAGTTCGTGCTCGGGCTGGTTGACGTGCACCGCCCCCTGCCCGCGCAGGCGCGCCATGCCGAACGCGCGGCCCAGGGTGACCTGCACCCGCGACACGTCGAATGGCAAGGTGTGGAAGTCGAAGAACCACTCGCAGACGAAATCACCGACGTTCTGCATGCGCAGCACGTCCTGGTTGAGCACCGCGATCCACTCGGTGTTGCTGCGGCTGATCAGCTCCTTGACCGCCTCCGGGCGCTCCAGGTGAAAGGGTTGTAGGCGCAACAGGCCCACGTCGCAAGGGTGGTCACAGGCCTGGTCAAGCTCGCAGCTGTCCACCTCCCAGCCCACGGTGCGCAGGCCGGGCAACAACTGATGGCAGTCGTCGCAAGGGTCGACAATTAGCAGGCGTCGCGTGTTTGCCATATCGAGCATGACCGGCTCCTTGGCGCCAATAATATAAAAGTTATTAGAAACAGCGAGTTGGCGACCCCGTCTGTAACAGTAGCAATTAACTTGACGGTGCCAAGGACCGTTGGTCTACAAAACTGTTACACGTTTTTACGATCGGGAATTTCGTTGATTTTTCAACGTCAAAACGAACGCTAAAAAGGCCATGAGAAAAAAAGTTTGATCATTTTCCTGCCCGCGTGTGACTTGTTGCCCGGTTGGCAGCATCAGTACAGACAAGCAGACGCAATCGGTAATGACCTTGCCGCCGCCCTGCACACTTTTTCGGGCACACTAGAGAGACTGACCCCATGAACGCCCCACTGCGTGTCAACGAAGCACTTCTGATTGCCGGCCACGCCTTCGAACCCTTCCAGTGCGTGGCCTGGGCCCCACAGGATGGCAACGGCGAACTGAGCCTGACCGTGGTAGACCGCACCCGCAACAGCATTGGTCGCAAGCAAGTACCGAGCAGCACTTATTCGGACCCTGCGCAATGGGCCCACCTGCTCGAAGAAGTACGCGCCGAACTGCGCCAGGACGGTTACGACCTGCAACCCTGGAGCATGCCACAACAATAAGTGGCACTTTGCACCGTGGCAGTAGTGGCAACTACGGATAGCTGGCTAATTAATTAAAATCCGAGTTGCCTTGCCTGCGGCATAACAGCGCAGCACTTATAAAGTGCCTGGCAAACTGTCTATATGTCGATACTCCGCGCCTAGCTGTTTCGCCAATTCAACGGCACGGCCCAGGCGAATCGCCCCCCTTTCCATATCGATCAGCAGCGCCGGGCACGGCAGCGGCACGATGCCCTCTGCGCGCTTGATACGCCCATCAGTGATCACCAGGCAGCGCTGCTGCTCATGGGGGAAGGCCTTGGCCCGGCGCGCGAGGAACTCGCCCGCCTGGGCCAGCGCGGCCACCAGCGGCGTGCCGCCGCCAGCGGCTAGGGCCTGCAACCAGGGCTGCAGGGCCTGGGAAGCTTTCAGGCCATGGCGTTGCCAGTGCGGCTGCTCGCCGCTGGCGGTGAGCAGGGCAAGGCGCGCGCGGCGGCGGTAGGCCTGGTCGAACAGCTCGGCCAGCAGGCCCTTGGCGTCGGCGAGGGCCTGGTGCTTGCGGGTGGACGCCGAGGCGTCGACGACCACCAGCCACAGCTCATGGGCGCTGGCCCGGCGCTGCTGCCAGCGCAGGTCGACAGCCTTGCGTGGCCGCCCCTGCAACAACGTGGCGGCCCAGTCCACCCGGCCGAAAGCCGCAGCCCGCGCGGCGCCACGGCGCCCCTGCTGCTGCCCGGCCTGGGGTCTGGCACCCGCCCCGGGGCGCGGGCGAATGCTCAGGGCTTTTTTGGCCAGCTCGGCACGTCACGCCGCGCGCCCATGGGCGTGGCCTGGGGCGGCAGGCCGCCCCACTGGCCTTCGCCGCTGGCGGCCTGGGGCGCTTGCGCGCCGGCAGGCGGCGGCTGCTCGCCCTGGGGCGCCTCGGGGGGCTGGCGACGGCGATGGCGCAGGGCGAACTCGGCCACTGCATCGATATCCATGGCCTCGATACCCAGGGCCCCGCGCCAGGCGGCATGGGCCCGTGCCGCGCGCAACCACACCAGGTCAGCACGCATGCCGTCGACGCCGGCGGCAAAACAACGTTCGGTGATGACGGCCAGCGCCTGGTCGTCCAGCGGCACCTCTTCCAATACCTCCCGCGCCAGTTGGCAGCGCTGGCGCAGGGCGTCCTGGCGGCTGGCCCACTCGTCACAGAATGCGTACGGGTCGGCGTCGAACGCCAGGCGCCGCCGGATGATCTGGCTGCGCTCCTGGGGAGCCGGCTGGCCGTCCAGGGCCACGTTGAGGCCGAAGCGGTCGAGCAGTTGCGGGCGCAGTTCGCCCTCCTCCGGGTTCATGGTGCCGATCAGCACGAAGCGTGCGCTGTGGCGATGGGAAATGCCGTCGCGCTCCACGCGGTTGACGCCGCTGGCGGCCACGTCCAGCAGCAGGTCCACCAGGTGGTCGGGCAGCAGGTTGACCTCGTCCACGTACAGCACGCCACCGTCGGCCTTGGCCAGCACGCCAGGGGAAAACTGCGCGCGGCCCTCGCCCAGCGCCGCGTCCAGGTCCAGGGTGCCCACCAGGCGTTCCTCGGAGGTGCCCAAGGGCAAAGTGACGAACTGACCGCTGGCGAGCAGGTCGGCCAGGCCACGGGCCAGGGTGCTCTTGGCCATGCCGCGCGGGCCTTCGATCAGCACGCCGCCGATCTTCGGGTCGATGGCGCTCAGGCACAGGGCCAGTTTCAGCGAGTCGGCGCCAACCACGGCAGCCAGGGGAAAATGCGGGGTATCGCGCATGTCAGGCATCTTCTTCTATATCCAGCAGCAGTTCCTCCAGGGCCTGGCGGTAGTCGCCCGGCTCGCCCCACAGGCCGCGTTGCTGGGCCTCGAGCAGGCGCTCGGTGATGTCGCGCAGGGCATGGGGATTGTGCTGCTGCATGAAACCTCGGGTGTCGGCGTCCAGCACGTAGGCATCGGCGAGCAACGCGTACTGGTGGTCGTCGATCAAATGGGTGGTGGCGTCGAAGGCGAACAGGTTGTCGACCGTCGCGGCCAGCTCGAACGCTCCTTTATAACCGTGGCGCTTGGCGCCGTCGATCCATTTGGGGTTCACCGCACGGGCGCGCACCACGCGGTTGAGTTCTTCCTTCAAGGTGCGAATGCGCGGCAGGTCGGGCTGGCTGTGGTCGCCGTGGTAGCTGGCGGCCGCCTTGCCAGCCAGGGTTTCGGCCGCGGCAAGCATGCCACCCTGGAACTGGTAGTAGTCGTTGGAATCGAGCAGGTCGTGCTCGCGGTTGTCCTGGTTCTGCACCACGGCCTGCACCTGGCCCAGGCGCTGGGCGAACTGCGCCCGCGCCGGCGTGCCGTCGTCGGTGCCGCCATAGGCGTAGCCGCCCCAGTTCAGGTAAGCCTCGGCCAGGTCCTGGCGGGTCTGCCACAGGCGGCCGTCGATGGCGCCCTGGACGCCGGCGCCGTAGCTGCCGGGCTTGGCGCCGAAAATGCGCCAGCCGGCTTCGCGGCGCGCCTGTTCGGCGTCGATGCCCTGGGCCAGCAGGGCTTGTTGCTCGCTGCGTACCTTGGCCGCCAGCGGGTTGAGGTCGTCCGGCTCGTCCAGCGCGGCCACCGCCTGCACGGCGGCGTCGAACAGGCGCAGCAGGTTGGCGAAGGCGTCGCGGAAGAAGCCCGACACCCGCAGGGTCACGTCCACCCGCGGACGGTCGAGCAGGCTCAGCGGCAGAATCTCGAAATCGTCGACGCGCTGGCTGCCGGTGGCCCACACCGGGCGCACGCCCATCAGCGCCATGGCCTGGGCAATGTCGTCGCCGCCGGTGCGCATGGTGGCCGTGCCCCACACCGACAGGCCCAGTTGGCGCAGGTGGTCGCCGTGGTCTTGCAGGTGGCGTTCGAGGATCAGGTTGGCCGAGGCAAAACCGATGCGCCAGGCGGTGGTGGTGGGCAGGTTGCGCACGTCCACCGAGAAGAAGTTGCGGCCGGTGGGCAGCACGTCCAGGCGCCCACGGCTGGGCGCGCCGCTGGCGCCAGCAGGCACGAAGCGCCCGCCCAGGGCCGCCAGCAGGCCGCCGATCTCGGCCGGGCCGCACGCGTCCAGGCGTGGCGCGACGGTGTCGCGCAGGCCGTCGAGAATCAGGTCGACGTCAGCCCAACCGGTGGCGGCAGGCGTGTGCAGCGCCTGTTCGATCAGCTGCGCGGCATACAGCTCCAGGCGCTCGCGGGTGTCGCCGGCGGTGCGCCAGCTGTCCGCGCTGACCGCCTGCAGGCAGGCCGGGCGGGCGCCTTCCCAGCTGTCGCCGAGGTTGCAGTCCAGCGGGTCGAAGCCCAGCTGCAGCGCCCGCCCGAGGGTGCGGATCAGACTGGCGTGGGCGCCGCGGCCATCGCCGCGCGGGATGCGCAACAGCGACGCCAGGGTGTCGATGCGCAGGCGCCCGGTGGGCGACTCGCCGAAAATGTGCAGGCCGTCGCGGATCTGCGATTCCTTCAGGTCGCACAGGTAGGTGTCCAGGCGCGGCAGCCACAGCGCGGCGTCGGCGTCACTGTCCCAGCCGGCGTCCAGCTGCAGCTCGCGGTCGATCTGCGCGTCGCGCACCAGCGCCAGGATCTCGCGTTGCAGCTCGCGGGCGCGGCGCGGGTCCAGCAGCTGGGCGTCGTAGTATTCGTCGGCCAGGCGCTCCAGGTCGCGCAGCGGGCCATAGGTTTCGGCGCGGGTCAGCGGCGGCATCAGGTGGTCGATGATCACCGCCTGGGTGCGGCGCTTGGCCTGGGCGCCCTCGCCCGGGTCGTTGACGATGAACGGGTAGACGTTGGGCATCGGCCCCAGCAGCGCGTCCGGCCAGCAGCGCTCGGACAGGCCCACGCCCTTGCCCGGCAGCCATTCCAGGTTGCCGTGCTTGCCCACGTGCACCACGGCGTCGGCGCCATAGGCGTGGCGCAGCCAGAAATAGAACGCCAGGTAGCCGTGGGGCGGGACCAGGTCGGGGTCGTGGTACACGGCGCTGGGGTCCAGCTGGTAGCCACGAGCCGGCTGGATGCCGACGAAGGTCAGGCCAAAGCGCAGGCCGGCGACCATCATGCGGCCGCTGCGGCACATGGGGTCGGCGCTTGGCTCGCCCCAACGCTCGCGCACCGCCTGCTGGTTGGCCAGCGGCAGGCGCGCGAACGCCGCCAGGTAGTCGTCCATGGCCATGCTCTGGGCGCAGGGGCGCAGGTCAAGGCTGTCAAGGTCGTTGCTGACGCCGCCCAGCAACTGCTGGATCAGCGCCGTGCCGCTGGCGGGTAGGCCCTGCACCGGGTAGCCCTCGGCGTGCAGGGCGCGCAGGATGTTCAGCGCCGCCGCCGGGGTGTCCAGGCCCACGCCGTTGCCGATGCGGCCGTCGCGGGTCGGGTAGTTGGCCAGAATCAGTGCGATGCGCTTCTGGCCGTTGGGCAGGCGCGCCAGCTCGGCCCAGCGCCGCGCCAGTTCGGCGACGAAATCCATGCGCTCGGGGTGCGCGCGGTAGCAGACCACGTCGGACTGGCTGCGCTCGCTGCGCCAGGCCAGGTCCTTGAAGCTGATGGGGCGGCTGATGATGCGCCCGTCCAGCTCCGGCAGGGCGATGTGCATGGCCAGGTCGCGCGGGCCCAGGCCCTGCTCGCTGGCTTCCCAGCCGGGCTGGTTGTCCTGGGCGCAGATGGCCTGGATCACCGGGATGTCGCGGCGGAACGGCCGCAGGTGCGGCGCTTCCGGGCTGGACTGGGCAAACCCGGTGGTGTTGAGGATCACCGCCGCGCCGACTTCGTCCATCCAGGCCTGCACCTGGCTCAGGCAGCCGGCCTCCTTGAGGCTGGCCACGGCCATGGGCAGCGGGTTCAGGCCGGCCGCCAGCAGGCGTTGGCAGAACACGTCGACGAAACCGGTGTTGGCCGCCTGCAGGTGCGAGCGGTAGAAGATCAGCGGCACCACGGCCTGGCCGGGTTGCCAGTCGGCCTGCCAATGGGCCAGGCCGGCATCGTGGTGGGCCGGGTGATAGATGGCGGTGCGCGGCAGCGCCTGGGGCTCTGCCCAGGCGTAGTCGCGACCGAGAAACTGGCTGGCCAGGCAGTTGAACAACGACAACGCGTTGCCCATGCCGCCCTGGCGCAGGAAGTGCCACAGGCGTTCGCCCACCTCGCGACCCACGGTGCCCAGGTCACTGAGCTCGGGGTCGGGGCGGTCGTCGCCGGGCACCAGGATCAGCTGCACGCCGCGTTCGGCCAGCGCCACCAGCTGCTCGACGCCGTAGCGCCAGTAGCCGATGCCGCCGTGCAGGGAAATCAGGATGACCTTGGCGTGGCGCAACACCTCGTCCACGTACAGGTCCACGGAAGCGTGGTTCTGTACCTGCATGGGGTTGGCCAGGCGCAGGCTTGGGAAGTCGTCCGGCAGCTGCCGGGCGGCCTCGGCCAGCAGCGCCAGGTGCGAGTCACCGCTGCAGAGAATCACCAGCTCGGCCGGTGTCTGGCCCAGGTCGGCGATGCTGTCGTCCGGCACGAAACCGCCGGGCTGGGTTCTCAGCAGGTGCATGGCTTAACCGTTCAGGGCTGCGCGCAGCTGGCTTTCCAACAGGGCTGCGTCCAGCTCCTGGCCGATCAGCACCAGGCGCGTGCTGCGCGCTTCTTCGGCGCGCCAGGCGCGGTCGAAGTGCTTGTCGAAACGGGTGCCCACGCCCTGGATCAGCAGGCGCATAGGCTTGCCCGGAATGGCGGCGAAGCCCTTGACCCGCAGGATGCCGTGCTTGACCACCAGGGTGGTCAGGGCGTCGAGCAGCTGGGCTTCCGGCGCTTCGGGCAGCTCGATGGAGATGGAGTCGAAGGCGTCGTGGTCGTGGTCGTCGTGATCATCGTCGTCGTGGTGATGATCGTGGTGGGTCAGGCGGCCGTCGATGTGTTCTTCCGACTCGGCGCCCAGGCCCAGCAGCACGTCCAGCGGCAGGCGGCCGCTGCTGGCTTCGATGACCTTGACCGCCGGCGGCAGTTCCTCGGCCACTTCGCGGCGCACGGCGGCCAGGGCCTCGGGCTCGATCAGGTCGGCCTTGTTGAGGATCACCAGGTCGGCGCTGGCCAGCTGGTCGGCGAACAGCTCGTGCAGCGGCGATTCGTGGTCCAGGTTGGGGTCCAGCTTGCGCTGGGCGTCGACCTGGTCCGGGAAGGCGGCGAAGGTGCCGGCGGCCACGGCCGGGCTGTCGACCACGGTGATCACCGCGTCGACGGTGCAGGCGCTGCGGATTTCCGGCCACTGGAAGGCTTGCACCAGCGGTTTTGGCAAGGCCAGGCCGCTGGTCTCGATGAGGATGTGGTCGAGGTCGCCACGGCGGGCCACCAGTTCGCGCATCACCGGGAAGAATTCTTCCTGCACGGTGCAGCACAGGCAGCCGTTGGCCAGTTCGTAGACGCGGCCGGTGGCCTCTTCCTCGGTGCAGCCGATGGTGCACTGCTTGAGGATTTCGCCGTCGATGCCCAGCTCGCCGAATTCGTTGACGATGACCGCGATGCGGCGGCCTTGGGCGTTGTCCAGCATGTGGCGCAGCAAGGTGGTCTTGCCCGAGCCCAGGAAGCCGGTGACGATGGTGACGGGAAGCTTGGCCAGTGTTTTCATCGGATGCCCTTGGCAATATGGCGGGCAAACGGGACGAGAACCGCGGGTGCCGGGCACGCGGGTGCATTCGCCACCGGATCACCCCGCCCGGTTGTAGTGGAAGTCTGTCGAGGCAGGTCTCCTGGCTTGCGGCGTGGGCTCGAAAGCCGACCCTGGCGCCTTCCCGCGTGGAACGCAGTGGCATTGCCGGGGCGCGCACCGCTTACAGTTGCGGGGGCAGCTGCGGCTTGGACCGCATTCCCATCTTGGCTCCGCGTGGCGGAGAACCTCGAAGGTGCAAGGCTACGCAGTGTGGGGGGGAAGGTCAACATCGCCCCTGGCCGCTGCCTGCAGCAGCGGCTACGGTATAGTGGCGGCTTGAGATTTTGTGGATGCCTCCCATGCCTGACCTCTACGCCGGCTTCGGCTGCCAGCGCGGCTGCCCCGCCAGCGTGCTGGCCGACCTGCTCGACACCACCCTCGCCCACCACGGCCTGAGCCGCGGCGATGTGACGGGCGTGGCGAGCATTGACCTGAAGGCCGACGAGGCCGGGCTGCTCGAACTGGCGCAGGCGCTGGACGTGCCATTGACGCTTTTCAGCGCAGCGCAGCTCGCGCCTTTCGAGCCCCGGCTAACCCACCGCTCCGCCGTCGCCTTCAGCCACACCGGCTGCCACGGCGTGGCCGAAAGCGCCGCGCTGGCGCTGGCCGGGGCCGGCAGCCAGTTGCGCGTCAGCCGGCAAAAAAGCCCCAAGGCCACCCTAGCATTGGCACAAGCGGGCCCGATTCCCGGATAATCACCGCCTCGCACTTGAATTTCGCTCAAGCAGCATTCGTTTTCTTCAGGATTTGCACATGACCGTCTACTTCATCGGCGCCGGCCCCGGCGACCCGGAACTGATCACCGTCAAGGGCCAGCGGCTGATCCGCCAGTGCCCGGTGATCATCTACGCCGGCTCCCTGGTGCCCGCCGCCGTGCTCGAAGGCCACCAGGCCGAACAGGTGGTCAACAGCGCCGAACTGCACCTGGAGCAGATCATCGACCTGCTGGCCGCCGCCCACGCCCGCGGCCAGGATGTGGCGCGGGTGCATTCGGGCGACCCGAGCCTGTACGGCGCCATCGGCGAACAGATCCGTTGCCTACGCGCACGCGGCATCCCCTTCGAGATCATCCCTGGCGTCACCGCCACTGCCGCCTGCGCAGCCCTGCTGGGCGCCGAGCTGACGCTGCCGGGGGTGTCGCAGACGGTGATCCTGACCCGTTATGCCGACAAGTCGCCGATGCCTGAAGGCGAAGCCCTGCATGACCTGGCGCGTCACGGCGCGACCATGGCCATTCACCTGGGCGTGCAGCATTTGTCGAAAATCGTGCTGGAGTTGCTGCCCCACTACGGTGCCGACTGCCCCATCGCCGTGATCCACAAGGCCAGCTGGCCGGACCAGGATTGGGTGACCGGCACCCTGGCGGATATTGAAGCCAAGGTAGCGGCCAAGGGGTTCCGCCGCACGGCGCTGATCCTGGTCGGGCGGGTGCTGGACACGGACTGTTTCGGCGAGTCGGCGCTGTACCGCGCCGGCCACGCGCACCTATACAGACAACCCCTGTAGCAGCGGCCGAAGGCCGCGTCCCCCCAAGTGCACCGCGTTGACCCGGACGCGGCCTGGTGGCCGCCGCTACGGGAATAGCCAGGAGTTTTTATGCGCCGGATTGCCTGTTTGATTTATCCCGAAGTGATGAGCCTGGACGTCACCGGGCCGATGCAGGTGTTCGCCTCGGCCAACGAGGAGCTGGCGCGCCTGGGCCGGGCGCCCGCCTACGCCCTGCTGATGCTGGGTGAACAGGCCGGCCCAGTGGCGACCTCGGCAGGCTTCAGCCTGTATGCCGAGCAGCGCTACCACGACACCGACCCCGCCAGCCTCGACACCCTGCTGGTCCCCGGCGGGCGCGGCGAGGCGGCGCAATTCGCCAACCCGCCGCTGCTGGCCTGGCTCAGCCGCGCCGCCACGCAGGTGCAACGCCTGGGCTCGGTGTGCTCCGGCGCGCTGATCCTGGCCCACGCCGGCCTGCTGGACGGCCACCGCGCCACCACCCATTGGGCCGACGTGGAAGCGCTCAAGGCCTTCCCGGCCATCGATGTACAGGGCGAACGCCTGCACACCTACAGCCGCGCCAGCCGCCAGCGCTTTACCTCGGCGGGGGTCACGGCCGGCATCGACCTGGCGCTGGCGCTGGTGGAAGACGACCTCGGCCGGCCCATCGCCCTGGCCGTGGCCCGGCGCCTGGTGATGTTCCTCAAGCGCCCCGGCGACCAGGCGCAGTTCAGCCCGCACCTGGCGCCCCAAGCCTGCCGCGCGCCGCGCCTGGGTGCGCTGCTGGAGTGGATACCCGGGCAACTGGGCGGCGACCTGTCGCTGGAAGCCCTGGCGGCACGGGCGTGCATGGCCCCGCGCACCCTGTACCGGGTGTTCATGGCCGAACTGGGCGTCACCCCGGCGCGCTACGTCGAGCAGGTGCGCCTGGAATCAGCCCGCGCCCTGCTGCAGGGCGGCCAGGCCTCGGTGCAGAGCGTGGCGCGGCTGTGCGGCTTCGGGCACCCCAAGAGCATGCGCCGCAGCTTTCACAAGGCCCTGGGCGTCAGCCCGCAGGATTACGCCGAGCGCTTCGGCGTGCAGGCATAAAAAAACGGCGCTCACGGGGCGCCGTTTTTCGGGTTCGCAGCGTACGCCTTAGTAGTAGGCGTTTTCTTTCTGCGAGTGGTCGGTCACGTCGCGCACGCCCTTGAGTTCCGGGATGCGCTCGAGCAGGGTGCGCTCGATGCCTTCCTTCAGGGTCACGTCGGCCTGGCCGCAGCCCTGGCAGCCGCCACCGAACTGCAGCACGGCGATGCCGTCCTCGACCACTTCGATCAGCGTCACCTGGCCGCCGTGGCTGGCCAGGCCGGGGTTGATCTCGGTCTGCAGGTAGTAGTTGATGCGCTCGTTGATCGGGCTGTCTTCATTGACCATCGGCACCTTGGCGTTCGGCGCCTTGATGGTCAGCTGGCCACCCATGCGGTCGGTGGCGTAGTCCACCACGGCATCTTCCAGGAACGGCACGCTGACCGCGTCGAGCCAGGCGGTGAAGTTCTTCAGGCCGATGGCGGTGTCTTCCGGCTTCTCTTCGCCGGGCTTGCAGTAGGCAATGCAAGTCTCGGCGTAGGTGGTGCCCGGCTGGGTGATGAAAATGCGAATGCCGATACCCGGGGTGTTCTGCTTTTCCAGCAGATCGGCCAGGTAATCGTGTGCCGCGTCGGTAATCGTTATGGCGCTCATGTAAGTTCCTCACAGACTTGCCGGCAGTTTACGCCAAACCGGGCGCGGCACAAAGTCCCAGTATTTTTGTCAGGTTATGGATGGGCGCTCCACCGGCGCCAGGCGCGCCTCCGCCCAGCCCTTCATGCGGCGGTACAGGCGGGTCTCGATCCACACGTAACTGGCCCACGAAGCCAGGGCGATGACCGGCACGCAAACGGCGAAAACCAGGTACGGGTTGATGTTCAGGCGCTCGCTGGCGAACCAGCCGGTGTACAGCACCATCACGTGAATCAGGTACACCGAGTAGCTGCAGTCGCCCAGGGTCTTGAGCACGCGATTGCCCTTGAACCACGGCTCCATGGCCACGCAGGCCAGCACGATCAAGGCACTGGGCACGCCCCAGTTCAACAGCCGGTCGCTGGCCGGCAGGTTGTAGATGGCCACCAGCGAGGCGCCGATCACCAGCAGCGGCACCCACAGCGCCTGCGCGATCCAGCCACGACGGTAGGCCCAGCCGATGGCGATGCCGAGCAGGAATTCATAGATGATGTTGTTGGCATAGAAGCGGCTCAGCACCCCATAGTGGCTGACCATTTCGCACACCGCGAACAGCGCCAGGCCTACGACTAAAGGACGATGCCGCTTGGGCACCACGAACACCAGCGAGAACATCAGGTAGAAGAACATTTCGTAGTTCAGGGTCCAGCCGACGTTCAGCGTGGGGTACAGGCCATAGCCGCCAGGGTTCTCCGAGGGGATGAACAGCAGCGACAGAATGAAATGCGGCAGGTCCACCACCTGGTGCGGCATTTGCTGGCCGACGGCGACGATCATCAGCCCCATCAGCAGGGTGTAGAACCAGTACGCGGGCACGATGCGGATGGCGCGGTTGAGCAGGAAACGCCCGGCGGGCATGTCCTTGTCCTGGGTGGAGAGGTAGATCACCAGGCCGCTGATGACGAAGAAAATGTCCACGCCCACGGCGCCGCGATCAACGAAGAATTGGCCGATGGGGCCGCTGGCATGGAAGTCGAAGAAGATCTGCATGAAGTGATGGCAGACAACCGTCCAGGCTGCCAGTGCCCGGAGGGCTTGAAGCGAAATCAGCATTGTTTACCGCCTTTTTTGGAACCTGACCGTGCGCACTTTCGGTGCACTCTCAAAGGGTCGGACTTCAAAAAAGGGGCAAAGGTCATCCGGATTGACGGGCGGTGCCCACTTTCCCGTAGCAGCTGCCGAAGGCTGCGTCGCCCTTGGACGCAGCCTGCGGCAGCTGCTACGGAATTGCGATATTGCCCGGTAGCTTGTGGTTACAGGTTTTCGTAGCGGTTCATGTCCAGTACCCCCGCCTCCACCGGCTCGGTCTCCTGGATGTAGCGCGTCAGGTCATGGAAAAAGTCCCAGAACTGCGGGTTGGTGCGGCGCACGCCCCAGCGCTCGACGATCTTGTCGAAGCTGGCCTGGTCCCTGGACTGCTGCATGGCATCGACGAACGCCGGCACCTGGTCGGCGGGCACGTTGAACATGAAGTTGGGGTAGCTGCTCAGCACGCCGGGCCACAGGGTCAGGGTGTCCAGCCCCGGGATGTAGCGGTAGGCCTCGCCCAGCAGGAACGCCACGTTGGTGTGGGCGCGGTTGCGCAGCAGGCTGTAGACCATGCGCCCGCTCTTGCCCTGGATGCGCAGCATGGTCGCCTCGGGCATGTGCTCGATCACTGGCAGGCCGGCCTCGGGGCGCGAGACCAGGCGGCTCAACGACTGCTCGACGTTCTTGAACTCCTCGCTGATGCCATCGCGCGAGCAGTAGGCGCCGCTGCAACGGTTGATCGGGTCGGGGCTGGCGTTGAGGCTGCCGGCGCGCTGGATCAGCTTGAGGCCGAAATCACGCTTGGGGTCGTGCTCGCTGAGCTTCATGGCGCTGGGCGTGCTGGTGTCGATCTTCTGGTAATCGAGCCACATCTTCACCTTGCCGCTGTTCTGGTACCAGCTGTCCAGCAGCTTGCCGCGCTTGTCGGCCGGCATCAGGCGCAGGAAATTGATTTCCGCGCCGTTGCGGATCAAGTCAAAGTACAGCCGGGTCTGCGCCTGGTGGGCGACGTTGCCGTAGACGTCGAAGTTCACCGCCAACTGGTAATAGGTGCGCTCCAGCAGCGGGTAGTCGAACAGCCACATGGTGGTCGGCACGTCGCCGATCAGGCCCTTGTTCACCGAGGCGCTGTCGAAGTGGCGGAAGATGGTCAGCAGCGCGTTGTCGTTGCCGGCCCACAGGGTCGACCAGCTGGGCGGCGGCATGTCGGCGTAGGCGTCGCGGCGCAGGTCTTCATAGGCGTTGCGCTTGTCGCGGTAGGCCAGCCACAGCGACAGGATGCTGCCGACGTTGTCGTCCTGGCCCGGCATCTCCAGCAACGGCGTGGCCTTGGCGCGGTACACGGCGTCGGTGACGTAGCGGTCGTGGGCCGGCTCCTGGAACAGCGCCCAGAAGTGGTCGCGGATCACGTCGGTGGCAATCTGCCCGCGGCACACCGGGCCACGAATGAAGGTGCGCACGAAGTATTCAGCGTTATCCAGCATGAACTGGTAGCGCGCCACCGCCGGGATGGCCTGGAAGGTCTCGAACGGGTTGGCGCGGTGGCGCGGGCCGTAGCCGGGCAACGAGGTGGCGTGCCAGTCGCCGCTGTAGAACAGCTGCTTGACCCGCGCCAGCTTGGCCGGGCCCATGGGGTAGGTGATGTGGGTCTTGTGCACGATCACGCCCTGCACCGCCATCAGCCGGTAATAGAAGACGGCGCCGGGGTCGTCGTCGGGGCGGCGGGTGGCGATCAGGTCGATGGGCTTGCCGCTGGGCGTGCGCGAGCGCACCCATTGGAAGTAGTGGCCAGGCTCGCCGCCAACGAAATAGATGTGCGCCAGGAACAGGTGTTCATACAGCCAGCGGGCCACCAGGGCCTCGGTGGAACCGGGGCGGTTGAGCAGCGCTTCCCACTCGGCGATCTGCGCGGCCTCTTTCGGGCTGGCCTTCACGGCCTGCTGGTCGACCGGCGCGCCGGCGGCGATCCAGCGCTGCACGGTGGCGTACTGGGCGTCGGTGAGGCCCGTGACGCCCAGCGGCATGCCTTCGTGCACGTGGGCAGCGGCGTAGGCGTCGAACTCGCCGGGCATGGGGCACATGTTGGTGCGGTTCAGGCCCAGCATGATGTTGTCCGGCAGCTTGGAATTGGCCGGCAGCGGGTTCTTGTGCCCTAGCTCCAGCATCCGCGCCATCAGCGCGGCCTGGCTGCCCTGGGCGTCGAGCACCGAATAGAAGCCCTTGCGGCGCCACTCTGCCTCGCCCTGGGCGTCATAGAAGATCCGCGACGGCGCCACGGCCGTGCTGCGGTCGCCCTGGTACACCGGCACCTTGCTGGCGCCACGGGTGGCCCCTTCGGCGCTGCCCAGGTTGAGCTGGCAGGCGGCGTCGTTGCAGGCGTGGCAGGCCACGCACTTTTCGGTGAGGATAGGCTGGATGTCACGGGTGTACGAAATCGCCGGGCTGGCGACGGGGGCTTGCGCGTGGGCAGTCAGGCAGGCAAAAAAGATGACTGCGGCGGCAAGGAGGCGATGCACCATGTGGCGGTGTCCTGATTGTGTAATAGCAGTGGCAATTCTACCTGTGGCGGCGCCCCTTCAACATGAGCCGAATTCATGTAAAAGGTAGAAGCGTTTAAAAGCGCGCAGGTTTGTTATGATTTCGCACCTTATCTATCCGCTTTCTTTTTGTTTTTGTCCTGACAGGTAGCCCTATGTCTGACCGCAGCGCTCGTCTCCAAGCACTTCAGCAAGCCCTCAAAGAGCGCATCCTGATTCTCGATGGCGGCATGGGCACTATGATCCAAAGCTACCGCCTGGAGGAAGCCGACTATCGTGGTACGCGCTTCGCCGACTGGCCCAGCGACGTCAAGGGCAACAACGACCTGCTGCTGCTGAGCCGCCCGGACGTGATCGCCGCCATTGAGAAGGCCTACCTGGACGCCGGCGCCGACATCCTCGAGACCAACACCTTCAACGCCACCCAGGTGTCCCAGGCCGACTACGGCATGGAGTCGCTGGTGTACGAGCTGAACGTGGAAGGCGCGCGCATCGCCCGTGAAGTGGCCGACGCCAAGACCCTGGAAACCCCGCACAAGCCGCGCTTCGTCGCCGGCGTGCTCGGCCCTACCAGCCGCACCTGCTCGATTTCCCCGGACGTGAATGACCCCGGCTACCGCAACGTCACCTTCGACGAGCTGGTGGAAAACTACACCGAGGCCACCGAAGGCCTGATCGAGGGCGGCGCCGACCTGATCCTGATCGAGACCATCTTCGACACCCTCAACGCCAAGGCGGCGATCTTCGCCGTGCAGGGCGTGTTCGAGAAAATCGGCTTTGAACTGCCGATCATGATCTCCGGCACCATCACCGACGCCTCGGGCCGCACCCTGTCGGGCCAGACCACCGAAGCCTTCTGGAACTCGGTGCGCCACGCCAACCCGATTTCGGTGGGCCTCAACTGCGCCCTGGGCGCCAAGGACCTGCGTCCGTACCTGGAAGAGCTGTCGACCAAAGCCGGCACCCACGTCTCCGCGCACCCCAACGCCGGCCTGCCGAACGCCTTCGGCGAGTACGACGAGACCCCGGCCGAGATGGCCGTGGTGGTCGAGGAGTTCGCTGCCAGCGGCTTCCTGAACATCATCGGCGGTTGCTGCGGCACCACCCCGGGGCACATCCAGGCCATCGCCGAGGCCGTGGCCAAGCACAAGCCACGCGCCATTCCGGAGATTCCGCGGGCCTGCCGCCTGTCGGGCCTGGAGCCGTTCACCATCGATCGCAACTCGCTGTTCGTCAACGTCGGCGAGCGCACCAACATCACCGGCTCCGCCAAGTTCGCCCGCCTGATCCGCGAGGAGAACTACACCGAGGCACTGGAAGTGGCCCTGCAACAGGTCGAGGCCGGCGCCCAGGTGATCGACATCAACATGGACGAGGGCATGCTGGACTCGAAGAAGGCCATGGTGACCTTCCTCAACATGATCGCCGGCGAGCCGGATATCTCCCGCGTGCCGATCATGATCGACTCCTCCAAGTGGGAAGTGATCGAAGCCGGCCTCAAGTGCATCCAGGGCAAGGGCATCGTCAACTCCATCAGCATGAAGGAAGGCGAAGAGGCCTTCATTCATCACGCCAAGCTGTGCAAGCGCTACGGCGCCGCCGTGGTGGTGATGGCCTTCGACGAAGCCGGCCAGGCCGACACCGAGGCGCGCAAGAAAGAGATCTGCAAGCGCAGCTACGACATCCTGGTGGACGTGGTGGGCTTCCCGCCGGAAGACATCATCTTCGACCCGAACATCTTCGCGGTGGCCACCGGCATCGAGGAGCACAACAACTACGCCGTCGACTTCATCAACGCCTGCGCCTTCATTCGTGACGAGCTGCCCTATGCCCTGAGCAGCGGCGGCGTGTCCAACGTGTCGTTCTCGTTCCGCGGCAACAACCCGGTGCGTGAGGCGATTCACTCGGTGTTCCTGCTGTACGCGATCCGCAACGGCCTGACCATGGGTATCGTCAACGCCGGCCAGCTGGAAATCTACGACCAGATCCCCCAGGAACTGCGCGACGCCGTGGAAGACGTGGTGCTCAACCGCACCCCGGAAGGCACCGACGCCCTGCTGGCCATCGCCGACAAGTACAAGGGCGACGGCAGCGTCAAGGAAGCCGAGACCGAAGAGTGGCGCACCTGGGACGTCAACAAGCGCCTGGAACACGCGCTGGTCAAGGGCATCACCACCCACATCGTCGAAGACACCGAGCTGTCGCGCCAGTCGTTCAAGCGCCCGATCGAGGTGATCGAGGGCCCGCTGATGTCGGGCATGAACATCGTTGGCGACCTGTTCGGCTCGGGCAAGATGTTCCTGCCGCAAGTGGTCAAGTCCGCCCGCGTGATGAAACAGGCGGTGGCGCACCTGATCCCGTTCATCGAAGCGGAAAAGGGCGACAAGCCCGAAGCCAAGGGCAAGATCCTGATGGCCACGGTGAAGGGCGACGTGCACGACATCGGCAAGAACATCGTCGGCGTGGTGCTGGGTTGCAACGGCTATGACATCGTCGACCTGGGCGTGATGGTGCCGGCCGAGCGCATTCTGCAGGTGGCCAAGGAAGAGAAGTGCGACATCATCGGCCTGTCCGGGCTGATCACGCCGTCGCTGGACGAGATGGTCCACGTGGCCCGCGAGATGCAGCGCCAGGGCTTCCACCTGCCGCTGATGATCGGTGGCGCCACCACCTCCAAGGCGCACACGGCGGTGAAGATCGAGCCCAAGTACAGCAACGACGCCGTGGTCTACGTCACCGACGCCTCGCGCGCCGTGGGCGTGGCCACCCAGCTGCTGTCCAAGGAACTCAAGCCCGGCTTCGTCGAGCGCACCCGCCTGGACTACGTGGACGTGCGCGAGCGCACCGCCAACCGCAGCGCCCGCACCGAGCGCCTGAGCTACGAACAGGCCATCGCCGCCAAGGCCACCTTCGACTGGGCCAGCTACCAGCCGGTCAAGCCAACCTTCACCGGTGCCAAGGTGCTGGATGACATCGACCTGAACGTGCTGGCCGAGTACATCGACTGGACGCCGTTCTTCATCTCCTGGGACCTGGCCGGCAAGTTCCCGCGCATCCTCACCGACGAGGTGGTGGGCGAAGCGGCCACGGCCCTGTACGAGGACGCCAAGGTGATGCTGCGCAAGCTGATCGACGAGAAACTGATCAGCGCCCGCGCGGTGTTCGGCTTCTGGCCAGCCAGCCAGGTGGACCACGACGACATCGAAGTGTATGCCGACGACGGCCGCCCGCTGGCGCGCCTGCACCACCTGCGCCAGCAGACCATCAAGCCCGACGGCAAGCCGAACTTCAGCCTGGCTGACTTCGTCGCGCCCAAGGACAGCGGCGTGACCGACTACGTGGGTGGCTTCATCACCACCGCCGGCATCGGCGCCGAGGAAGTGGCCAAGGCCTACCAGGACAAGGGCGACGACTACAACTCGATCATGGTCAAGGCCCTGGCCGACCGCCTGGCCGAAGCCTGCGCCGAGTGGCTGCACCAGCAGGTGCGCAAGGAGCACTGGGGCTACGACAAGGACGAGGCGCTGGACAACGAGGCGTTGATCAAGGAGCAGTACAAGGGTATCCGCCCGGCCCCGGGCTACCCGGCCTGCCCTGACCACACCGAGAAAGGCACCCTGTTCGAACTGCTGGACCACAACGGCCAGAGCGGCGTGACCCTCACCGAGCACTTCGCCATGTTCCCGGCGGCGGCCGTCAGCGGCTGGTACTTCGCCCACCCGCAGGCGCAGTACTTCGCCGTGGGCAAGGTCGACAAGGACCAGGTGCAGGCGTACAGCGCGCGCAAGCGCCAGGACCTGACCATCAGCGAACGCTGGCTGTCGCCGAACCTGGGCTACGACGCCTAACTCCCCCTGTAGCAGCGGCCGCAGGCCGCGTCCCACCGCGCGGTGGAACACCTGACCCACCGCGCGCGCCCGACGCAGCCTGCGGCAGCTGCTACGCTTGGGCTTATCCGTCCGGGAATGCCCGTCATGGCCGACTCCAAGCCCCCTACCCTCTGGCAGATGCTGCACAGCATCATCGCTGCCGCCTTCGGCGTGCAGAGCCACAAGAACCGCGAACGCGACTTTACCCACGGCAAGCCTGCGCACTTCATTGCGCTGGGCATCGTCTGCACGGCGGTGTTCGCATTGGCGTTGTTCGGCCTGGTAAAGCTGATAATCCACCTGGCCACGTAGCAGCGGCCGCCAGGCCGCGTCCGGGGCCTGACGCCGCCTGGCGGCAGCTGCTACGGGGAAGTTACTGGTGGCTTACCCAGAACACGGCGGCGGAAACAACGAGAATAATCAAAAACAGAATCGCCCAAGCATCGACGCTGCTATCGGGTTTGCGGCTTTTCACGGGGTTGCTCATGGTGCGTTCGCCTCTTTATGATTTTTATCAGGACGCCTGTGCAGTAAAGTTCAGCCTTGCCCCCACGGCAAGTAAGGACTTGAGACTAAAGTACTAAGGTTAGTACTTTTGGTTCTTTCCTTATATTCAAACATCACTTTTGCGCATAACCCGAAACTGGTATCTTTCGTCGGCTCCGCTGGGAGTGCGCGGCCGTGCGCGCAGATTTGCTGTAAGCAGCCTGAGAACAGGACACCTATGTACGTTTACGACGAGTACGATCAACGGATCATCGAGGACCGCGTCAAGCAGTTCCGTGACCAGACCCGACGCTACCTGGCCGGGGAGCTCAGCGAAGAAGAGTTCCGCCCGCTGCGCCTGCAAAATGGCCTCTACATCCAACGCTTCGCGCCCATGCTGCGGGTGGCCGTGCCTTACGGCCAGCTGACCTCGCGCCAGACGCGCATGATGGCCAAGATCGCCCGCGACTACGACAAGGGCTACGCCCATATCAGTACTCGCCAGAACGTGCAGTTCAACTGGCCGGCGGTGGAAGACATCCCCGACATCCTGGCCGAGCTGGCCACCGTGCAGATGCACGCCATCCAGACCAGCGGCAACTGCCTGCGCAACGTCACCACCGACCAGTTCGCCGGCGTCGCCGCGGACGAGGTGATCGACCCGCGCCCATGGTGTGAAATCGTCCGCCAGTGGACCACCTTCCACCCTGAATTCGCCTACTTGCCGCGCAAGTTCAAGATCGCCGTCAACGGCGCCAGCAGCGACCGCGCCGCCATCGAAGTGCACGACATCGGCCTTGAGCCGGTGCACAACGAAGCCGGCGAACTGGGCTTCCGTGTGTTGGTAGGTGGCGGCCTGGGCCGTACCCCGGTGGTGGGTTCGTTCATCAACGAATTCCTGCCGTGGCAAGACCTGCTCAGCTACCTGGACGCCATCCTGCGCGTGTACAACCGCTATGGCCGCCGGGACAACAAGTACAAGGCGCGCATCAAGATCCTGGTCAAGGCCCTCACCCCCGAGGTGTTTGCCCAGAAGGTCGACGCCGAAATGGAACACCTGCGCGGCGGCAGCACCACGCTGACCGAAGCCGAGCTGCAACGCGTGGCCAAGCACTTCGTCGACCCCGAATACAAGGCCCTGCCTGACTTCGCCGCCGAACTGAGCGCCCTCGACGCCGAGCACCCAGGCTTTGCCCGCTGGCGCGTACGCAACACCCTGGCGCACAAGAAGCCCGGCTACGTGGCCGTGACCCTGTCGCTGAAGCCGACCGGCGTTGCCCCTGGCGACCTGACCGACAAGCAGCTGGACGCCGTCGCCGACCTGGCCGACCGCTACAGCTTCGGCCAGCTGCGCACCTCCCACGAGCAGAACATCATCCTCGCCGACGTCGAGCAGAGCCGTCTGCACGCGCTGTGGCTGGAACTGCGCGAAGGTGGTTTCGCCACGCCGAACATCGGCCTGCTGACCGACATCATCTGCTGCCCGGGCGGCGACTTCTGCTCGCTGGCCAACGCCAAGTCGATCCCGATCGCCGAATCCATCCAGCGTCGCTTCGACGACCTGGACTACCTGTTCGACATCGGCGAGCTGGACCTGAACATCTCCGGCTGCATGAACGCCTGTGGCCACCACCACGTGGGCCACATCGGCATCCTGGGCGTGGACAAGAAAGGCGAAGAGTTCTACCAGGTGTCCCTGGGTGGCAGCGCCAGCCGCGACGCCAGCCTGGGCAAGATCCTCGGCCCTTCGTTCGCCCAGGACGCCATGCCCGACGTGATCAGCAAGCTGATCGACGTCTACATCGAACAACGCACTGAAGATGAACGCTTCATCGACACCTACCAGCGCATCGGTATCGATCTGTTCAAGGAACGCGTCTATGCAGCGAATCATTAAGAACAACGCCGTCGTCGACGAAACCTGGCACCTGCTGCCCAAGGACGCGACGCTGGACGGCATCAGCAACTGCGACGACCTGATCGTGCCGCTGGCCCTGTGGCGCGAGCACGCTCACGCCCTCAAGGCCCGCGACGGCGGCCTGGGCGTGTGGCTGGACAGCGATGAAGAAGCCGAGGAAATCGGCGAGGACGTCGACCAGTTCCAGGTCATCGCCCTGAACTTCCCGGCCTTCACCGACGGGCGCAACTACTCCAACGCGCGCCTGCTGCGTGACCGCTACCAGTTCAAGGGCGAGTTGCGCGCCATTGGCGACGTGCTGCGCGACCAGTTGTTCTACCTGGCCCGTTGCGGCTTCGATGCCTTCGCCCTGCGCGCGGACAAAGACCCGTACGAGGCGCTGGAAAGCCTGAAAGACTTCTCGGTGACCTACCAGGCCGCCACTGACGAACCGCTGCCGCTGTTCCGTCGCCGCTGACCGCAACACCCCCGGTAGGAGCCGGGGGGGGGGGCGGGGACGGCCCCCGCCCGCCGCAGACCCGCACGCCCCGCCCCGCCCCCACCCCA
>NZ_JBWGIG010000025.1:0-57683 GCF_056312595.1 Pseudomonas sp. GYB4201 | reverse complement strand
GTAGGAGCCGGCCTTGGCCGCGATGACGCCCGTAAGCGCACATCGCGGCCAAGGCCGGCTCTACCACAAGCGGACGTTTACCAGAACCGCTGCTGGCTGACCTTCTCCCACACCTTCCCCGCCACGTGCTCGACCGAATGGCTCGCCGCCAGGCCTACGCGTTCCTGCAGGCTTTTGCGCTCGGCGTAGTGCAGGTGGAACACCTCGGCCTGTTTGGCGCGCTCGGCCAGGTATTCGTCGCTGGTCTTGAGTTCGTCCACCAGCTGTTTCTCCAGCGCCGCCACGCCCAGCCACACTTCACCGGTGGCCACTTCGTCGATCGGCAGCTGCGGGCGGTAACGGGCGACGAAGTTCTTGAACAGGCGGTGGGTGATGTCCAGGTCTTCCTGGAACTTCTCCCGGCCCTTCTCAGTGTTTTCGCCAAACACGGTCAGGGTGCGCTTGTATTCGCCGGCGGTCAGCACTTCAAAGTCGATGTCATGCTTCTTCAGCAGCTTGTTGACGTTGGGCAACTGGGCCACGACGCCGATCGAGCCGAGGATGGCGAACGGCGCGCTGATGATCTTCTCGCCGATGCACGCCATCATGTAGCCGCCGCTGGCGGCCACCTTGTCGATGCACACGGTCAGCGGCACGCCGGCCTGGCGGATGCGCGCCAGTTGCGAGCTGGCCAGGCCATAGCTGTGCACCATGCCGCCGCCGCTTTCCAGGCGCAGCACCACTTCGTCCTTGGCCGTGGCCAGGGTCAGCAGCGCGGTGATCTCGTGGCGCAGGCTCTCGGTGGCCGAGGCCTTGATGTCGCCGTCGAAGTCGAGCACGAACACCCGCGGCTTGGCCTCGGCTTTCTTCTTGCCCTTTTTCTCGGCCTTGGCTTCCTGCTTGCGCAGGGCCTTGAGCTGGTCCTTGTCCAGCAGGGTCGATTCCAGGCGCTCGCGCAGGCCCTTGTAGAAATCGTTGAGCTTGCTCACCTGCAACTGGCCGGCTGTCTTGCGGCGCCCCTTGCCGCGCTGGGCGGCGATGGCGGTCAACACCACGATGATCGCCAGGACCAGGGTGACGGTCTTGGCGAGAAAACTCGCGTACTCGGAGAGAAACTCCACGGGGGGTACCTCAAAGGCTTCAAAGGGTCATTCTACGGGGAGGATCTGGCGGGTGTCTAACTCTTGGAATCAGGTGGTCGCGACGCGAATCTTCGCTCGGACAATCAAAGGCGTACAAGGTGATCCCACAGGCGTGGATTGGCCCGAAACAGACCGTAGGAGCCGACCTTGGTCGCGATGCCCCGCGCGGGCGGCGCGCGGTCTCGAGAGCGCCGAGCAAACCCAAGACATGCAGCCTGTCGCCGCTACCGTCGACGGAGGATTCCAGAGGTGCCTGTCGATGTTGTGGTGGCGATCTCAAGATCGAGCGCCGCCCGCGCGGCGCATCGCGAGCAAGCTCGGCTCCTACCGTTTGTTTCGGGCCAGTCATGCCCTTGGCATTGCCTTGTCCGCCTGCGATTGCCTGGCGTAGGGGCTGCAGAATGGCAATTCAAACAAGCGTATGTTTTTTCATTGACAGGCCCCCGGCATCCTCATAACCTCCAAGGCACTTTCAACGTACCGGGACGACGCGGACGTGGGCAGCATCTATCTGATTCGACATGGCCAGGCCAGCTTCGGCGCTGATGACTACGACGTGCTGTCGCCGCTGGGCATGCGCCAGGCGCAGGTCCTGGGCGCGCACCTGGCTGACCTGGGCCTGCACCTGGACCGCTGCGTGGCCGGCAGCCTACGGCGCCAGCAGGCCACCGCGCACCTGGCGCTGGAAGCCATGGGCGTGGCCGACCTGGCGGTGGAGACCGACCCGGCGTTCAACGAATTCGACGCCGAGGCGGTGATCCGCGCGCTACTGCCCGACCTGCTGCCCGACGAGCCCGAGGCGCTGCACATCCTGCGCAACGCGGCGCACAACCGCGGCGAGTTCCAGCGCCTGTTCGCGCTGCTGATGGGGCGTTGGCACGGCGGCCAGCACCCAACCCCGGAAACCGAAAGCTGGGCGGCCTTCGTCGCCCGCGTCGAAGCCGGCCTGCAGCGCCTGCTGGCCCAGGCTGGCAGCGGCACCAACATCGCCGTGTTCACCTCGGGCGGCACCATCGCCGCCCTGCTGCACCTGATTACCGGCGTGTCTGCCGCCCAGGCTTTCGAGCTGAACTGGCAGATCGTCAACACCTCGCTCAGCCAGCTGAAATTCCGCGGCCGCGAGGTAGCCCTGGCTTCCTTCAACAGTCACACTCACCTGCAACTGCTGAAGGCGCCGGAGTTCATCACCTACCGATGAGCCCGGCCCACTGCAATACCTGTCGTTAGCCCCATTGAGAAAAAGGATCGAAGCATGAGCACCCTAGAGAAAGCCCAAGAAGCAATGCAGGCCAAGTTCGACCCGTCCGCCGCTGCCGGCCTGGACCTGGTCTTCGGCTTCCGCATCGACGACACCAAGAACTTCTCGCTGGTGGTGAAGGACAAGACCTGCCAACTGCTGCAGGGCGAAAACCCTGACGCCCAGGTGACCCTGGTGATGGACGAGGAAACCCTGAAGGGCATCGTCAGCGGCGAGACCGACGGCATGCAGGCCTTCATGGGCGGCAAGCTGCGCGCCGAAGGCGACATGATGCTGGCGATGAAGCTGAGCGAACTGTTTCCAGGCTGATACATCTCTGGTAACAAAAAAGCACCCGGCTCAATAGCCGGGTTCTTTTTGCCTGCCACAACCGCGTAGCAGCTGCCGCAGGCTGCGTCACTCTCCAGCACTCCACCCCGATATTTCGGGCATGAAAAACAGCGGACGCCGCCTGGCGGCAGCTGTTACGGGGCGCATTTCAATGCAAAGGCTTTGCCAATTGCGGAGATAAATTTTCGGGGAAAACTATCCAAAATGATGGCCCCTGTATTCAATAATAAGTCTCATTATGTTACAAGTTAGCATCCTTCTTAAGATTGTGGTGCGAAGTGCTGGTTCCATTTTTGATCATGCTGCGCGAAGGGATTGAAGCCGCGCTCATCGTTGGCATCATTGCCAGTTACCTGAAGCAGACCGGTCGCGGTCAGTGGATGCCTGCCGTGTGGATCGGCGTGTTCCTGGCGGCCGCCCTGGCGCTGCTGGTCGGCGGCGGCCTGGAAATGGTCAGCGCCGAGTTCCCGCAGAAGCAGCAGGAGCTGTTCGAAGGCGTGGTCGGCCTGGTGGCCGTGGCCATCCTCAGCTCCATGGTGTTCTGGATGCGCAAGGTGGCCCGCTCCATCAAGCACGCCCTGCACGAGTCCCTGGACCAGGCCCTGGCCGGCTCCAACAACCAGGTCTTCGCCCTGATCGCCATGGTGTTCTTCGCCGTGGCGCGTGAATCGCTGGAAACCGTGTTCTTCCTGCTGGCCGTGTTCCAGCAGAGCGAAGGCGCCGGCGCGCCACTGGGCGCCCTGCTGGGCCTGATCGTCGCCGTGGCCGTGGGCATGGCCATCTATAGCGGCAGCATGCGCCTGAACCTGGCCATGTTCTTCCGCTGGACCGGCCTGTTCATCCTGGTGGTGGCCGCCGGCATCCTGGCCAACTCGGTGCGCTCGCTGCACGAAGCCGGCCTGTGGAACCACCTGCAGGACGTGGTGTTCGACATCAGCGCCATCCTGCCCATGGACGGCCCGACCGGCTCGGTGCTGGCCGGCATGTTCGGCTATCAGGACGCGCCAACCGTCAGCGTGCTGGGCGCCTACCTGTTCTACCTGGTCTTCGCCCTGGTGATCTTCTTCCTGCCGGCCAGCGCCCCCGTGGGCCGCAAGCCAGCTCCCGCTACTCACTCCTAAGGCTTTTTCAGTCAATGTCCAATCAAGCCCCAGGCCTGTCGCCGCGCGTCCTGCGCGCGGCCGTGGCCGGCTCCGTGGTGGTGATGCTCGCCGCCGGCGCACTGTTCTACTACGCCTCCCAGGTGGCCTCGTCCAAGCGCCAGGCCAACCATGACGAAATCGTCGTCAACATTCACCCGCACAGCTGCGAGCCCAACGCCCTGACCGTACCGGCCGGCCGTGCCAGCTTCCGCATCGTCAACAAGTCGGAACGCGCCGTGGAATGGGAAATCCTCGACGGCGTGCTGGTGGTGGAAGAGCGCGAGAACATCACCCCGGGCATGAGCCAGGTGATCAACGCCAACCTGGCGCCCGGCGACTACGCCATCACCTGCGGCCTGCTGAGCAACCCGCGCGGCACCCTCAAGGTCACCCCTACCGCCGAGTCCGACGCCAACGCCAAGGCCCGTCCGTCGATGGTGGCCTTCGTCGGCCCGCTGTCTGAATTCCGCGTGTACCTGAGCCTGCAGGGCAGCGCCCTGGTGCGCGCCGTGGACACCCTGAACCAGGCCATCACCGCCGGTGACCTGGCTGCCGCCCGCGCCGCCTATGTGCCGGCCCGCGTTGCCTACCAGGGCCTGGCTGCCGCCTCACAGCGCTTCTCCGAGCTGGACAACGGCATCAACGCCCGCGCCGACTACTACGAGAAACGCGAGCAGGACCCAGGCTTCGGCGGCTTCCACCGCATCGAATACGGCCTGTTCCAGCAGCAGAGCCTGGACGGCCTGGCGCCGGTGGCACAGAAGCTGGCCAGCGACGTCGCCGAGCTGAAAACCCAGCTGCTGGCGCAGAACCTGCCGCCAGAGCAGCTTGTCGGGATTGTTGCGCGCAACCTGCACAGCCTGGCCGACGTGCGCACCAACGGCGAGGAAGAGCGCTACAGCCACGCCGACCTGAACGGTTTCGCCGCCAACCTGGCTGCCGCCCGCAAGGTGGTCGACCTGCTGCGCCCGGTGCTGGCCAAGTCCGCCGCCGACCTGCTGGTGAAGATTGACGCCGCCTCTGCTGACCTGGACAGCCAGCTGACCAGCCTGCGCGACGGCGACAGCTACCTCTCGTATGACAAGGTCGGCCCGGATCAGCGCAAGCAGATCGCCGACAAGGCCAAGGCACTGGCCGACGCACTCGACGGAATCGATCCCGCCCTCGGCCTTTCGGCCCTGTAAAGACAGACGACGACACTGATGAGCGATACCAAGAACAGCAACACCCCGGTCGACGCGCAACGCCGTCGCGTGCTGATGGGCATGGGCGCCGCCGGCGTCGCCCTGGCCGGCAGCGCCCTGAGCTGCCCGGCCATGGCCGCCGCCCAGGCGCAGGTGGCCGAAGCGCCGAAAAGCGAAAAGACCCAGGACCGCCACGACTACCATGGCCAGCACCAGAGCGGCATCGTCACGCCGCGCCCGGCAGCCGGCATGATGGTGGCCTTCGACGTGCTGGCCAGCGACCGCAAGGACCTGGAGCGGATGTTCAAGCTGCTGGACAGCCGCATCAAATTCCTGATGACCGGCGGCGAAGTCGAGCAGGTAGACCCCAAGCTGCCGCCGGTGGACTCGGGCATCCTCGGCCCGGTCGTGACCCCGGACAACCTGACCATCACCGTGTCGGTGGGCGCTTCGCTGTTCGACGAGCGCTTCGGCCTGGAACACGCCAAGCCCAAGCACCTGATACAGATGGTCGGTTTCCCCAACGACGCCCTGGAGCCGGGCCTGTGCCACGGCGACCTGACCCTGCAATTCTGCTCCAACACGCCGGACACCAACATCCACGCCCTGCGTGACATCGTCAAGAACATGCCCGACCTGCTGCTGGTGCGCTGGAAGCAGGAAGGCACCGTGCCTGCGCAGGCGCCGAAGAAGGCCGACGCCCCCGCCGAGAGCGCGCGCAACTTCCTCGGTTTCCGCGACGGCTCGGCCAACCCGGACTCCAACGATAACAAGGCCATGGACGCCATTGTCTGGGTACAACCGGGCAGCGAAGAGCCGGCCTGGGCCGCCAACGGCAGCTACCAGGCCGTGCGCCTGATCCGCAACTTCGTCGAGCGCTGGGACCGTACCCCGCTGCAGGAACAGGAAAGCATCTTCGGCCGCAAGAAGACCACCGGTGCACCGTTCGACGGCGCTACCGAGCACGACGTGCCCGACTACCACAAGGACCCGGCCGGCAAGCTCACGCGCCTGGACTCGCACATCCGCCTGGCCAACCCGCGCACCCCCGAGTCCCAGGCCAACCTGATCCTGCGTCGCCCGTTCAACTACTCCAACGGCGTGAACAAGAACGGCCAGCTGGACATGGGCCTGCTGTTCATCTGTTACCAGGCCAACCTGGAAAAAGGTTTCATCACCGTGCAGACCCGCCTCAACGGCGAGCCGCTGGAGGAATACCTCAAGCCCATGGGCGGCGGTTATTTCTTCACCCTGCCGGGGGTAAAAGACGACCAGGACTACATCGGTCGTTCGCTGCTGCAAGCTACCAAAACCAAAAACGCTTAAGTCTTTGACACCATCGGGGATCCCTTTCATGAAGAAGTCGCCACTCGCTTTGCTGCTGTCGCTTGGCCTGCTCCACGCACCGGTCTCGGCCTTCGCCGCCGACAACTCCCCGCTGGACTTGGTTCAGCCGATCTCGGACTACAAGATCTACGTGACCGAAGAGCTGGACAAACTGGGCGCCGAAACCCAGAAGTTCACCGACGCCATCAAGAAAGGCGACCTGGAAACGGCCAAGAAGCTGTACGCCCCGACTCGCGTGCACTATGAGTCCATCGAGCCGATCGCCGAGCTGTTCAGCGACCTCGACGCCTCGATCGACTCCCGCGTCGACGACCACGAGAAAGGCGTGACCGCCGAAGACTTCACCGGCTTCCACCGCCTGGAGTACAGCCTGTACTCGGAAAAGACCACCAAGGGCCTGGAAGGCCTGGCCGACAAGCTGAACACCGACGTCAAGGACCTGCAGGCCCGTGTGGCCGGCCTGACCTTCCCGCCTGAGAAAGTCGTGGGCGGCGCTGCCGCACTGATGGAAGAAGTGGCGGCCACCAAGGTGTCCGGTGAAGAAGACCGTTACAGCCACACCGACCTGTACGACTTCCAGGGCAACGTTGACGGCGCGAAGAAAATCTTCGACCTGTTCCGCCCACAAGTGGCCAAGAAAGACGCGGCCTTCGTGAGCAAGGTCGACAAGAACTTCGCCACCGTGGACAAGATCCTGGCCAAGTACAAGACCAAGGACGGCGGCTACGAGACCTATGACAAGGTCAAGGACGCTGACCGCAAGGCGCTGATCGGCCCGGTCAACACCCTGGCCGAAGATCTGTCCACCCTGCGTGGCAAGCTGGGCCTGAACTAAGCCCCTCCCCTGTAGCAGCGGCCACCAGGCCGCGTCCCAGGCGCCGCGGTACAGCTGATGTACCGCGTGAAGGCTGGACGCGGCCTGGCGGCCGCTGCTACGGGGGATCTACAATCCGCGCTGTTGATCCCTCTGCAACACCCCCGCCTATAACGCCCTCCTCCCCTTGTCCGCTGCCCTGCCGCGCATTAGATTGTTCAATGATCTGACGCCTCCAGAATAAGCAAAAGGGATAACCATGGCGCTTACCGACCAGTCCACTGCCGTGCGCAGCGGTGAAGAGCTCGATGCCGCACGTATCGACCCGTACCTCAAGGCGCACATTCCCGGCCTTGCCGGCACACCGGTGATCAGCCAGTTCCCCGGCGGCGCGTCGAACCTGACGTACCTGGTGAAATACCCCGAACAGGAATTCGTCCTGCGCCGGCCGCCGTTCGGCCACAAGGCCAAGTCGGCCCACGACATGGGCCGCGAGTACCGCATCCTCAACCAGCTCAACGCCGGCTTCCCGTACTGCCCCAAGGCCTACGTGCACTGCACCGACGAGTCGGTGATCGGCGCCGAGTTCTACGTGATGGAGCGGGTCAACGGCATCATCCTGCGCTCCGAGATCCCCGCCGAGCTGGGCCTGGACGCCGGCAAGACCCGCGCCCTGTGCCACAGTTTCATCGACAAGTTCGTCGACCTGCACCAGGTGGACTACCAGGCCTGCGGCCTGGGCGACCTGGGCAAGCCCGAGGGCTACGTGGCCCGGCAGATCAGCGGCTGGAGCGACCGCTACGACAAGGCCCGCACCCCCGACGCGCCAGCCTGGGACACGGTCAAGGCCTGGCTGGCCGACAAGCAGCCGGCCGACCACGCCAGGCCGGCCATCGTCCACAACGACTACCGCTTCGACAACGTCATCCTCGACGCCCGCGACCCGATGCAGATCATCGGCGTGCTGGACTGGGAACTGACTACCCTGGGCGACCCGCTGATGGACCTGGGCAACACCCTGGCCTACTGGGTGCAGGCCGACGACCCGGCGCCGGTGCAACTGATGCGCCGCCAGCCCAGCCACGCGCCGGGCATGCTCACCCGCCGCGAGTTCGTCGACTACTACGCCGAGCGCGCGGGCATCCGCATCGACAACTTCGACTTCTACTACACCTATGGCCTGTTCCGCCTGGCCGGCATCGTGCAGCAGATCTACTACCGCTTCTTCCACGGCCAGACCCAGGACAAGCGCTTCGCCCAGTTCATCCACATGAACAAGCTGCTGGAACAGATGAGCCTGAACGTCATCAAGCACTCCACCCTGTAAGGAAACCGAGATGTCCAAGACGCAATTGTTCGACCTCGACGGCAAGATCGCCTTCGTTTCCGGCGCCAGCCGCGGCATCGGCGAGGCCATCGCCAAACTGCTGGCCCAACAGGGCGCCCACGTCATCGTCTCCAGCCGCAAGCTGGACGGCTGCCAGCAGGTGGCGGACGCGATCATCGCCGACGGCGGCAAGGCCACCGCCATCGCCTGCCACATCGGCGAGATGGAACAGATTCACCAGGTGTTCAGCCGCATCCGCGAAGAGTTCGGCCGCCTGGACATCCTGGTCAACAACGCCGCCACCAACCCGCAGTTCTGCAACGTGCTGGACACCGACCTGGGCGCGTTCCAGAAGACCGTGGACGTCAACATCCGCGGCTACTTCTTCATGTCGGTGGAAGCCGGCAAGCTGATGCGCGAACACGGCGGTGGCAGCATCATCAACGTCGCCTCCATCAACGGCGTGTCGCCGGGCGTGTTCCAGGGCATCTATTCGGTCACCAAGGCGGCGGTCATCAACATGACCAAGGTGTTCGCCAAGGAATGCGCGCCGTTCGGCATCCGCTGCAACGCGTTGCTGCCGGGCCTCACCGACACCAAGTTCGCCTCGGCGCTGGTGAAGAACGACGCCATCCTCAACACCGCCCTGGCGCAGATCCCGCTCAAGCGCGTGGCCGCCCCCAGCGAGATGGCCGGCACCGTGCTGTACCTGGCCAGCGACGCCTCCAGCTACACCACCGGCGTGGCACTGAACGTGGACGGCGGTTTCCTGGCCTGATGGCTGCCGCTTTGTAGCCGCTGCCGCCAGGCTGCGCTGGCCCTGCGCCCCACTGGAAATCTCCAGGGCTTAGGCGGGCCAGCGCAGCCTGGCGGCAGCGGCTACAAGCGCCCGTCGCTTCGCGGGAAGCTTTTCGGCAGGCCTTCGGGCTAAAATGCGCGCCCTGCCAAAAACAACGATCTGCCCCATGCCTTTCGAACTGAGCACCGACCCCACCACCCTCGCCATCCTTGCCGTGGTCGCCTTCGTGGCCGGCTTCATCGACGCCATCGCCGGCGGCGGCGGGCTGCTGACCACCCCTGCCCTGCTGACCGCCGGCCTGCCGCCGCACCTGGTGCTGGGCACCAACAAGCTGAGCTCGACCTTCGGCTCGGCCACCGCCAGCTTCACCTTCATCCGCCGCAAGCTGTTCCACCCCAAGGAATGGTGGCCCGCGATCATCTTCACCCTGGTGGGCTCGCTGCTGGGCGCCGTGGCGGCGCACTACATGCCCTCGGAATGGCTGAACAAGATGCTGCCGGTGATCGTCTTTGCCTGCGGTGTGTACCTGCTGTTCGGCGGCACGCCCAAGGGGCCGGTGGACAGCCACGCGCAGATCAAGCAGAAACGCCAGGTGCCCCAAGGCCTGGCGCTGGGCTTCTACGACGGCGTGGCGGGCCCGGGCACGGGCGCGTTCTGGACGGTCAGCTCGATGCTGATGTACCCCATCGACCTGGTCCGCGCCAGCGGCGTGGCGCGCACCATGAACTTCGTCAGCAACGCGGCGGCGCTGGCGGTGTTCATCATCAATGGCAGCGTGGACTGGCTGATCGGCCTGAGCATGGGCACCTGCCTGATGGTCGGCGCCTTCTTCGGCGCGCGCAGCGCCATCAGCGGTGGGGCGAAGTTCATTCGCCCGGTGTTCATTACCGTGGTGCTGGGGCTGACCGTGCGCCTAGCCTGGCAGCACTGGTTCAGCCAGGCCTAAACGCTCTGCCACGTAGTGGTCGATCAAATACCGCGCGATCGACCGCGACGCCGGCAGCGGCGGCAGTTCATGCACGTTGAACCACTGCGCATCCTCGATCTCGTCGGCCTGGGGCACGATCTCGCCGCTTTCATACTCGGCGTGGAAGCCCAGCATCATCGAGTGCGGGAACGGCCAGCACTGGCTGCCCAGGTAGCGAATGTTCCGAACCTTGACCTGCACCTCTTCCATCACCTCGCGGCGCACGCAGTCCTCGGCCGACTCACCCGGCTCGGCGAAGCCTGCCAGGGTGCTGTAGACGCCGGTGACGAACCGCGGTGAGCGCGCCAGCAGGATCTCGTCGCCACGGGTGATCAGCACGATCATGCTCGGCGAGATGCGCGGGTAGCTGCGCAGGTCGCACGGCTGGCAGTACATGGCGCGTTCCCAGTGGATCTGGCTCATGGGCTGGCCGCAGCTGCCGCAGAAGCGGTGCTCGCGGGCCCAGGTGCCGATCTGCGCGGCGTAGGCCAGCAGCTTGTAGGTGTCGAAGTCGCCCTGCAGCATGAACTGGCGCAGGCCCTGCCACTGCACGCCGTCGATGTCGGCGGGGCCGTGCAGCTCCAGCAGGTACACCGGCTCGCCGTCGAAGTGGCCGATGCCGTGCTCGGCCAGCACGTCCAGCCCCTGTTTCTTCAGCCATTCACGGGGGAACAGCACGCCGTTGGCGTCGAAGGCAAAGCCCTGGGCGCAGCGGGCCACGGCCCAGCCCCCGGGCAGGCTGGTATCCAGTACAGCGGTGGTCCAGCGTTGAGACATCAGGGGCTCCTTATCGAATGTCAGTCATCGAACTGCGGTGTCTGTTTGCTCATGCTCGCGGCCATGGCCACGCGCAGGTCAGTGCTCTGCAGCATCGCCGCGTTCCAGGTGGCGATGTATTCCAGGCCGTCGGCAATGCTGTGATCGCGCATGTAGCCGATCATGGTCTTGGTGCCGGCGATGGCGATCGGCGACTTGCCGGCGATGTCGGCAGCGATGGCAAATACGCCATCGAGCAGGCTCGCGGTGTCGGGGTACACGCGGTTGACCAGGCCGATGCTGCGCGCTTCCTCGGCATCGACCTTGCGCCCGGTGTAGGCCAATTCCCTGAGGATGCCATCACCGATGATGCGTGGCAAACGTTGCAGCGTGCCGACGTCGGCGGCCATGCCCATGTCCACCTCCTTGATCGAGAAGTGCGCGTCGGCGGCGGCGTAGCGCATGTCGCAGGCGGCGATCAGGTCGATGGCGCCACCGATGCAGTAGCCCTGCACCGCCGCCAGCACCGGCTTGCGGCAGCGGTCCACGGCGTTGAACGAGGCCTGCATCTCGAGGATCTTGCGCCGCAGGGCGCGGGCGTTGCGGCCGGTGTCCTTGCCCAGTTCGCTGGCCACCGAGGCCAGCAGGCTCAGGTCGATGCCGGCGGAGAAATGCTTGCCGGCGCCGCTGAGCACCACCACGCGCACGGCCTCGGTGTCGTCGACCCACTGGAAGATCTCGATGATCTCGCGCCAGAACGCCGCGTTCATGGCGTTGACCTTGTCGGGGCGGTTGATCTGCACGTGGGCGACGTGGCCCTTGAGTTCGACGTGGAAGGCCTGGTACTCGGTCATGGCGGGCGTCCTTTGTTATTGATGGGTAGGACTATACCAAGACAATGCGTCAGGAAAAGCGCGCTCCACAGGTTGGCCGAAATGCCCTGTGCGCCGGGACGCACGCGCCGCCCCCTGTAGCAGCGGCCGCAGGCCGCGTCACGAGGCCTTGGCGCGCTCCTGGGCCGGGCACTGGGCACGGTGCAGGTTGAGCGCGGTGTTGATAATGCCGATGTGGCTGAACGCCTGGGGGAAGTTGCCCAGCATGCGCCCGCCATGGGGGTCGTACTGCTCGGCCAGCAGGCCCAGGTCGTTGCACAGGCCGCTGAGGCGCGCGAACAGCGCCTGGGCGTCATCCATGCGGCCGAGCATGGCGTAGACGTCGGCCAGCCAGAACGAACAGACCAGGAAGGTCCCCTCGCCCGGCTCCAGCCCGTCGCAGCCGGTGGCGGTGTCGTAGCGCAGCAGCAGGCCATTGCGCATCAGCCGCTGTTCGATCTGCGCCAGGGTGGCCAGGAAGCGCGGGTCGTCCACCGGCAGGAAGCCGGTCAGGGCGATCTGCAACAGGCTGGCATCGGTCTGGCTGGAGCCGTAGGCCTGCACGAAACCGCCGTGCCGCGGGTCCACGCCCTTGGCGCAGACGTCGGCATGTATGCGGTCGGCCACCGCCCGGTAGTGCTGGCTGCGCTCGGCATCGCCGCCGTCGCCGGCCTGCAGTTTCGCCGAGCGGTCGAACGCCACCCAGGCCATGACCTTGGAGTGCACGAAGTGCTGCGGCTCGCCGCGGATCTCCCACAGGCCTTCGTCGGGCTGCTGCCAGATGCTTTCCAGGTAGGGCATCACCACCTGGAAAATCGCCCGGCTGCGCGGGTGCCGTGGCAGGCCGCCACGAATGGCCTGGGTCAAGGCGTCAGCCACCTCGCCGTACACGTCCAGCTGCAGCTGGGTGGCCGCGGCGTTGCCGATGCGCACCGGCTGCGAGCCCTCGTAGCCGCCCAGCCATGGCAGGGTGTATTCGGGCAGGCGGCGCTCGCCACCCAGGCCGTACATGATCTGCATCTGCTCCGGGTTGCCGGCCACCGAGCGCATCAGCCATTCGCGCCAGGCGCTGGCCTCCTCGAAATAGCCCAGGTTCATGAACGCCAGCAGGGTCATGGTGGCGTCGCGCAGCCAGCAGAAACGGTAGTCCCAGTTGCGCTCGCCGCCCAGAAACTCCGGCAGCGAGGTAGTGACGGCGGCGACAATACCGCCGGTGGGCTCAAAGGTCAGCGCCTTGAGCACGATCAGCGAGCGCTTGACCTGCTCGGTGTAGGGCCCCACGTCGGGGCAGCGGTCGGAGAACGCGCGCCAGAACGCCTCGGTCTCCGCCAGCGCCGCCTCGCCGTCGAAGGCCTCGCGCACCGGCAGGATCGAGTCCTGGTAGGTCAGCACGAACACCCGACGCTCGCCAGGCGCCACGCTGAAGCGGCTGCCGGTGGCGTGGTCCACCGCCTCCAGCGCCGTGGCGCTGTGCAGCACGAGCATTTCCGGGCCCGCCACCGCGGTGAGAATCTGCGCGTGGGCCTGCTCCACCCACGGCACGCTGCTGCCGTAGTCGAAGCGGATGATCAGCTCCATGTCGAACGCCACCTCGCCGCTCAGCCCCTCGACGATGCGCACCACGCTGCTGTGCTCGCCCGGCGGCATGAAATCGATCAGCCGCGCCTGGCCGTTGGCAGTGGTGAAGGTGGTGTCCAGCACCAGGGTGCCGTCGCGGTAGGCGCGGCTGGCCTCGAACGGCTCGCTGGGCGCCAGGCGCCAGCGGCCGTTGTGCTCATCGCCCAGCAGCGCGGCGAAGCAGGCGGGGGCGTCGAAACGGGGGAAACACAACCAGTCCAGCGAGCCCTGCTTGTCGACCAGCGCGGCAGTCCTGCAATTGCCGAGCAAGGCATAGTCTTCAATCAATGCGGCCATGGTGGGGTCAACCTTGTGCGGGAGAATTCAGCGGGTGTGCGGCGCCCTCGGCAGGATCAGGTCACGGATAGCGTCGGCCACCCCCTGCTCGCGGTTGCTGGCGGTGACGTGGTCGGCGTGGGCCTTGACCGCGTCTTCGGCCTGGCCCATGGCAACGGACAGCCCGGCGCGCTTGAACATCGCCACGTCGTTGCCGCCATCACCCAGCACCGCCGTCTGCGCCAGCGGCACCTTGAGGTGCTCGGCCAGTTCGGCCAGGGCCTCGCCCTTGTTGGCCAGCAGCGCGGTGACGTCCAGGTAGTAGTTCTGCGAGCGGGCGGCCAGGGCCTGGCCCTTGATCAGCCCGCTCAGCTGCTGCTCCAGCCGCGCCAGCAGGTCGAAGTCGGCGCAGGTGGCGACGATCTTGTCGACGCGGTCCAGGTACGGGGTGAAGTCATCGACCTGCACGTAGCCGTAGCCCAGGGCATCGAGTTCCTTGCCCAGGTACTGGGTGTCGGGGTTGGTCAGGTACCACTCGTCGTCAGCGAACAGCCACACCGCCACCGGGTGCTGGGCGAACAGCGCCAGGCTGGTCTCCACGGCGCGGCGGTCGACGCAGTGCTGCGCCACCACGCTGCCGTCGGGGTTGGCCAGGGTGCCGCCGTTGAAGGCGGCGAACGGCACGTCGATGCCCAACTGCTGGACGATCGCCAGCATGGCCCGCGGCGGCCGCGCACTGGCCAGGCTGAAGGCAATGCCCGCCTCGCGCAGTTGCCGGAGGGCGGCCAGCACGCGGTCGCCCACGCTGTGGTCGGGCAGCAACAGGGTGCCGTCCATGTCGCTAAGCACCAGGCGGATGAGGTCGTTCGGCGCGGCACTCATCCCAGGCTATGCCAGGAGCGGCCATCACGGGCCAGCAGTTCCTCGGCCGACTCCGGGCCGTCCTCGCCGGCGGCGTAGGTGTCGATCTTGCCGCCGTCGCGCCAGGCGTCCAGGAACGGCTGCACCGCACGCCAGCCGTTCTCGATGTTGTCGGCGCGCTGGAACAGGGTCTGGTCGCCGGTCAGGCAGTCGTAGATCAGCGTCTCGTAGCCGGTGGACGGCTGCATCTGGAAGAAGTCCTTGTAGGCGAAGCCCAGCTCGACGTTCTCCATCACCAGCGCCGGCCCGGGCCGTTTGGCCATCAGGTCGAACCACATACCCTCGTTGGGCTGGATCTGGATGCGCAGGTAGTTGGGCGCCAGGCGCTCCACCTCGGTGTCGCGGAACTGCGCGTAGGGCGCCTGCTTGAAGCAGATGGCTATCTCGGTGTCGCGCACGCTCATGCGCTTGCCGGTGCGCAGGTAGAACGGCACGCCCACCCAGCGCCAGTTGTCGATCATCACCTTGAGGGCGACGAAGGTCTCGGTGCGGCTTTCCGGGTCTACCTTGGGTTCCTGGCGGTAGCCGGGCTTGCCGCCCTCGCCCGCCGTGTACTGGCCGCGCACCGAGTTCTTCAGCGCGTCAGCCTTGGACCAGGGGCGGATGGCACCCACCACCTTGGCCTTCTCGCCGCGCACCGCATCGGCGCCGAAGGCGGCCGGCGGCTCCATGGCGACCATGGCCAGCAGCTGGAACAGGTGGTTGGGCACCATGTCGCGCAGGGCGCCGGTGCTGTCGTAGAAATTGCCCCGTGTCTCCACCCCGACGGTCTCCGCCGCGGTGATCTGCACGTGGTCAATGTAGTGATTGTTCCAGAACGCCTCGAAGATGCCGTTGGAAAAACGGCTGATGAGGATGTTCTGGACGGTTTCCTTGCCCAGGTAGTGGTCGATCCGGTAGATCTGCTTCTCGCTCATGACGCTCAACAGACAGGCGTTGAGGGCCTCGGCGGTGGGCAGGTCGGAACCGAAGGGTTTTTCGATCACCACGCGGCGGAAGGCGTCGGGTTGCTCCTGGAGCAACCCGGCGTGGCCAAGACGCTGCGCCACTTCACTGAAGAAGCGCGGCGAGGTGGCCAGGTAGAACACGGCATTGCCGGTGCGGTTGGCGGCTATGCGCTCGCCAATCGCCTGGTAGGTGCCATCGTCGAGAAAATCGCCACTGATGTAGCTGATGCGCTTGGCAAGCTTGGCCCACAGCGCCGGGTCGAGGGCCTTGTCGGCCCCCTCCGGGTTTTTCGCGCGGGCCTGCTCGATGATGAAATCGTGCAGCTTGGCAGCGAAGTCAGCATCGCTGACCTCGTTGTGGTCGACACCGACGATATGCAGGCCATTGTCCAGCAGACCGTCGCGACTCAGGTTGTACAGCGCCGGCATGAGCAGGCGCTTGACCAGGTCGCCATGGGCGCCAAAGAGAAACAGCGTAGTGGGGGGTGCTGCGTCTACCTTGGACTTTGCCCGTGTCATTTAGGAACCTCGATATGACCGCCGAAACCAAAGCGCATCGCCGACAGCAGCTTGTCGCCGTAGGTGCTTTCCTGGCGGGAACGGAAACGTGCGAACAGCGAACCTGCCAGCACCGGTACCGGTACTGCCTGCTCCACTGCCGCGTCAATGGTCCAGCGACCTTCACCGCTGTCCGACACCGAGCCCGAGTAGCCGTCCAGCGCCGGGTCACCGACCAGCGCGTCGGCGGTCAGGTCCAGCAGCCAGGAGGAGACCACGCTGCCGCGGCGCCAGACTTCGGCGATCTCGGCCAGGTTCAGGTCAAAGCGCTGGTCTTCCGGCAGCGCGGTGCTGTTCTTGGTCTTCAGAATGTCGAAGCCTTCGGCGAAGGCTTGCATCATGCCGTATTCGATGCCGTTGTGGATCATCTTCACGAAGTGGCCGGAACCGGCCGGGCCTGCGTGGATGTAGCCATGTTCGGCGTTGTTGTGCTCACCTTCGCGACCCTTGGTGCGCAGGATGTCGCCCACGCCGGGGGCCAGGCAGGCGAACAGCGGGTCCAGGCGCTGGAAGATCGCGGCTTCGCCACCGATCATCATGCAGAAGCCACGGTCCAGGCCCCACACGCCGCCGGAGGTGCCGACGTCGACGTAGTGCAGCTGGCGCTCGGCCAATTGCTTGGCGCGACGGATGTCGTCCTTGTAGAAGGTGTTGCCGCCGTCGATGATCACGTCATCGGGCTCCAGCAGGTCAGCCAGCTGCTGGATGGTGTCCTCGGTTGGCGCGCCCGCAGGCAGCATGACCCAGACGGCACGAGGTGCGTCCATCTGACGCACCAGGTCTGCCAGGTCAGTCGCCGTCACGGCGCCTTCTTCACCCAGTTTTGCCACGGAAGACTGATCGCGGTCCCAGACCACGGTCTGATGGCCTCCGCGCATCAGTCTTCTCGAAATATTGCCGCCCATGCGGCCCAGTCCCACGATTCCCAATTGCATGCCGGTGCTCCACTGATGCGTAAATAGGTGTGTCACACCTTCAAAGCGCTAATGGTCTCAAAGCTTAGTACAGGGTTGCCAGAGTTAGTTTCGACTTTAGCCGTTCGTCGCTGCACTTTTTTCTTCAAACCCACTGTCATCAAGCGTTCTTCAACGTCTGCGGGCACTTGCCGGCACATGAAGAAAAAGACACGCCGACCATGAAAAATAAAAAAGTTCCCTTGGCGCGTGAAAGAAATCAGAATCCGCGCCGACAGAGGTACAGACAGGCCTAGCAAACGCTCAAGGTCGGCTATCCTCACTGTGAGACATGCCATTTGCGAGGTGAGCAATGGGAACTTTACTGCCAGCAACACCCCCCCAAACCCTCTATGTCACGGTGCGTCGTGACGAACTGCGCGAATTGAAAGAAGAACGCGACCAGTTGCAGAAAAAGGTCGCCCACCTGACCATGATGCTCTTGCAGTCCCAGCAGGACACCGGCCTTGCCGGTGGCGCCCAGGCCAAGATCGCCTGATTCGCTGTCCCTCCCCGTCCCGGCAGGGTTTCGCCCTGCCGGCCAACGCTGGAACCCTTTCCCGCTACCAACCCTGCCTGCCCCGCACCTAGAGTGCCTGGCCCCGGCGCGCCGCATTCGGCGGCCGCCAGCTGCAGAGGATTGGTACGTGAAAGGATTCGCATTGGTTGCACTGCTGTTGACCCCGGTTGCCGCCCAGGCCTGCCAGACCGCCAGCGAGGCGGACGCTGCGCAGCTGTTCGAGCGCTGGAACAGCGCCCTGCAAAGCGGCGACCCTGGCCTGGTGGCAGCCACCTACCAGATCGACGCGGTGCTGCTGCCCACCCTGTCCAACCAGGTGCGCCTGACCCCGGCCGAACGGCTGGAATATTTCCAGCAGTTCCTGCAGAAACGCCCCAGCGGCCGCGTGATCAGCCGCAGCGTGCGCAGCCAGTGCGACACGCTGCTGGATGCCGGGGTGTATGAGTTCACCTTCGCCGCCAGCGGCGAAACCGTGCAGGCGCGCTACAGCTACACCTGGGATTGGGACGGCAAGCAGTGGCTGATCGGCAGCCATCATTCGTCGCTGATGCCCCAGGGCTGACAAAGCTAGGGACGCGACCCGAACGGTCCGTAGCAGCGGCCAAAGGCCGCGTCCCCAGCACCACCCTCCAACTCAATGACCTGATGTGTTTCTAGAAATTTCATTCTAACCCCGCCACCCCGCCCAACCCGCGTATTTCAAGGCCCCGCCCCCAACCGGCCCACCCCACAACAGCATTCCGACCTTCCGTCAGTCGTGCCGTGACCACGGAGTCTGAATTTTTTCCTACACTCAAAACTCAGCCCGCACACCGCTCGGGAGGCGCGACCGTAAAAAGTCGAAACTTCCGTATTAGCGGCAGGTCAGGTTAAAGGTAGGCCGCGGATATGGAGTGCATTTCAGCGGCTGGCCAACCCCACCCCGTCAATTCGCCACCGGCAGGATAGCCGGCGCGCGTCGCGCTTGTGCGCTTGGCCGTGGGGTCGCTGGATCAAAATCAGGTGCTTGCCACACATGCATTAATGCACGGGAGAGAACAATGATCAGTGCCGCTGTCGAAATCCATGGAGAGCGTTTTAAACAGCAGGAAAGCGAACCGACTGAACTGGCGCAGATCGCATCGACGGGCAAGGTACTTCTACCCGAAGCACGTCATGATTCTCAGCGCCAGAAAGTATTGTTCGTCACGTCGGAAATCGCTGATCTGGTCAAGACCGGTGGCCTGGGTGACGTTTCCCAGGCGCTACCCCGCGCCATGAGCCCCCTGCACGATGTGCGGGTGTTGATCCCCGGTTACCCGCAAGTGCTCAACAGTGACAACCCCATCCACATCGTTGGCGAACTGGGCGGCCACGCGGCCCTGCCGCCGTGCAAGATCGGGCGCATGGACCTCAAGGACGGGCTGGTCATCTACGTATTGATCTGCCCCGAGCTGTACGAGCGCGACGGCACCCCCTACGGCGCCAACAACGGCCGCGACTGGCCGGACAACCATATCCGCTTCGCCCGCCTGGGCCTGGCCGCCGCCGACATCGCCGCCGGCCTGGGCATGGTGCACTGGAAGCCCGACCTGGTACACGCCCACGACTGGCCCGCCGGCATGGCCCCTGCCTATATGCACTGGCGCGGCCTGAGCACCCCGACCCTGTTCACCATCCACAACCTGGCCTACCAGGGCGTGGTCAGCCGTGCCTGCTGCCCCGAGCTGGGCGTGCCCGAGCATGCGCTGCAGCAGGAAGGCATGGAGTTCTACGGCAAGCTGTCGTTCCTCAAGGCGGGCATGGCCTATTCCAGCCATATCACCACGGTCAGCGCCACCTACGCCGAGGAAATCACCACCCCCGAATTTGGCTGCGGCCTTGACGGCTTCCTCAGCAGCAAGGCCTACCAGGGCCTGCTGGGCGGCATTCCCAACGGCATCGACGACAGCTGGGACTCGGCCACCGACCCGCACCTGATCTGCCCCTTCAGCCTCAACGACTGGGAAGGCAAGCAGGTCAACGCCGACCACGTGCGCCAGCTGTTCGAGCTGGACGACTCCGACGGCCCGCTGTTCGCCGTGGTCTCGCGCCTGGTGTACCAGAAAGGCCTGGACCTGACCCAGGGCGTGGCCGAGTACATCGTCAACCAGGGGGGCCAGATCGCGATCATCGGCCGCGGCGAGCCGGAAGAGGAACAGGCCATGCGCGAGCTGGCCCAACGCTTCCCGGGCAAGATCAGCGTGCGCATCGGCTTCAACGAAACCGACGCCCGGCGCATGTTCGCCGGCAGCGACTTCCTGCTGATGCCCTCGCGCTACGAGCCCTGCGGCCTGAGCCAGATGTACGCCCAGCGCTACGGCTCGCTGCCGGTGGCGCGCAACACCGGCGGCCTGGCCGACACCATCGAGGACGGCGTCACTGGCTTCCTGTTCAACGAGTCCACCGTGGCCAGCTACGAAGAAGCCCTGAGCCGGGCCTTCTACGTGTTCAGCAAGCCCGACCTGCTCAACGCCATGCGCTGCCTGTCCATGACCCAGCCGTTCAACTGGAGCCAGGCGGTGGAACCCTACGCCAAGCTTTACTCGGAACTCGTGCACAAATCGGTGGCCGTATCAGGTAGACACTAACGGAAGAGGTTTCATCGATGCCGCTACCGACACCTGAAACCTGGTCACATGGTGCACTGCTTCTGGATTCGGGCCTCACGCGCTTTGCGCTGTGGGCGCCCGACGCCTTCCACGTCAGCGTTGAACTGGGGGATGGGCAGTCACTGCCCATGCTGCCCCAGGATGACGGCTGGTTCGTGATCAAGGCGCACTGCCCACCCGGCACGGCCTACCAGTACCAGATCGACGGCGAACTGCGCGTGCCCGACCCGGCGTCCCGCGCCCAGCAGGGCGACGTGCACGGCCCCAGCCTGGTGGTCGCCCCCAACGCCTACCCCTGGCAGTTCACCGAGTGGGCCGGCCGCCCCTGGCACGAGGCGGTGATCTACGAACTGCACGTGGGCGCCCTGGGCGGCTTCACCGGCGTGGAGAAACACCTGGCGCGCCTGGCCGAGCTGGGCGTGACCGCCATCGAACTGATGCCCCTGGCGCAGTTCCCCGGCACCCGCAACTGGGGCTATGACGGCGTGCTGCCCTACGCGCCGCAGTCCTCCTATGGCACGCCCGAACAGCTCAAGCACCTGATCGACGCCGCCCACGGCCATGGCCTGATGGTGATCCTCGACGTGGTGTACAACCACTTCGGGCCTGACGGCAATTACCTGGGCCGTTATGCCAAGGGCTTCTTCCGTCACGACCAGAAGACCCCGTGGGGCGACGCCATCGACTTCCGCCGCCCGCAGGTGCGTGACTTCTTCATCGACAACGCGCTGATGTGGCTGCTGGAATACCGCTTCGACGGCCTGCGCTTCGACGCCGTGCACGCCATCGAAGACCCCGGTTTCCTCAAGCAGATGGCCGCGCGCATTCGCCAGCAGGTCGACGCCCCGCGCCACGTGTGGCTGACCCTGGAGAACGAGCTGAACCAGGCGCACCTGTTGGAAGAAGGCTACGACGCGCAGTGGAACGACGACGGCCACAACGCCCTGCACGTGCTGCTGACCGGCGAGACCGAGGCCTATTACGGCGACTTCGCCGAGCAGCCCACGCAGAAACTGGCGCGCTGCCTCAGCGAGGGCTTCATCTACCAGGGCGAGCGCAACCGCCATGGCGAGCCGCGCGGCGAACCCAGCGGCCACCTGCCGCCCAACGCCTTCGTGCTGTTCCTGCAGAACCACGACCAGGTCGGCAACCGCGCCTTCGGCGAACGCCTGTCGCAGCTGTGCAGCACCGACGCCCTGCGCGCGGCCACCACCCTGCTGTTGCTCTCGCCCATGGTGCCGCTGCTGTTCATGGGCGACGAAGGCGCGGCCAGCGAGCCGTTCCTGTTCTTCACCGACCACCACGGCGAACTGGCCAAGGCCGTGCGGGAGGGGCGGCGCAACGAGTTCGCCAGCTTCGCGGTATTCGCCGACGAAGAAAAACGCGAACACATCCCCGACCCCAACGCCGAGCAGACCTTCGCCGCCTCGCGCCCCAGCTTCCCCGACGTGGACGCGCCCTGGCCGGTGCTTTACCGGACCCTGCTGGGCCTGCGCCGCGAGTACCTCACCGAGCACCTGCCCGGCAGCCGCTCGCTGGGCGCGCAGGTGCTCGCCGAAGGCGCGGTCAGCGCGCGCTGGCAGCTCAACGATGGCAGCGAACTGCGCATCGACCTCAACCTGAGCGCCGAGCCCGTGGCCGCCGAACTGCCCGACCCACGCCATCGCCTGTTCGACAGCCGCCAGGCGGCCGCCGAATCGGCCCCGGCACACCGCCTTCCCCCTTATAGCGCCCTGGTCAGCCTGACCCCTGCCGGAGATGATGCATGACTGATGAGCGACTGCGGACATTGGCGCAACACGCTGGCCTGGCCGTGCACTGGACCGACGCCAACGGCCGGCCACAAACCGTGGCCGACCCGGTGCTGCGCAAGGTGCTGGCCGGCCTCGGCCACCCTGCCGACACCGACGAGGCCGTGGCGGCCAGCCTTGAAGACCTGAACCGGGTGCGCCGCGACACACACCTGCCGCCGCTGCTGACCGTGGACCACGGCCAGCCGCTGGACCTGGGCCGCTACTTCCCGGCCCACACCCCGTGCCAGGTGTTCCTGGAAGACGGCGCCACCCTGGACCTGCGCCTGGACGCCCACGCCGCGCTGCCCGGCCTGCTGCCGCCCGGCTACCAGGACGTGCGCATCGAAGGCCAGCAGTTCACCCTGGCCGTGGCGCCGCAGCGCTGCTACAGCGTCGGCGACGCTGTAAGCGAAGCCGCGCCGCGGGCCTGGGGCCTCAGCGTGCAGTTGTACAGCCTGCGGCGCAGCGGCGACGGCGGCTTCGGCGACACCCAGGCACTGGAAGCCTTTGCCCGCAGCGCCGGCGAACGTGGCTGCGACGCCCTGGCCATCAGCCCCATGCACGCCATGTTCAGCAACGACGCCCACCGCTACAGCCCCTATTCGCCGTCCAGCCGGCTGTTCCTCAACTGCCTGTACGCCGCGCCCGGCGCCATTCTGGGCGAGCGCGCGCTGCGCGTGGCGCTGGATGACACCGGCCTGGCGGAAACCCTCGGCCACCTTGAGCAGCTGCCGCTGGTGGACTGGCCGGCGGCCGCCGATGCCAAGTTCGCCCTGCTGCGGTCCCTGTACAACGGTTTCAGCCACGGCGACCACCCGCTGACCGCCGACTTCGCCAGCTTCCGCCACGCCGGCGGCGAAGCGCTGGAAAACCACTGCCGGTTCGAGGCCCTGCAAGCCGACTGCGCCGCGCGCGGTGCCAGCCAGGACTGGCGCCAGTGGCCCGCCGAGTGGCACGACCCACAAAGCCCCGCCATCGCCGAGTTCGCCCGCGAGCACAGCGACCAGGTCAGTTTCTACGCCTTCTGCCAATGGCTGGTGGCGCGCAGCCTGGAACGCGCGCAAAACGCCGCCAGGGCCAGCGGCATGCGCATCGGCCTGATCGCCGACCTGGCCGTGGGCGCCGACGGCGACGGCAGCCAGGCCTGGAGCCGCCAGGACGAGCTGCTGGCCGACCTCACCGTGGGCGCGCCACCGGACATCCTCAACCGCTCCGGCCAGGGCTGGGGTATCTCCGCGTTCAGCCCCGAAGGCCTGGTGCGCAACGGCTTCCGCGCCTTCATCGAAATGCTGCGGGCCAACTTCGCCCACGCCGGCGGCCTGCGCATCGACCATGTCATGGGCCTGCAGCGCCTGTGGGTGATCCCCATGGGCTCTTTGCCCAGCGAGGGCGCGTACCTGCACTACCCCATCGACGACCTGCTGCGCCTGCTGACCCTGGAATCGCACCGCCACCAGGCCATCGTCCTCGGCGAAGACCTGGGCACCGTGCCCGACGGCCTGCGCGAAAAACTCAGCGCCCGGCACATGCTGGGCATGCGCGTGCTGCTGTTCGAACAGGCTCACCCCGGCCACTTCCACCCCGTGCTGCACTGGCCCGACAACGCCCTGGCCACCAGCACCACCCACGACCTGTCGACCCTGCATGGCTGGTGGAAGGCCCGTGACATCGACTGGAACCACAAGCTCAACCTCATCGACGAACACACCGAGCGCCACTGGCGCGAAACCCGCGAGCACGAGCGTCGCGGCCTGCGCCATGTGCTGGCCCAGGACAGCCAGAACTTCAGCGGGGAAGGCGAAGAAACCGACCAGGTCATCGACGCCTGCGTGCGCTTCCTCGGCCACACCCGCGCGCCGCTGGTGCTGCTGCCGGTAGAGGACGCCCTGGGCGTGGAGGAACAGCCCAACCTGCCTGGCACCATCGACAGCCACCCCAACTGGCGCCGGCGCTTCAACGGCGACAGCCAGGCGCTGCTCGACGACGAAGACGCCGCCCGGCGCCTGGAGCTGCTGGCCTGCGCCCGCCAACAAGCCAGCGAGCGTGACCGATGAAGGCCATGACCGGCAGCATTCGCCTGCAGTTCCACAAGGACTTCACCCTGGACGACGCCGCAGCCCGGGTGCCGTATTTCAAGCAACTGGGCATCAGCCACGTCTACGCCTCGCCCATCCTCAAGGCGCGGCCCGGCTCCATGCACGGCTACGACGTGGTCGACCCCACCCGCATCAACCCCGAACTGGGTGGCGAGCCGGCGCTGCGGCGGCTGGTGCAGACCCTGCGCGCCCACGACATGGGCCTGGTGCTGGACATCGTCTCCAACCACATGGCCGTGGGCGGCGGCCACAACCCCTGGTGGCTGGAGCTGCTGGAATGGGGCCGGCGCAGCCCCTACGCCGAGTTCTTCGACATCCAGTGGCATTCCCCCGACCCGCTGCTCGAAGGCCAGCTGCTGTTGCCGTTCCTGGGCAACGACTACGGCGCCTGCCTGCAGGCCGGCGAGATCCCGGTGCGCCTGGATGCCAGCGCGGGGCAGTTCTACATCGAGCACTACGAACACCGCTTCCCGGTGTCGCCGCCTGACTACGCCGACCTGCTCAGCCCCGCCGACGACCCGGTGCTGAGCAGCCTGGGCGGCCGCTTCGGCGCCCTGGAGCAAGACCCGCACGCCTACGACAAGGCCATCGAGCTGCGCGGCGAACTGGCGGCCCTGAGCCACAGCCACAAGGCCGCGCTGGACGCCCTGCTGCAACGCTTCGACGCCACCACCGAGGACGGCTTCAAGCGCCTGCACCGGCTGCTGGAGAAACAGCACTACCGCCTGGCCAGCTGGCGCACCGCCGCCGATGACATCAACTGGCGGCGCTTCTTCGACGTCAACGAGCTGGGCGGCCTGCGCGTGGAACGCGCGGCCGTGTTCGACGCCACCCACGCGAAAATCTTCGAACTGGTGCAGCAGGGCCTGATCGACGGCCTGCGCATCGACCACGTGGACGGCCTGGCCGACCCGCGCTGCTACTGCCGCAAGCTGCGCCGGCGGGTCGACGGGCTGCTGGCGGCGCGCCCGCCGGAGGCCGCACTCGAACACTTCCCCATCTACGTGGAGAAGATCCTCGGCGCCGACGAACAGCTGCACCGCGACTGGCAGGTGGACGGCACCACCGGCTACGAATTCATGAACCAGGTCTCGCGCCTGCAACACGACCCGGCCGGCGCCGAGCCCCTGGCTGAGCTGTGGAGCAGCCTCAGCGGGCGCCCGGCGGTGTTCGAGGAGGAAGCCCACGCCGCTCGCCACCTGGTGATCAATGGCACCCTGGCCGGCGACTGCGAGTCGGTGGCCCAGGCCCTGCTGCAGGTCGCCCGTGGCGACCTGATGAGCCGCGACCTGACCCTGGGCGCCATCCGCCGCGCCCTGCAGGCGCTGGTGGTGCACTACCCGGTGTACCGCACCTACATCAACGCCTGCGGGCGCCCCGCGCAGGACGAGGGTTTCTTCCAGCAGGCACTGGAAGGCGCCCGCGCCAGCCTCAGCGAGGCCGACTGGCCGGTGCTCGATTACCTGGCGCGCTGGCTTGGCGGCGAGCCCTGGCGCGACCTGCCGCCGGGGCGCCCACGCAAGCTGCTGCGCCATGCCTGCGTGCGCTTCCAGCAGCTGACCTCGCCCACCGCCGCCAAGGCCGTGGAAGACACCGCGTTCTATCGCTCCGCGGTGCTGCTGTCGCGCAACGACGTGGGCTTCGACGCCGAACACTTCAGCGCCCCGCCCCAGGCCTTCCACCAGGCCTGCGAGCAGCGCCTGGCGCACTTCCCCGACAACCTGCTGGCCACCGCCACCCACGACCACAAGCGCGGCGAAGACAGCCGCGCGCGCCTGGCCGTGCTCAGCGAGCGCAGCAGCTGGTACCCCGGCCGCGTCAACCACTGGCTGGAGCTGGCCGAACCGCTGCGTGGCAGCGTCGGCGACAACCCCGCGCCCAGCCCCGGCGACGAACTGATCCTGTTCCAGGCGCTGCTCGGCAGCTGGCCGCTGGGGCTCTCTGCCGATGACCGTGAAGGCCTCGAGGCCTACGCCGAACGCCTGTACCAGTGGCAGCAGAAAGCCCTGCGCGAGGCCAAGCTGGCCAGCAGCTGGAGCGCGCCCAACGAGCCCTACGAACAGGCCTGCAAGGCCTACCTGGAAACGCTCCTGCTGGACCCGCAATGCCAGCAGCTGCGCGCCTCGCTGGTGGCCGCGGTGCAGCGCATCAGCCCCGCCGGCGCCTTGAACAGCCTGGTGCAGACCCTGCTGCGCATGACCGTGCCGGGCATTCCCGACCTGTACCAGGGCGCCGAATTCTGGGACCTGAGCCTGGTGGACCCGGACAACCGCCGCCCGGTGGACTACGCTGCCCGTGAGCAGGCCCTGCAGGCCAACCCCAGCCCGGCGCAGCTGGTGCAGGAGTGGGCCAACGGTCATATCAAGCAGCAACTGATTGCCCGCACCCTGCGCCGCCGCGCCGAACACGTCGAGCTGTTCGCCCGGGGCCGTTACCAACCCTTGCCCGTGCAGGGCGAACAGGCCGACCGCGTGTTGGCCTTCGCCCGGATTCATGCCGGTGAACTGGCCATCGTCATCGTGCCACGCCTGGCCAGCGAGCTGCTGGGGGACACTGCCCAGCCGCTCATCGAGGCAGCCAAGTGGGGAGATACCCGCGTGGTGCTACCGACTAACTACACTCTGCCTACATTTAAGGGACTTTTTTCGGACGTAGCAGTCACACCCAATAAGGAAGTGTGGCTGAACGCTGCGCTGAAGGATTTTCCGGTCAATCTCTTAGTACAAAGTGACTTGTGATCAGGAGCGTTGAAATGAGTGCTGACGACAAACGTATACGTGAATTCGCCTACCAGATATGGGAATCGGAAGGCAAACCCGAGGGGCATGAAGAGCGCCACTGGGAAATGGCCCGCAAGCTCGCCGAAGCCGAAGCCCTGGCCCCCACCAAGCCGGGCAAGGCCAAGGCCGCTACTGCCAAGCCCAAGGCTGGCAGCGCCACCGAGGCCAAGGCCAAGCCTGCCGCTGCAGCCAAGCCGGCGGCCGCCAAACCTGCCCCGGCGGCCGCGCCCAAGGCCAAGCCCGCGCCCGCGGTGAAGGCCGCCGCCGACAAGCCTGCGGCCGAGAAAAAGCCACGGGCCGCGGCGAAGAAGCCGCCCGCCAGCTGATCCAGCCAACGCTCCCGGCCCTCGGCTAGCGCCCACGCGCTGCCCGGGGTGCCCGTGTGCACCACCTCTTCAACGCCCCCGTTCACCGGGCTCTGCACCGGCACGGCCCGCTATCGCCCTGAATTCGCAGTGCAAGGACCTTCTCATGACCCGCCAAAAAGCCTTTACCCCCGCCCCTGGCACCGACCCGACCCGCATTCGTGAAGGCCTGCCCTTCCCGCTCGGCGCCACCTGGGACGGCCTGGGGGTCAACTTCGCGCTGTTCTCGGCCAACGCCACCAAGGTCGAGCTGTGCCTGTTCGACTCCAGCGGCGAGCACGAGCTGGAACGCATCGAGCTGCCCGAATACACCGACGAGATCTTCCACGGCTACCTGCCTGACGCCCACCCGGGGCTGACCTACGGCTACCGCGTGTATGGCCCGTACGACCCGGAAAACGGCCACCGCTTCAACCACAACAAACTGCTGATCGACCCCTACGCCAAGCAGATGGTCGGCGAGCTGAAATGGTCCGAATCGCTGTTCGGCTACACCATCGGCCACCCCGACGGCGACCTCAGCTTCGACGAACGCGACAGCGCGCCCTTCGTGCCCAAGTGCCGGGTCATCGACCCCGCCTACACCTGGGGCCGCGACCAGCGCGTCAACGTGCCGTGGGACAAGACCATCTTCTACGAGACCCACACGCGCGGCATCAGCATGCGCCACCCCTCGGTGCCCGAGGACGTGCGCGGCACCTTCGCCGGCCTGATGGTGCCGGACGTGGTGGAGCACATCAAAAAGCTCGGCGTGACCTCCATCGAGCTGCTGCCCATCCACGGCTTCGTCAACGACCAGCACCTGCTGCAGAAGGGCCTGAACAACTACTGGGGCTACAACACCATCACCTTCTTCGCCCCGCACCCGCGCTACCTGGCCAACGGCAAGATCGCCGAGTTCAAGGAAATGGTCGCGCACCTGCACGACGCCGGCCTGGAGGTGATCCTCGACGTGGTCTACAACCACACCGCCGAGGGCAACGAGCAGGGCCCGACGCTGTCCATGCGCGGCATCGACAACGCCAGCTACTACCGGCTGATGCCCGACAACAAGCGCTTCTACATCAACGACTCGGGCACCGGCAACACCCTGGACCTGAGCCACCCCTGCGTGCTGCAGATGGTCACCGACTCGCTGCGCTACTGGGCCACCGAGATGCACGTGGACGGCTTCCGCTTCGACCTGGCGACCATTCTGGGCCGCTACCACGAGGGCTTCGACGAACGCCACAGCTTCCTCGTGGCCTGCCGCCAGGACCCGGTGCTGCGCCAGGTCAAGCTGATCGCCGAGCCCTGGGACTGCGGCCCCGGCGGCTACCAGGTGGGCGGCTTCGCCCCCGGCTGGGCGGAATGGAACGACCGCTTCCGCGACACCGCCCGCGCCTTCTGGAAAGGCGACGACGGCCAGTTGGCCGATTTCGCCGGGCGCCTGACCGGTTCCGGCGAGCTGTTCAACCAGCGCGGCCGCCGCCCCTACACCTCGGTGAACTTCATCACCGCCCACGACGGCTTCACCCTGCGCGACCTGGTGTCGTACAACGACAAGCACAACGAAGACAACGACGAGAACAACCAGGACGGCAGCAACAACAACCTGTCCTGGAACCACGGCGTCGAAGGCCCCACTGACGACCGCGAGATCGTCGAGCTGCGCCTGCGGCAGATGCGCAACTTCTTCGCCACGCTGCTGTTCTCCCAGGGCACGCCGATGATCGTCGCCGGCGACGAATTCGCCCGCACCCAGAACGGCAACAACAACGCCTACTGCCAGGACAGCGAGATCGGCTGGGTGAACTGGGACCTGGACGAGGACGGCAAGGGCCTGCTGCGCTTCGTGCGCCGGCTGATCCGCCTGCGCATGTCCTACCCCATCCTGCGCCGCAACCGTTTCCTGGTGGGCACCTACAACGAGGACATCGGCGTCAAGGACGTCACCTGGCTGGCCCCCGACGCCAGCGAGATGACCACCGAGCAGTGGCATGACAGCCATGGCCGCTGCCTGGGCATGCTGCTCGACGGCCGCGCGCAACCCAGCGGCATCCGCAAGCCGGGGGCCGACGCCACCCTGCTGCTGATCGTCAACGCCCACCACGACGTGGTCAATTTCGTGCTGCCCGAGGTGCCGGAAGGGCAATACTGGACGTGCCTGATCGACACCAATCGCCCCGAGCTGCGTGAGCGCGAGCAGCTGCCGTTCGGCAGTGACTTCCTCGTCACCGGCCGCTCGCTGCTGCTGTTCGAACTGCACCGGGACGTGGAGGAATGAACCGGGTGCTGGCGGCGACGCTCAAGCGTCCGCCCGGGGGCTACCCCGACGCCAGTGCCCTGCACCACGCCCTCGCCGCCCTGGTGGCCGAGGGCCTCGACCAGCTGCCGCGCCCCGGCACGGGGCGCACCCTGGAGCGCTGGCGCTGCCTGGCCTGGGTGGCCGGGCAGGACCTGGGCCTGTGCAAGCTGTACGAAGGGCACACCGACGCCCTGGCGATCATGGCCGAGCTGGCGGCGCTGCAGCCGGCGCCCAACACCACCTGGGGCATGTGGGCGGCGGAACCCCCGAGCGCGCGCCTCAGCGTGCGTCATCATCAGGGGCGCTATTGGCTGGACGGGCGCAAGGCCTGGTGTTCGGGCGCCAGCCAGCTCAGCCACGCGCTGCTCACGGCCTGGGACGAAGGCGGTGAACAGCAACTGGTGGCGGTGGCCCTCAGGCAACCGGGGGTCACCGTCACCGACCTGGGCTGGGACGCCGTGGGCATGGCCGCCACCGGCAGCGTCGAGGTGCTGTTCGAGCAGGCCGAGGGCACCCCGGTGGGCGCGCCCGGCCAGTACATCGCCCGGCCGGGCTTCTGGCAGGGCGGCATCGGCATTGCTGCCTGCTGGTACGGCGCCGCGCAGCAACTGGCCCAGCGCCTGCACGGCCACTGCCTGCAACGCGATGACCCGCATGCGCTGGCGCACCTGGGTGCGGTGGACACTGCCCTGGCGGCCATGCGCGCGGTGCTGCAGCAGGCTGCCAGTACCATCGACTCTGCCCCCACCGACGATTGCCAATGGCTGGCACGCCGCGCGCGCGCCGTCATCGAACACGGCTGCGAACAGGTGCTGGGTCATGTCGGCCGCGCCCTGGGCGCCAGCCCCTATTGCAAGGACGGCCACTTCGCCCGGCTGGCCGCCGACCTGCCGGTGTTCCTGCGCCAGAGCCACGCCGAACGTGACCTGGCGGCCCTGGGCGAACTGACCCGCCACGCCCTGTCCAGCGAGTGGAACCTATGAACGCCAACCCCATTGTCGGCCACGGCACGCCGCTGGCCGCCTGGCAGGCCTGCCCACTGCTGGCGCAACTGCCGCACATCGAAGTGGACCGCCTGGTGCCGACCGGCGCCCGCGCCGTGATTGTCGCCCCGCACCCCGATGACGAAGTGCTGGGCAGCGGCGGCCTGCTGCAACACCTGATCACCCTGGGCCGGCCGGTGCTGCTGGTCGCCGTCACCGACGGCACCGCCAGCCACCCCGGCTCGCAGCGCTGGCCGGTGGCCCGGCTGGGCACCGAGCGCCCGCTGGAAAGCGCCGAGGCCCTGCGCCGCCTGGGCGCCGACACTGAACAATTGAGCTGGCTGCGGGTGGGCCTGGGCGACAGCCAGGTCCCCGCCGCCCGCGCTCAGCTGCAGGCCTTCCTGCAAGCGCACCTGCAACCCGACGACGTGGTGTTCGCCACCTGGCGCCACGACGGCCACTGCGACCACGAGGCCGTGGGCGAGGCCAGCCGCGCCGCCGCCGAGGCCGTGGGCGCGTGCTGCCACGAAGTGCCGATCTGGACCTGGCACTGGGCCCGCCCCCAGGACCCGCGAGTGCCCTGGCAACGGGCACGCAAGATCGCCCTGAGCCCGGCCATGGTCGCGCGCAAGCGCCACGCCGCCCAGGCGTTCACCAGCCAGCTGGAAGGCGACGCCGCCATCGGCCTGGCGCCGGTGCTGCCGCCGGACGTGCTGGAGCGCCTGCTGCAGCCCTTTGAAGTGGTGTTCCTGTGAGCGTCGACGACAGCGTCTTCGACCAGCTGTTCGCCGGCAACGACGACCCCTGGGCCATGCACCAGCGCTGGTACGAACAGCGCAAGCGCGCCCTGCTGGCCGCCTGCCTGCCACGCGCCCGCTACGCCAGCGTGTTCGAACCCGGCTGCGCCAACGGCGCCACCAGCCAGGTGCTGGCCGCCCGCTGCGACCGCCTGCTGTGCTGCGACACCGCCGCCCGCGCCGTGGCCCTCACCCGCCAGCAACTGGCCGACGCCCCCCACGCCCGCGTCGAACAATGGCGCCTGCCCGCCCAATGGCCAGCCCAGCGCTTCGACCTGATCGTACTCAACGAACTGTGCTACTACCTCGACCCGGCAGACCTTACCCAACTCATCCGCGCCTGCCGCCACAGCCTCACCGCCGACGGCCAGCTGCTGGCCTGCCACTGGCGCGCACCCATCGACGGCTGCAGCCTGGACGGCGACGGCGTGCACCGGCAGCTGGACGAGGGCCTAGGCATGGCCGCGCTGCTGGAACACCGCGAAAAGGATTTCGTGCTGCAACTGTGGAGCCGCGACCCGTTGTCGGTAGCCGAGCACGAAGGCCTGCGGTAAACAGCGCTCTACTGCATCTGATGCATCTTGGATAAATGCGTTTCCGCACGCCTGTATTTTGTCCCCCTTGCACTCGTATTAAGCCAGAACAACGTTGAGCCCATTCCCACGCCAAGATGGAGAGGGTCGCGAGCCCAGCCAATTCTGGGGAGAGTACCGTGCTTTTGATTGAAACAAACACAGGGCCTGGAGTCCGACGCCGGTTCTCGCGACGCCCGCGCTAATACACGAGAAGATGTGATCCAAAAAATTTGCGAGCAAAGAAAAAACACACTATATTGGGCTAAGGCACACCAAAAACCACCACATAATGTAAAACGGCTTCTGGGCTGCCTGCTGTCTACCAACGTATTTCGTAAGATACTTAACGTATGAAGGAGATTTCGTATGACAGATCGTCGTCCTATCAACAAAGACGTCAACGTTCCCAAGCCTGGCGGCGGTGAACAGCCGCGTTCTCGAAATCAAGATGGACAGATTCGAGAGAAGCGCAGCGACGCAGGCAAACCCCGCAAGTGACGCGCTATGAAAATCAGCAGGGGGTGTACGCCCTCTGCTGATTTCGCGCTCCGACAATCTCATGTGATTCGCGCCTTCTGCACTATTGATACCTTCCAGCACACACCGTAGCACCCTCCCCTTGATCGCCCTCCCGTCCCACGCTACCCTCCCTGCCGTTGCTGCCAAATCAGCGACCTGGGCGTAGGAACCCGGCACAAAACTAGGCGCGCACGTGCCAACCGTATCGACTGCAAGCGCTCATGTGCATCTGCAGCACGCTATGGCAGCTGTGCGCGGGCACGCTCGCGCGTGGCCGGTTGCCTAGAGTTCCGGTATTCCTACCCCGCGTACAGCTGCCACCCAAAGCCCGTAGGAAGGCCCGTGGCAGCTCCAAAACTCTGGGAGCTAGACCATGAATCATGACATTCAAGTAAAAACCGTTGAACAACTGCTATATGACGCTGATGGATTGCTTCGATCTGCCAAGGCTACTGCGTATGAGAATGCGGATGAGCTGCTGGGGGATCGACGGGATCATGCGTTTGCAGTGGTGCATCTGATTGAGATGGCGCGAGACAAGATGGATGCGGTGTTGCGGATGCTCGACATTGCCGCGGTCCACAAGACGGATTAACCGATCAGTCCGATATCATCCCAGCCAGTCACGGGTAAAAGTTGGCTGGGCATTCGCTCAGTACGAAGGCCTGTGGTCATCCCGTAAAGCCCTATGTGCCTAGCAACAAATGTCTTCGCGGAAATTGCCGCATCAATCTCCGCAGCAGAGCGACAGCTATTACACAGAACCTCGTGCCCACCCCACCTGTAGCAGCGGCCGCCTGGCCGCGTCCACAGGCGCCGCGGTTATCCTGAAGGACCGCGGCGTCGCCCAAATACAGCCTGCGGTAGCCGCTGCGCGAAAAGACAATTGCTACGATACGCACTGTGGGAGCAAAGCTCGCTCGCGATGGAGCCCGTACTGACGTCATCGCGAGCAAGCTTTGCTCCCACAGTGTTCAACCCAATAGACAGTTGCTGCTATCGCGTAAAACAACGCGCCCACGTAGCAGCGGCCGCAGGCCGCGTCTGCAGCCGCCGCAGTCACCTAGACACACCGCGGCCCCGCCCGGACGCAGCCTTCGGCAGCTGCTACGCGAATGCGGATACCCCATGGACAGCGTCGCCTGCATCGCGGCCAAGGCCGGCTCCTACCACGAATAGGGTAGGAGCCGACTTTAGTCGCGATGCAGACGACGCCATTTCAAGACAGTTGCTCCCACAAGACAGTTGCTGCTACGCGGGTAAAACAACGCGGCCGCAGGCGCCGCGGTGCCGCAAGGGGAACCGAGCAGGAATGCCATCGGTCCCAACCAATAAGCCCCACCGATCCAAGGAGTGACCGTGACCGCCGACCCCACCGGCCAGGCCCGCCGCAACCGCCCCCCCGAGCAGCCGCTGGCGGTGCACCGGATGCGTATCCTGACCGTCAACACCCACAAGGGCTTCACTGCCTTCAACCGTCGTTTCATCCTGCCTGAGCTGCGCGAAGCGGTGCGCAGCACCGGCGCCGACCTGGTGTTTCTGCAGGAGGTGCTGGGCGAGCACGACGGCCACGCCGAGCGCCACCACAACTGGCCGCAGACCTCGCAGTACGAGTTCCTCGCCGACAGCATGTGGAGCGACTACGCCTACGGCCGCAACGCGGTGTACCCCGACGGTCACCACGGCAATGCGCTGTTGTCGAAATACCCGATTCTGCGCTACCGCAACCTCGACGTGTCGATCACCGGCCCCGAGCGCCGTGGCCTGCTGCACTGCGTGTTGCAGGTACCGGGGCATGACGAGGTGCATGCGATCTGCGTGCACCTGTCGCTGCTGGAGAGCCACCGCCAGCAGCAGCTGGGGCTGTTGCGCCAGCTGCTCGACTCGCTGCCCGAGGACGCGCCGGTGATCATCGCCGGTGACTTCAACGACTGGAAGCTGCGCGGCAACGCTACCCTCACCCGCGCCCAGGACCTGCACGAGGCGTTCGAGCAGCACCATGGCAGCCTGGCGCGCACCTACCCGGCGCGCTTCCCGCTGCTGCGCCTGGACCGGGTGTACCTGCGCAACGCCACCAGCCATGAGCCGGTAATCCTGGGCAACAAGCCCTGGACACATCTGTCCGATCATCTGCCATTGACGGTGGAAGTGCATCTGTAGGGATTGTTTTGGAATAGCGCGGCGCGCGCATAGATATTCAGCTGCTTAGCAATTTCAATAGCGGCTGTTTTTCAAACACTTGCCAGTGCTAATTAGCTGGCTAAGGAAAAACCCCGCTTTCTTGACGCTAGCCCCCTCCTCTCCTTAGCTACAGGTAACACAACACAACAAAAAAACACCGGCCCAGGTCTCTGTTCCGCGCCTTTCAGCGCGCCCAGCAGAGCCTGGGGCGCTGGCTTCGGCTGCCCTGCCCCTGTTGCGACGCACACGGCGACTCCCCTGCCAGACCCACGACACTGGAGCCACGCCATGCACACTTTCCAACAGCGTTTCTTCTTCGCCGCCTGCGCCTCCCTGCTGCTGGCCACCCCCGCCCGTGCGATAGCGGCGGAGCCCGCAGAAGACCCGCTCGGGCCGCTGGACCTGAGCAACCGCACCTTCACCAGCACCGGCGTGTCGAACCCGGCCAGCAACGCCGGCCAGTACACCGTGTTCGCCAAGGGCATGGGCGTGGCCTGGAGCGTCAGCTCCCAGGTGCAGGACAGCGGCCGCCCGGACAACGCCCGCGCCATGGCCGTGGCCCTGGGCGGCACGGTGGCGTTCGTGCTGGGGGAAAACTGGTCGTTCGAGCCCCAGGCGCAGTTGATCAACCAGCAGCTGGTGCCCGGTGCCGCCGGGCAAGGGCCGCGGCTGCTGAGCGACGACAGCGAGCCCAGCTGGAGCGGCCGGGTAGGCGCGCGGCTGGCCGGCCACTACCAACTGGGCAGCACCAGCGTCGAGCCGTTCGTGCGCACCAGCCTGACCTACACCTTCAGCAACGACAGCCCGGTGGCCCTGGCGCCGGTGGACAAGATCAGCAGCAGCCGCAATTCGTCCACCGTGGAAGTGGGCCTGGGGCTGGTGGCGCGGATGACGCCGACGGTGAGCTTGTTCGTGACGGCCGACTACAGCAGCCCCAGCGACCAGAATGACCTGAACGGGTTGATTGGTGACCTGGGGGTGAAGGTGCGCTGGTGACGCGGGAGATGCCGCGTTGTGCCCATCGCGACCAAGGTCGGCTCCTACCACGATTGGCGTAGGAGCCGGCCTTGGCCGCGATGGGGTCGACGCTATGACACCTGCGGACGCAGGATCAGCACCGCCAGCGGTGGCAAATTCAACGACAGCGACAGCGGCTGGCCATGGCTGTGCACCGGCTCGGTGGCTACCGCGCCGCCGTTGCCGACGTTGGAACCGGCGTAGATCTCGGCGTCGCTGTTGAGCACCTCTTCCCAGCGCTCGGCAAACGGCACGCCGATGCGGTAGCCCTCGCGCGGCACCGGGGTGAAGTTGGCCACCACCAGCAGCGGCTCGCCCGCCTTGCTCCAGCGCAACCAGGCAAACACACTGTTGGCCGCGTCGTCGCCAATCAGCCACTGGAAGCCCTGGGGCACGCAGTCCTGCTCGTGCAGCGCCGGGTACTCGCGGTACAGCCGGTTAAGGTCGCCCACCAGCTTCTGCACCCCCAGGTGCTCGGTGTACTTGAGCAAGTACCAGTCCAGCTCGGTGTCGTGGTTCCACTCGCGCCACTGGCCGAACTCACAGCCCATGAACAGCAGCTTCTTGCCCGGGTGCGCCCACATGAATGTCAGGTAGGCGCGCAGGTTGGCGAATTTCTGCCAGCGGTCGCCGGGCATCTTGTCGATCAGCGAGTGCTTGCCGTGCACCACCTCGTCGTGGGAAATGGGCAGGATGAAATGCTCGGAATAGGCGTAGATCAGCCCGAAGCTCATTTCGTTGTGGTGATGGGTGCGGTGGATCGGGTCGTTTTGGATATAGTGCAGCGTGTCGTGCATCCAGCCCATGTTCCACTTGTAGGCGAAGCCCAAACCCCCCTGCTGGGTCGGCTGGCTCACGCCCGGCCAGGCCGTGGACTCCTCGGCGATCACCAGGGCGCCGGGGGCCTCCAGGGCCACCACGTCGTTGAGGTGGCGCAGGAAGTCGATGGCTTCCAGGTTCTCGCGGCCGCCGTAGCGGTTGGGAATCCACTCCCCGGCCTTGCGCGAATAGTCGCGGTACAGCATCGAGGCCACCGCATCCACGCGCAGGCCGTCGACGTGAAAATGCTTGAGCCAGTGCAGCGCCGAGGCCAGCATGAAGCCGTGCACCTCGGTGCGGCCCAGGTTGTAGATCAGCGTGTCCCAGTCCTGGTGGAAGCCCTCCAGGGGGTTGTCGTATTCGTACAGCGCGGTGCCGTCGAAGCGCGCCAGGCCATGGGTGTCAGTGGGGAAATGCGCCGGCACCCAGTCGAGGATCACACCGATACCGCCCTTGTGGCAGGCGTCGACGAAGGCTGCGAAGTCTTCCGGCGAGCCGTAGCGGGACGACGGCGCGAACTGCGACAGCGGCTGGTAGCCCCAGGAACCGCCGAAGGGGTGTTCCATGATCGGCATCAGCTCGATATGGGTGAAGCCCAGCTGCTGCACGTAAGGCACCAGGCGCTCGGCCAGCTCGTGCCAGTTGTAGGCACGAATGGCGCCCTCTTCGTTGACCTCGCACTGCCAGGAACCGGCGTGCAGCTCGTAGATCGACAGCGGCTTGTTGACCCCATGGTGCTCGCCGCGGCGCTGCATCCAGTCGTCATCGCCCCAGTGGTAGCTGAGCGGGCGCGCCACCTTGGAGGCGGTGGACGGCGGCAGCTCGGTGGCCAGCGCCAGCGGGTCGGCCTTGAGCGGCAGCACGCCGTCGTGGCCCAGCACCTCGTACTTGTAGGTCTCGCCCGGCTGCAGGCGCGGCACGAAAATCTCCCACACCCCCGACGGATGACGCAGGCGCATGGGGTGGCGGCGGCCGTCCCAGACGTTGAAGTCACCCACCACCGACACCCGCCGGGCGTTCGGCGCCCACACCGAGAAACGCACGCCGTCGACGCCGTCCACGGTGACGCACTGGGCGCCCAGCGCGCTGCTCAGATCACGGTGGTTGCCCTCGGCAAACAGGTACAGGTCCATCTCGCCCAACAGCTCGCCAAAGCTGTAGGGGTCCTCGGCGACCTGTTCGCCGCCGGCCCATTGCACCTTCAGCAGGTACGGGCGCTGGTCGTGGAAATGGCCGACGAAGAACCCGGGCACCTCGCCCTGTTCCAGCGCGCCACGTTCCTGCTGACTGTCCTTGTCGAGCACTTGCACGCTAAGGGCATTTGGCAGGTAGGCACGGATATATTGCCCGCCCGCACCGTCCGGGTGCGGGCCCAGTACCGCGAACGGGTCGCGGTGGTCGGCACGGATCAGCGCCTCGATGTCCGCCTTGTGCGGAAAAGCCCCGACCTTGCCCTGTTCCTTGTGCGCGTTCATTGACTACTCTCCCCTGGTGCTCAGTAACCCGAATAGCCCATGCAAAGGCACGGCCAGCCAACTCGGGCGATTCTCGGCTTCGTATGCGATTTCGTAGCAGGCCTTCTCCAGGCTGAACAGTTCCAGCGCGGCGCGTTCGCCGTCGCTGTGCTGCCAGGCATGGGCAAGGCTGGCGGTAGCCAACCCGTAGGCCTCGATAAAGGCGTGACGGGCTTCATGCAAATAACGCTTGGCGACGCGCTGGCGGGCCTGTTCGGCTTCCACCGAGTCGTCCACTTCCTCGGCGCCGCGCATGGCCATGGCGGCAGCGTAGTCGAAGGAACGCAGCACGCCACTGACGTCCTTGTAGGGGCTGTACTTGCCCCGGCGTTCTTCCAGCGGCCGCGCCGGTTCGCCCTCGAAGTCGATCAGGTAGGCGTCGCCCTGCACCACCAGCACCTGGCCCAGGTGCAGGTCGCCATGCACGCGCATGATCAGGCCGCCCACGGCTTGCTGGCTGAGGTGCTCGATGTGCGCCAGCAGGGATTCACGTTGCTTGAGCAGGTCGTCCACCAGGCCGCGGTCGTCTTCCACCAATTCGTCGTAATGCTGTTCCAGCAGCTGCAGCGCGCGCTTCAACTGGCCGCCGACGCTGGCGTTCCAGGCCTGGCCGTCGGCCTTGCGGCTGGGGCTGGCCTTGAAGTCGAGGTTGTCGGTGGGCGCCGCCAGCACCTGGTGCATCTCGCCCAGGCGCTGGCCCAGCAGGCTGGCGAAGTCGGCCAGCTCGCCCAGGGCGTTGTAGTGCTGTTCCTGGTCGGAGCGGGCCATGGCCATGTCGTCGCGCACCGCGCGTTCCAGGTTGTTCTGGGTCCAGGCCCAGGCGTCGCCCTGGTTGCTCAGGTAGCCCTGGGCAATCATCAGCAGGTGCGGCAGGCCCTCGGGGTCAACGCGGCTGACCGAGCCCAGCAGCGGCGAGATGTTGGCGAAGCCGGCGGCCGTCAGGTAGGCGCCCATCTCCAGTTCCGGATGGATACCGCCGCTGACCTTGCGGATCATCTTCAGCACCATGCTGCCGCCCACCACCACCGAGCTGTTGGACTGCTCGGCGGACAGGTAGCGAATCTCCGGCTCGTCCGCCAGGTTCAGGCGCGCCAGCTCCGGCGTGGGCACGAAGCGGATTTCGCCCTCGTCGCAGGTGAGCACGGTGTTGGCCTTGAGGCCCTGCACCACCGCGCGAATGAAACTTTCCAGCACGAAGGCGTCGGTGATCAGACCCACCTGGCGGTTGCGCCGCACCCGTGACAGCGCCAGCTGATGCGGCAACGCGCTGCTGGGCTGGTCTTCGCCCAGCAGGCCGAAGGGGAACTGGTAACGGCTGACGGTGCCGGCGCTGCGCACTTCAATCTCGCTGAGCAATACCGGGGCGGAAGGCGTGCCGAAGCGCACGCCGTAAGCGATGCGGACCTGTTCGATGGCGCTGTCCTTGCCGGCGAACCAGCGGCGTTTAGGCAGGTATTGGGGCAGCGCGCTGGTCTCCAGGCTGCTGCGCGACGGTTCTTCCAAGAGCTCTTCCATACGTTTCTTCAACACCAGGGTGAGGAAATCGGGCAACGGCTGCGCCGGTTCCACATGCCAGCTGGGCATCTGCGCGGCGGACGCCAGCAAGAACCAGTAGAAACCATAGGGCGGCAACGTCAGCAGAAAGTTCAGTTGGCCGATGGGCGGGAACGCGCTGCCGCCGAGCATTTCCACCGGCACCATGCCGGCATACTGGGACAGGTCCAGTTCGGCAGCCTGGGCGGCGCGCGAGACGTTGGCCACGCACAGGATCAGCTCGGTCTTGCCGTCGGGCCCGGTGTATTCGCGGATATAGGCCAGGATGCGGCGGTTGCTGGGCGACAGCATTTTCAGCGTGCCGCGGCCAAAGGCCTTCTGCTGCTTGCGCACGGCCAGCAGGCGGCGGTGCCAGTTGAGCAGCGAATGAGGGTCGTTGGACTGGGTCTCGACGTTCACCGACTGGTAGCCGTACAGCGGGTCCATGATCGGCGGCAGCACCAGGCTGGCCGGGTCGGCGCGCGAGAAGCCGCCGTTGCGGTCGATGGACCACTGCATGGGCGTGCGCACGCCGTCGCGGTCGCCCAGGTAGATGTTGTCGCCCATGCCGATCTCGTCGCCGTAGTACAGCGTGGGCGTGCCGGGCATGGACAGCAGCAGGCTGTTGAGCAGTTCGATGCGCCGCCGATCACGCTCCAGCAGTGGCGCCAGGCGCCGGCGGATGCCCAGGTTGATGCGCGCGCGGCGGTCGGCGGCGTAGTAGTTCCACAGGTAGTCGCGCTCGCGGTCGGTGACCATTTCCAGGGTCAGTTCATCGTGGTTGCGCAGGAAGATCGCCCACTGGCAGTTGCGCGGGATCTCCGGGGTCTGGCGCAGGATGTCGGTGATGGGGAAGCGGTCTTCCTGGGCCACGGCCATGTACATGCGCGGCATCAGCGGGAAGTGGAAGGCCATGTGGCATTCGTCGCCGTCGTCGCCCTTGACGTCGCCGAAGTACAGCTGGGTGTCCTCGGGCCACTGGTTGGCCTCGGCCAGCAGCATGCGGTCGGGGTAATTGGCGTCGATCTCGGCGCGGATCTGCTTGAGCACCTGGTGGGTCTCGGGCAGGTTCTCGTTGTTGGTGCCGTCGCGCTCGATCAGGTACGGAATGGCGTCCAGGCGCAGGCCGTCGATGCCCATGTCCAGCCAGTAGCGCATCACCCCCAGCACCGCTTTCATCACCTGCGGGTTGTCGAAGTTGAGGTCCGGCTGGTGCGAGTAGAAGCGGTGCCAGAAGTACTGGCCGGCCACCGGGTCCCAGGTCCAGTTGGACTTTTCGGTGTCGAGGAAAATGATCCGGGTGCCGTCGTACTTGTCGTCGGTGTCCGACCACACGTAGAAGTCCCGCGCCCGCGAGCCGGGCTTGGCGTGGCGGGCGCGCTGGAACCAGGGGTGCTGGTCGGAGGTGTGGTTGATGACCAGCTCGGTGATCACCCGCAGCCCGCGTTCATGGGCCTCGGCGATAAAGCGCCGGGCGTCGGCCATGGTCCCGTAGTCGGGGCTCACGGCCTTGTATTCGGCGATGTCGTAGCCATCGTCACGGCGCGGCGAGGGGTAGAACGGCAGCAGCCAGATGGTGTTCACGCCCAGCTCGGCGATGTAGTCGAGCTTCTCGATCAGGCCGGGAAAGTCGCCGATGCCGTCGTTGTTGGAGTCGAAGAACGACTTCACGTGCACCTGGTAGATCACCGCGTCCTTGTACCACAGGGGGTCGTTGATAAACGCGGCCGTGCGGGGTTTCTTCGCCATGGGTCAGGTCCTTTTCAGAGCGCCGCGCTGATGCGCCAGATGCCGAACGGCTGGTAGCCGGGGTCGATGCGCATCCATTGGGTCTTGCCGTACCAGGTCCAGCGGTGGCCGGTCATCAGGTCCTCGCCCGACGTGGCGGCGTTGTCGTCCAGGCCCAGCTCCCACAGCGGCAGTTCGAAGTGCGCCTCCTGCACGTTGTACGGGTCGAGGCTGACGGCCACCAGGATGTAGTTGCGGCGGTCGGCGGTGCGCTTGGCGAAATAGAGGATGTTGTCGTTCCAGCACTGCAGCACCTGCAGGCCCAGGTGCGTCTGCAGCGCCGGGTTCTGCCGGCGGATGCGGTTGAGCTGGGCGATCTCGGCGATGATGTTGCCCGGCGCGGTGTAGTCGCGCGGACGGATCTCGTACTTCTCAGAGTCCAGGTACTCTTCCTTGCCGGGGATGGGCGCCGACTCGCATAGCTCGAAGCCCGAATACATGCCCCACAGGCCCGAGCCCATGGTGGCCAGGGCAGCGCGGATAAGGAAGCCGGCGCGCCCGGATTCATGCAGGAAGAACGGGTTGATGTCCGGCGTGTTGACGAAGAAGTTCGGCCGGTAGCAGTCGGACCACGGCGGCTGGTTGAGCTGGGTGAAGTACTCGGTCAGCTCGGCCTTGGTATTGCGCCAAGTGAAGTAGGTGTAGCTCTGCGAGTAACCGACCTTGCCCAGGCGCGCCATCATCGCCGGCTTGGTGAACGCCTCGGCGAGGAACATCACCTCGGGATGGTCGCGGCGCACGTCCTCGATCATCCATTGCCAGAACGGCAGCGGCTTGGTGTGCGGGTTGTCGACGCGGAAGATCTTCACGCCCTCCTCCACCCAGCCCACCACCACGTCGCGCAGGGCCAGCCACAGGCTGGGGATGGCGTCGGCGGCGTAGAAGTCGACGTTGACGATGTCCTGGTACTTCTTCGGCGGGTTTTCCGCGTAGCGAATGGTGCCGTCCGGGCGCCAGCTGAACCAGCCCGGGTGTTCCACCAGCCAGGGGTGGTCCTGGGAGCACTGGATGGCGAAGTCCAGGGCAATCTCCAGGCCGTGGTCGGCGGCAGCGGCCACCAGCCGGCGGAAGTCCTCGCGGCTGCCCAGTTGCGGGTGAATGGCGTCGTGGCCGCCGTCGGCGCTGCCGATCGCGTACGGGCTGCCGGGGTCGTCCGGGCCGGCCTCCAGGGAGTTGTTGCGGCCCTTGCGGTGCTTGCGGCCGATGGGGTGGATGGGCGGGAAATACAGCACGTCGAAGCCCATGTCGCGGATCATCGGCAGGCGTTCGTGGACGTCGTTGAAGGTGCCGTGGCGGGCCGGGTCATCGGTGATCGAGCGCGGGAACAGCTCGTACCAACTGGCGAACTGGGCACGCTCGCGCTCCACTTCCACCGGGAACAGCTGGCTCTTGCTGAGGTAGGCCTGGGGGTCGGCCAGACTCATCAGCGCGGCGGTGTCTTTCTGCAGCAGCAGCGCCACCTGGCCGTCCGGGTCCAGGCCCTGGAACTGATCGTGCAGGTGCAGCAGTTGGCGGCGCAGGCCCTCCTCGCTTTTCTCGGCGCTGTGCACCAGGTGCAGGCGGCCTTCTTCAAGCTCCAGCCCGATGGGCACGCCGGCGGCGTATTTCTTTTCCAACTCGTAGCGGTAGCTGGCGAAGTGGTCGATCCAGGCCTCGATGCTGAACACGTGACGGCCCACCTGGCCGACGCTGAAGTGGCCCTGCCAGCTGTCGTTGCCCAGGTCCTTCATGCCCACGCTGTGCCAGCTGTCCGAGCCCAGGGCGCGCCAGCGCAGCACCACGGCCAGCTTGTCGTGGCCGTCGGCGTAGACCTTGCTGTTCACCGTCAGGGTCTGGCCGGTGACGGCCTTCACCGCAAACTGGCCGCCGTCGATGGCGGGCGTGGTGTTTTCGATCACGATTCGTGGCAACAGCAGGGCCTGGGACAGGCTCAGCGCCTGTTCATTGCTCTGCTCGGCCGCCTGGCCGGTTTCGAAGGGTTGATCCGCGGTCATCGAGCATCTCCTCCACGCCCCAAGGACGCTCATCCATTACCGTTAACGCCGGCACAGGGGTGCCAACGCCTGACTTAAGTTCCGAGCCATGGGGGTGCTGAAAGTTCAGCAGCAGTGATGCCCGGGAGTCATCGGCGGCTGCCTGCTGTCCAGATCCCTGAGTACCCCGAAAACTGCGAGGAACCCCATGAATATCCCTATCCCCGCCGAAACGCCGGACCCCAACATCGACGACCCGACCCTGCCGCCGCCCGACCCCAACGTGGACCCGGACGAGCTGCCGGTGAAACCCACCGTGCCGCCTACCGTGGGCGATCCACCCAGCCAGGAGCCGCCGGCGCAGCTGTGAACGGACGTGAACGGATTTTTTCGCGATAGCGACTAGAGAGCATAGATGCGCCGGGAATAAGCGTGACTGTCAGGTCATGAAATTTTTCCCGATAACGCGCTCCCCCGTAGCAGCTGCCGCAGGCTGCGTCCCGCCTCGCAGGTCGCGAGGCCCCATGACGCAGCCTGCGGCAGCTGCTACGGGTCGCGGGGTAGTGGATTCTTATCCTCAACGCGCCCCGGACCGACGGCAACGCTATAGGCTTTGCAGAAATATCCCACACCCCCTTGGGAATCAGCCGATAGAACCAAGCAATCTCGTTTCCTAATCTATGCAATCACTTCCCTTAGGACGAGCGCACCATGGCACAGCAACAGAGCCTGGTAAGCCAGTCCAGGGAAATCGCCCTGAAAGGATTTGGCGTTGTCGCAGGCGGTTTCTAGATCGCTGCCGGAGCTGGAGTTTGCTACGGCTCTGGAGGTTGGTTATGTCTTTCTTTCGGAATCCCCTTGATGCTGCATGGGGGCAACAACATTTATGAGAACGGGCGAAACCTAGCGACGGGGCGCTCGGACACACAGGGGCCAGTCAGAAAGGTATATCAGTATACGGCCGCATTGATGGGGGGTGGTGAGTTTGAGGGGAACATGGCTTATGGAGCTGTCGACATTGGCCTGTCGATCTACGGTGCAGGAAGATGGACTCTTAAACCAGACACTTGGCGCTTATTCAGGTATATGAGAACAGACTACGTCAGGACTTACACCCAAACGAGCAAACGCTCATTACAAATAGACGCTATCTCTGGCACTTTAACGTTACGATCCATGAAGTCAGAAGTGGATCAACCATGAGCGGCCACGAGATGGGGGTCGCACTGCTCTACCTACTGGGTTCGCTTACAGTCGCCCTGCTTTTTCGAATATATGCATACCATTTTTCAGGACCCAAATTCAGACCAGCCTGGCTCTGGATCTACCTTCTTCTCTCCGTGGCATGGGGCGCATCACAACTTTCAGTCTCAACCTACGGACACACGATTTTCCAAACCACCGCCATTGAATCCTTACAGAATAACGAAGCTGTTAAATGGATAGCATTTCTTAGTATCTTCGTACACACATGGTTTACGCCAGAGAAAGAAAAACCAAACTCTATTTTTTCAAGACCAGGAGCCAGACGCTGACCGCTCCGCCTGCAACCCTTCAGAGCACCTTGTTGGAGTGATACTGGGCGAGCGCAGCCTGGCAGCAGCGGGCACGGTTACCGTTCGTCTTCGCCATTGCGCCCCAACCGTCCAATCACCACCGGCATGATCGCCAGCACGCCCAGCGCCAGCAGCGTGCTGAGGAACGCCGTGGCCTCGCGCCCCATGCCGGCGGCCACGCCGATGGCGGCGGTCATCCACAGCCCCGCTGCAGTAGTCAGGCCCTTCACGTGATGGGCATCCTCGGCATGGCCCTTGAGAATCGTCCCCGCGCCCAGAAAGCCGATGCCCGCCACCAGCCCCTGCACCACCCGGCTGATCGCCGCGGGGTCGGCACCGGCCATTTGCGGCACCAGGATGAACAGCGCGGCGCCCAAGGACACCAGCATGTGCGTGCGCACCCCGGCCGCCTTGCCCTTGTGCTCGCGTTCAAAACCGAGAATGCCACCCAGCACCCCGGCCATCAGCAGGCGCACGGCGACGCGGGTCAGTTGCGAGGCGTCGGTAATGTCGGCGAATTCGGCGACCAGGGTGTTCCAGGCTTCATGCCACCAGGCGTTCATTGCAAGGGCCTTCACGGGGGAACTTGAGCTATTGACCCTCCCCCCGCCCGGGAAGTGCCCGTAGCAGCGGCCTAAGGCCGCGTCACAGGCGCCGCCGCCATGCCTGGCACACCGCATTCAACCCCGGACGCGGCCTGCGGCCGCTGCTACAGAGACTGCTACATCTTGTGGGAGCTCGCTTGCCAGCGAGCTGTTGGGGCAATAAAAGCTCGCTGGCGAGCCAGCTCCCACAAGACAGTTGCTGCTACGGGCAACACTCCGTTTAGCAGCGGCCCGAAGGCCGCGTCACAGGCGCCGCCGCAACGCCTGGGGCACCGCGTTCGGCACCTGACGCGGCCCGCGGCCGCTGCTACGGGATCGACGGCCTAGCCGAGACGGTGGCGCATGACCGCCAGCACATCCATCCCGTCCTGGCACAACAGATACGCTGCGGTGCCGATCCGCTTCAGATCAATATCGTCGACACCCTCCAGCTTCAGGGATAGCAAGCTATCGAGCAGGCCGGTGCCAGCGCCGATCCTGTGCATTGCACAATCCGCAAGTGCGGTTAAGGGGGCGTCGGTGTCGATGTGAAGGACCGGAAAGTCGGCGGAGTCAGCTTTTACGGCAAGAAATTGCGTCATGGTGAATTCCTAACTTGGTTGAACAAACCACCCTTTCGTCGCCAAACGAATGGGTGGCAGCTGTACGCAGGTTGGCGAACCGGTAAGTTAGAAAACCCGGCAGACCCGAAGGTCTCCCGCGCACAGCCGCCATTGAGCACCGCTGCAGGTGCAGCGAAGGGCCGAACGATAGGGGCAACTGCCGTTGGGTTCAACCTGCCTTGGCAACCAAGGCTTCTCCGGCATTCGCCGTGCCTGTGGATTGGACGGCCCCGTAGCAGCGGCCCAAAGGCCGCGTCACAGGCACCGCCGCCATGCCTGGGGCACCGCGTTCAGCCCCGGACGCGGCCTGGCGGCCGCTGCTACAGGGGCTCCTCGATCGCGTCGTCTGCATCGCGGCCAAGGCCGGCTCCTACCCTGCACGGCGTAGGAGCCGACTTTAGTCGCGATGCAGACGACGCCGTTTCAAGACAGTTGCTGCTACAGGGTTGTGCTCCAACCGCCGCCGAGGGCTTTTACCAGCTGTACGTTGGCGCTCAACTGGCGTGTCTGCAGGTCGAGCACGCCGCTTTGCGCCTGCAAGGCGGCGGTCTGGGCCTCGACCACGTCGAGGTAGCCCACGGCGCCGTCCTTGTAGCGCGACAGGGCGAGGTTTTCCGAGTCGTGGGCGGCGCTGGCGGCGTCGCGCTGGTCCTGCAGGGCGCTGCCCAGGCCGGCGATCAGGGTGAGGTTGTCTTCCACCTGCTGGAAGGCGCCGAGCACGGTGCTGCGGTAGTGGCCGGCGGCTTCGTCGGTGGCGGCGCGGGCGGCGTCGACGCCGGCCTTGCGCTTGCCGCCATCGAGCAGGGTGGCCACCAGCGAGGGGCCGATGGACCAGAACAGGTTGGGCGCCGCCAGCAGGCCGGCGTACTGGTCGCTCTGGTAGCCGATTTGCGGGCTGAGGGTGATGGTGGGGAAATAGGCGGCGCGGGCGATGCCGATCTTGGCGTTGGCCTCGGCCACCCGGCGTTCGGCGGCGGCGATGTCGGGGCGGCGTTGCAGCAGCGCCGACGGCACCCCCGCGGGCACCACCGGCAGCTCGATGCGCGCGGTGTCCACCGGCACGCTGAACTGCGCCGGCTGGGCGCCGACCAGGGCGGCGATGGCGTGCTCCATCAGCGCCCGCTGGGCCTGGTTCTGCGACAGCTGCGACTTGGCCGACGACAGCTGGGTGCGCGCCCGCGCCACGTCCAGGCCGGAGACGATGCCGCCGCCATGCAGGCCTTCGGTGAGGTTCAGGGCCTTGGCGAAGGCGTCGGTGGTGGCGCTGAGCAGCTGGGTCTGCTGGTCCAGCCCGCGCAGGCGGATGTAGTCGTCGGTGAGCTGGGTTTGCAGGCTCAGCCGTGCCGACGCCAGGTCCGCGGCGGCGGCCTGGGCCTCGTCGGCGCCAGCGTCGACCGAGTTGCGCACCCGCCCCCACAGGTCGACCTCGTAGTCCAGCTCCACGCCCACGGTCACTGAGTTGTACTCGCTGGGCCCACCGGTGGCGCGCAGTGGGCGGGTGTCGGATTGGCGGATACGCTGGGGATTGGCAAAGCCCTTGAGCGTGGGGAACAGGTCGGAGCGCACCTGGGCCAGGAACGCCTGGGCCTGGGCGTAGTGGGCGACGGCGGCGCTGAGGTCGGGGTTGTTGGCGGCCAGTTGCTGCTGCAAGGCGTTCAGGCGGCTGTCGTGGTAAATCGTCCACCAGCCGTCGCGGTTCATCTGGTCGGCCGGTTGCGCCGGCGCCCAGGGCCCGACGTTGCGGTACTGCGCCGCGGTGTCGATGGGTGGCACTTTATAAGGCGGCGCCAGCGAACAGGCGCAGGGCAACACGGCCAGGCACAGGGCCGCGAGGCGCTTAACCATGATTGCTGCCCTGCTGGGGCGGCGGGCTGATCTTCACTGCGTCGTTGTCGGCCAGGCCATCGGGCGGGGTGTCGATGACCCGGTCATTCGGCGCCAGGCCCGAGCCGATCTCCACCGTGTCGCCGAAGTCGCGGGCGATGGTCACGGTCTTGAATTTGACATGGTCGTTGCCGTCCAGGGTCGCCACGCGCAGCCCCTGGTCATCAAACAGCAGCGCGCTGGCCGGCAGGCGCAGGGTGTCGGCCTGGGTCGGCAGATCGAAATGCACGTTGGCGAACGCCCCGGGCATCAGCCGCGCGGCCTTGTTGTCGACCATCAATTGCACCAGGGTGGCGCCCGAGGCCGGGTTGATGGCGTCCGCACGGGCCACCACCTTGGCCTGGAAGCTGTCCTTGGGGTATTCGGGCACGGTGAGGCTGACGCTGGTGCCTTCGCGCACCTGCGCGGCGAAGGCCTGGGGCACCTGCACGTACACGCGCAGGCGGCTGATGTCGGACACCGCGAACAGCTCCGGCCCGGTGCCGCCGCTGCCGGCGTTGATCAGCGCGCCGACGTCGGTGGCGCGCGCGGTGACCACGCCATCGAAGGGCGCCACCAGCCGCTGGAAGCCCTTGGTGGCCAGCAACCGATCGACGTTGGCCTTGGCGGAGGCGACTTCGGCCTGTTTGGCCGCCAGGTCTCCCACGCGCTGGTCGACGTCCTGGCGCGACACCGAATCGGACGCCAGCATCACCTGCCAGCGATGGGCCGTGGTGGCCGCCAATTGCGCGTTGGCCTGGCTGGTGGCCAACTGGGCCCGGGCCTGCAGCAGCTGCTGGTCCAGCTCCGGGGCATCGATCTCGGCCAGCAACTGCCCGGCCTTGACCTTGCCGCCAATGTCCACGGTCCAGGATTTCAGGTAGCCGCTGACCCGGGCGAAGATCGAGGCCCGCGACCAGGCTTCAAGGCGCCCCGGCAGGTTCAGCACCGGGCCCTTGTCCGGCCGGCTCGGCGCGATCAGCACCACCGTGGGCATGGCCTGGGTGTCGGTCCAGGTCTTGAGGTTGCGCGACTCGGTGGCGCGGGTGCTGACCCCGGCGACCACCACCACAATCACCAGCACTACGCCCACGATCAATGCCAGGCGGCCGCGCCGGGAGCTTGCCGATTGCTGCGCTGACATGTCAGGCCTCCTGGCCGCTGCGCTGGGCAACGGCCTCGCGCCCGTCACGGGCATGGACAATGCTGAAAATGGCCGGCACCAGGAACAGCGTGGCGCAGGTGGCGAAGGCCAGCCCGCCGATCACCGCCCGGCCCAGGGGTGCGTTCTGCTCACCGCCCTCGCCCAGGCTCAGGGCCATGGGCGCCATGCCGATGATCATCGACAGGGCCGTCATCAGTACCGGCCGGAAGCGGGTATAGCCGGCCTCCAGCGCGGCTTTCAGCGAGTCGCCATGTTCGTTGAGGCGCTCGCGGCAGAAGCTCACCACCAGGATCGAGTTGGCGGTAGCCACGCCCATGCACATGATCGCCCCGGTCAGCGCCGGCACCGACAGCGTGGTGTGGGTGGCGAACAGCATCCACACAATACCCGCCAGGGCCGCCGGCAGGGCGGTGATGATCACGAACGGGTCGAGCCAGGACTGGAAGTTGACCACGATCAGCAGATAGATCAGCACCACCGCCCCCAGCAGGCCGAAGAACATGCCGTTGAACGCGCTGTTCATGGTTTGCACCTGGCCCTGCAGCGTAGCCTTGGAGCCCTTGGGCAGGTCGTTGCCGTGGGCATCGATGATCGCCTGGATATCCGCCGCCACCGCGCCCAGGTCGCGCCCCTGGATCGACGCGTACACCTCCACCACCGGCTGGATGTCCGACTGGGTCAGCACCGAGTTGCTCTGGCTGCGCTCGAACGTCGCCAGGCCGCCCAGCAGTTGCCCGTTGGCGCCCTGCCCGCTGGCGCTCAGCGGCAGGTCATGCAGCGCGCCCAGGGTGTCCAACTTGTACTGCGGCGTCTGCAGCACGATAGGGTAGGAAATGCCGTTCGCATTGTTCAACCAATAGGTGGGCGCCACCTGGCTGGAACCGGCCAGGTTCACCACCAGGCTATTGGTGATGTCGCGCTCGGTGATACCCACCAGTTGCGCGCGGGTGCGGTCGACGTTGATCTTGAAGCTGGGCAATTGCCGTGACTGCTGCAGGCGCGCGTCCACCACCCCCGGCACCCGGCGAATCTCGCGCAGCACGCTGTTGGCGTAGGCGAAGTTGCCGGCCAGGTTGGCCCCCGACACCTGCAGGTCGATGGGCGCGGCCGAACCGAAGTTGAGGATCTGCCCGACGATGTCCGAGGGCGGGAACGAGAACACCACGCCGGGGAACGCCTGGGGCAGTTGCTCGCGCATCTGGCGGATGTAGTCGGCCGTGGCGCGGTGGCCCTCGTTCAACGAGATCTGCACGTCGCTGTCCTGGGAACCGACGGTGCCGGTGTTGTTGTAGGCGGTGTTGATGCCGCTCACCGACAGCCCGATGTTGTCCACCACCGCGCCCAACTCCTCGGCGGGCACGATGCCCCGCACGGCCTGCTCGACGCGGTAGATCACCTGTGCAGTGTCTTCGATGCGGGTGCCCACCGGCACGCGGACGTGCATCAGGATCTGCCCGGAGTCGACGCTGGGGAAGAAGTCCCGCCCCAGGAACGGCGCCAGCCCGAACGACAGCAGCACGAAGGCGAAAAACGCCAGCAGGAACAGTCCACGCCGGTGCAGCACCCGTTCTAGCAGGCCATGGTAGCCCTCGCGGATCTGTTCGAAACGCGCCTCGAAGCCTTGCTGGAAGCGTACCAACGGGTTGCGCGAGGGCTTTTTGTGCGCGCCCTCCTCGTGCTCTTCATGGGGCTTGAGTAGGAAGTTGGCCATGGTCGGCACCAGGGTGCGCGACAGGATGAACGAGGCGATCATGGCGAACATCACCGCCTCGGCCATGGGCACGAACAGGAAGCGGGCGATGCCGTCGAGGAAAAACATCGGCACGAACACGATGCAGATGCACAGCAGCGACACGAACGCCGGGGTGACGATCTGCGCCGCGCCGTCGAGGATCGCTTCGCGCACCTGCTTGCCCTGCTCCAGGTGCCAGTTGATGTTTTCAATGGTCACCGTTGCATCGTCCACCAGGATACCCACGGCCAGGGCCAGGCCGCCCAGGGTCATGATGTTCAGGGTTTCCCCCAGCGCCGCCAGGGTGGCGATAGAGGCCAGGATGGCCAGGGGGATCGACACGGCGATGATCACCGTCGAGCGCCAGCTGCCCAGGAACAGCAAAATCATCAGGCTGGTCAGCGCCGCGGCGATCACCGCCTCGCGCGCCACACTGCTGATGGCGGCGCGGACGAACAGCGACTGGTCGCCGATGAAGTCGATCTTGAGGTTGTCGGGCAAGGCCGCCTTGGACTCGGCCAGCTTGTCCTTGATGCCGGCGATCACCCCCAGGGTCGACGCCGACCCGGTCTTGAGCACGGTGATCAGCACCGAGCGGCTGCCGTTGACGTGGACGATGTTGGTTTGCGGCGGCGCGCCGTCGCGCACGCTGGCCACGTCGCGCATCAGCACCGTGGTGCCGTCGGCGGCCTTGATAGGCAGGGCTTCCAGGTCGGCGATGGCCGAGGGCGCGTTGTTCAGCTGCATGACGTATTCGTAGCGGCCGATTTTCTCGGTGCCCACCGGCGTGATCAGGTTCTGCCCGGCCAGGGCGTTGGCCACGTCCTGGGCCGACAGGCCGCGGGCCTGCAGGGCGGCGGAGTCGATGTCGATCTGCACCTGGCGGCTCTTGCCGCCGAACGGGTAAGGCATGGCAGCGCCGGCCACCGAGGTCAGCAGCAGGCGCACGCTGTTCAGGCCCAGGTCGCCCAGGCGCTGCTCGCTCAGGCCCTGGCCCGACAGCGCCAGCTGCACGATGGGCACGGTGGAAGCGCTGTAATTGAGGATCAGCGGCGGCGTGGTGCCCGGCGGCAGCTGCCGCAGGATCACCTGGGCCACCGAGGTCAGCTGGGCGTTGGCGGTGCTGATGTTGACGTTGGGCTGGAAGTACACCTTGACGATGCCGAAGCCGTTCAGCGACTCGGCGTCGATGTGGCGCACATCGTTCACCGTGGTGGTCAGCACCCGCTCGAACGGCGAGGTGATGCGCCCGGCCATCTGGTCGGGCGGCAGGCCGGTGTATTGCCAGATCACGGCGATGACCGGAATGCGGATTTCCGGAAAAATGTCCGTAGGCGTCCGCCACGCCGCCAGGGGGCCGACGATGAGGATGAAAATGGCCAACACCACGAAGGTGTAGGGCCGGTTCAGCGCGACACGCACAATTCCAAGCATCGGGTTTGTTCCGTACGCAGGACAGGACGCCACCACCAGGCACACGCCGGATCAGTGTAGGCCCGGCAAACGTTTGTGAGGAGTAGCCTGAAGAACCTTTAATCGGCTGACCGTTGATCAGCGCGAAGGGCCCGCGCCGCGCGGCTGTTGTCAAAGCCTTGAGTGCCCAACAGAACAAGGAGAGGAGCCATGCCCGTGGAAATCAATGCCCAGACCCAACGTTGCACCCTGGTCGAGGCCGACATGCGTTGCGAAGGCCTGGCGACCGACGTGCGCATCACCACCGACGACCAGTTGCGCATGTCCATCGCCGAGCTCAATGGCCATCGCGTGCCCATCACCGAGGCCGAGGCCGACGCCCTCACCGTGGCCGGCGCGGTGGACGCCCGCCACCACGTCAAGGCCAGCGTGCCCGGTTCGGTAATCTAACCCCCGTAGCAGCTGCCGAAGGCTGCGTCCCCGGTGGACCTGACGCGGCCGCCGGCCGCTGCTACAGGGGACCCCGGTGGGTCGGCTTCAAGGTCCGCCCGGCAGCTCCAGCAACTCCATCGCCATCGGCCGCGCGAAGTAATACCCCTGCGCCTGCGACGCGCCCATCTCCTTGAGCAGCTGCAAGGTGGCCTCGTCTTCCACCCCTTCTGCCACCACTGGCAGCCCCAGCGAGTCGGCCATGCGCACGATGGCGCGGACGATGGCGCGGCTGCGTTCGCTGGCGGTCAGTTCGAGGATGAAGGATTTGTCGATCTTCAGGCCGCTGAAGCGGTACTGGTGCACGTAGCTGAGCGACGAGAAGCCGGCGCCGAAGTCGTCGAGCATCACGCTCAGGCCGTGTTCGGCCAGTTGCTGCATGGTCTGCCGGGCGCGCTCGGGCTCGGCCACCAGGCCGCCTTCGGTCAGTTCCAGGCACAGGCGGTGGGCGTCGATGCCGTGGCGCTGCAGCAGCGCCAGCACTTCGCTGGCGAACTCGGGCCGGGTAATGCTGTAGCTGGAACAGTTGACGTGCACCGGCGGCCAGTGCGCGTGCTCGGGCCGGGCGAGGATTTCGGCAATGCGGTTGAGCATGTACAGGTCCAACCGGCCAATCAGCCGCAGGCCTTCCAGCGCCGGCAGGAACTGCCCTGGCGCGGTGATGCGGCCGTCGGCCTGGCGCCAGCGGATCAGCGCCTCCAGAGCCACCACCGCGCCGCTCTCGACGCTGACGATGGGCTGGAAATACGCCAGCAGTTCGTCATCGCGCTTGAGCGCGTTGCGCAGCGCGCCCTCGCGCTCCATCTGGTCGGTGACCTCGCGGCGCACCTGCTGGTTGAACACCGCGAAACTGTCGCGGCCGGCGTTCTTGACCCGGTACATGGCCGTGTCGGCGTCACGCAGCAGGTCCGCCGGCTCATGGTGGAACTGCCCGTCGGCGCTGACGATGCCGATGCTGCACGAGGAAAACACCCCGTGGCCGTCAATGTTGAACGGCAGGTCGAAGGCCAGCAGGATGCGCTCGGCGATGTCCACGGCCACATCAAGGTCGGCGCTGGGCGCCAGCACCGCGAACTCGTCGCCGCCCAGCCGCGCCAGCAGGTCGTCCTGGCGCAGGCAGTTGCGCAGGCGCGTGGCGGCCTGGGTCAGCAGCAGGTCGCCGAAATGGTGGCCGAGGCTGTCGTTGACCATCTTGAAGCGGTCCAGGTCGATGAACATCACCACCAGGGGCCGCTGTTGCCGGCAGAAATCCTCCCAGGCCTGCTGCAGGCGTTGCTGCAGGTGGCTGCGGTTGGGCAGCCCGGTCAGGGCGTCGTGGGCGTTTTCATGCTGCAGCTTGGCGTTGGCGTGGTCCAGCTCGCGGGTGCGGCTCTGCACCCGCGCCTCGAGCATCAGGTTGGCAGCGTGCACCGCCTCGGCGGCGCTGCGCCGCGACAACGCGGTGTCGATGTGCCGGGAGACGAAGGTCAACAGCTCCTGGTCGCGCTGGCTGTAGCGGATCATCGGCGAATAGCTCTGCACCACCAGCACGCCGCGCACCTGGGTGCCCTCGAACAGCGGGATGCCCAGCCACGACTGCGAGCGGATCGGCCCGGGGTTGTGGGTGATCTCGCCGCTGGCCATCAGCTCGGTAGCGTCGTCGTAGTCGATCAGGCACGGCCGGCGCTGGCGGATCACGTACTCGGTCAGGCCACGGCGGCCACGGCGTGGCGGCGGCACGGCGGCGCTCTGTTCGTCGATGTAATAGGGGAAGGTCACCTCGCCGGTCATCACCTCGAACAGCGCGATATAGAAATTGCGCGCGAACAGCAGGTCGCCGACGATGCTGTGCAGGCTCTGGAACAGCTCGGCCATGTCCCCCGGCTGGCTGGACAACTCGGCAATCTGGAACAGTGCGCTGTGCAGGTGCTCGGCGCGCTCGCGCTCGACCACTTCCTGGCGCAGGGCATCGTTGAGCTCGGACAGCTCCTGGGTGCGCCGCGACACCGTCTCTTCCAGGTCGACCCGGTGCAGGATGCGGTCCAGCGCCATGGCCACGTGGCGGGCCACCACCAGGAACAGCTCGCGGTCCTCGGCGCTATAAATGCGCGACACCTCGTAGACCTGCATGGCAAGCATGCCGAACACCTCGTCCGAGGCGTTCTTCAGCGGCGCGCCCATCCAGAACTCGGGGCGGTGCCCCAGGGGGGCGAAGCGCCCTTCCTGCTCGGCGCGGCGCATGCCCACGGCGTCGACCATCAGCGGCTGGCCGCTGATCAGCACGTAGCCGGTCAGGGACAGGCACTCGGGGTCCAGGTATTCGTGGCTCTCGGCCTCGATGGCATCGACGTCGATGATGTCCACGTAATAAGGGTACGAGACCTTGCCGTGCTGGGGGTCGTACAGCGCCAGGTAGAAGTTCTCGGCGTCGATCAGCGTGGCCAGGTGCCGGTGCACGCCTTCGAGGAACGCCGCCCGGTCACGGGTGGAACTGGCCAGGTAGGTGATTTCGTACAGCACCCGCTGGGTGATCTGCGCCCGCGCCAGGGCCTCGCTCTGCACCCGCGTGCCCAGCTCCCGGGCCAGCTCGGCCAACTGCAGGTTGTGCGCCTCGCTGCGTGGCGCCAGCAGCCAGCCCAAGGCACGCTCGCCCTGGCCGGTGGGCCAGCGATGCAAGCCCTCGGCGCGGCAGAACGCGTCGAGGTCGTCGGCTGCCAGGGTCGTGGGCCACTGGCAGAAGGCACCGCCCTGGGCCGCCCGGTGCATGGGCTCGCCATCCCGGTACCACACCCACGCGCAAGCTTTGGGCCAGGCGCGCGCGCCGGCCAGCACCACTTCAATCGACGCGGCCGTCTGTTCGCCCGGCGGCAGGCGTGAGTCATCGGGCAAAACGGGGAAGTTCAAGAAGGTGCTCCAACAGAACGGACAGTCGCAGAACCCCTTATCGGCAGGGCCAGACGAAGATATAGCGCGGTGCCACTACTTCAGGCAAGCTCTGTCCGACCAACCTGGCGCCAACCCTTGCGCCAGACGCACCGTTGATGCCATTCGCTGCACAAACTTTTTCACTGATGTCATAATAATGACCGGCAATCGCACAGGTTCGCATGGGCCACCGGGTTGCCGTATTGACACAGATCATGGCGGCTGATATTTGTTAACTATCCAGTTAGTTTCGGTTCCGACCCGAGCTGACGGCCAGCGTTACCTAAAATGATATTGCTCTATAATAAAAACAACGGAGACACCCATGGATCAAGTATCCACCGAGTCCCACGGCTCTCAGCAAACCAAAAAAGCGACCGCCAGCGGCTGGATCGGCTCGGCGCTCGAGTACTATGACTTCTTTATCTACGCCCAGGCTGCGGCGCTGATATTCCCGCAAATCTTCTTCCCGTCCACCGACCCCAAGATCGCTATCGTCGCCTCGCTGGCTACCTATGGCGTGGGTTATATCGCCCGCCCAATCGGCGCCGCGTTCCTGGGCCACTGGGGTGACACCCGCGGCCGCAAGAATGTGCTGCTGTTGTGCATGTTCCTGATGGGCTTCGCGACCATGGCCGTGGGCCTGCTGCCTACCTATAGCCAGGTTGGCATGCTTGCGCCGGCCCTGCTGGTGGTACTGCGCCTGATCCAGGGCTTCGCGGTAGCTGGTGAGATCTCCGGGGCCAGTTCCATGATCATGGAGCACGCGCCCTTCGGCAGAAGGGGCTACTACGCCAGCTACACCCTGCAGGGCGTGCAGGCGGGGCAGATCTTCGCCGCGGCGATCTTCCTGCCACTGGCCTACTTCATGCCCGACGATGCCTTCAACAGCTGGGGCTGGCGGATTCCGTTCCTGCTCAGCGCCATCGTGCTGATCGCCGGCTACATCATCCGTAAAGAGGTCCACGAGACCCCGGCCTTCGTCAAGGAAGAAGCCAGCACCGAACTGCCGAAAGCCCCCATCGTCGAGGCCTTCCAGCACAACTGGCGCAACATGTGCCTGGTGACCTGCATGGCGCTGATGAACGTGATCCCGGTGGTGGCCACCATCTTCGGTGCGGCGTACGCGGTGCAGCCGGCCTACGGCGTCGGCTTCTCGAAAAGCGTGTACCTGTGGATTCCGGTAATCGGCAACATCGTCGCCGTGGTGGTGATCCCGTTCGTAGGCAACTGGTCGGACAAGATCGGCCGTCGCCCGATGATCATGGGTGGCGCCCTGGGCTCGGGCCTGTTGGCCTTCGGCTACCTGTACGCGATCAGCATCCACAGCGTGCCCCTGGCCTTCACCATGTCGCTGCTGATGTGGGGTGTGGTCTACCAGGGCTACAACGCGATCTTCCCAAGCTTCTACCCGGAACTGTTCCAGACCCGCTACCGTGTGTCGGCCATGGCCATCTCGCAGAACGTGGGCACCATGATCACCGCGCTGCTGCCGGCCCTGTTCGCCGCCATCGCCCCGCCCGGCTCGGACAACATCCCGATGACCGTGGGTGCCATGGCATTCGGCATCACCATCATCGCGGCCCTCGCGGCTTATGCGGCCAAGGAAACCTACCGGATTCCGATGGCGGACCTGGGCAAGCGTGATGCGAAGGAAGTGGACAAGAAGGATTACCTGCAGATGCGGATGCAGGCGGTGAAGTAACAGCACCTGCAAGCTGCAAGAAAAAGCCCCGGCTTCGATGAGAACCCGGGGCTTTTTCGTATCCAACAGCTTTTGATCTGCTTTTGATCTGCTTTTGATCTGCTTTTGATCTGCTTTTGATCTGGCTTTTGATGTGCTTTTGATCTTGATCTGGCTTTTGACTTTGATCTTGGCCCCGTTAAGCGCCCGGGCCGACCGGAGGCGTTGATCAAGCGGGCCTCGGCGGAGCCGAGGGAGACGGAACCGGAGGCGCTTCTATTCCGGGCCGTCGTCCGCTTGAGCGACGCCGG